>NZ_BAAGTT010000024.1:0-507187 GCF_054781775.1 Spirosoma areae | reverse complement strand
GATTCCGATTACTACCGCCCCCGCCCCCTTTTCGACGCGCGATGATGAAGATGATTACCAGAAAGACAATCAGGATCATAAAGAATGTACTCGCATCGCCATCATCGCCGGTCGTTTCCGGCTCGGCCTGGTATTCACCTTTGGCCCGTTGAATAATCTCGGTCGTGGCTGCGTCCAGGCCCTGATAATACTGCTCCTGTTTGAAGGCAGGCGCAATGGTATTGGTGATGATTCGTTTGGCAATGGCATCGGGAATGGCTCCTTCTAAGCCGTAGCCGGGCGCAATGAAAATTTTGCGGGTCTGGGTAGCCCAGGCCAGGACTAAGCCGTTATTCTTGCCTTGCTGCCCAACGCCCCATTTTCGACCAACCTGAAAGGCAAAATCGCCAATAGGATATGGTTCGGTGGTTTTGACAATAACAATCGTAATCTGAGTTGAGGTCGAGTCATTATAAACCCGTAGTTTCTCTTCAAGTTGTGCGCGCTCGGTGCTACTCAATATACCAACAAAATCGTTGACTAAACGGGGCGGATTTGGCTTATTGGGGATGACCGCATCAGCCGACGTGCCAGCATCCGTTGCGGAGTCCTGTGCCCGCAAACTGACTGGATTAACGAACAGGCAGATAACGAATCCAATACGCAACAGTCGAACTATGTAGTCAATAAAAAGGGGTACGTTCACGGCAGTATTAGTCAAACGAAATGTCGTCGGCGAGTTCATTTTTGTCCTCGCTGGCGTATGGAAAATACTGTTTCAACTGTTCCCCGGCCCGCTCTATTCCCCGGCTTAGCCCTTCTGCATACTGGCCGTCTTTAAAATGACTGCGGAGCAGGTCTTTCGTACTTTCCCAAAAATTTGCAGGCACTTTTGCGTCAATTCCTTTATCACCAATGACGGCAAATTTGCGGTCGGCATGAGCGAGATAAAACAGCACACCATTTTGCTCCTGCGTCTGGTGCATTCCTAATCGGGCAAACACGTCAATGGCGCGCTCTACCGGGTCGGCATTCGCGCAATGCGGTTCAACATGTACCCGAATTTCACCCGATGTCGCTTTTTCAGCCTGTCGGATGGCCTCCACAATACGCTGTTGCTCGTTGGGGGTGAACGGGTTTGTTTGCATAGGCTATGAGCAGGGGGCAGGGAGCGCGGGGCGGGGCCATACAACCCTGCTCCTCGCCCCATGCTCCTCGCTTACTTAGAATTGTACCGTTGGTGCGCTTTGAGCCGCCTGTGAAGCCTCAAAGAAGCCTTTTACAGGGAAGCCAAAAATACCGGCAAAAATATTGTTCGGGAACGACCGGACCGACTGGTTGTAGGTTTTAACGGCTCCGTTGAAATCATTTCGGGAAACGGAAATCCGGTTTTCAGTTCCTTCCAACTGTGCCTGCAGTTCCAGAAAGTTCTGATTTGCTTTCAGGTTCGGATAGTTTTCAGCAACGGCCAGCAGCCGAGACAATGAACCGCTCACCTGATCCTGGGCTGCCTGAAACTTTTGAATGTTTTCAGGCGTCAACTGATCGGCAGTCAGGTTAATGCTGGTCGCTTTAGAACGTGCTTCCTGAACAGCTACCAGGGTCCCTTTCTCAAAATTGGCGGCTCCCTGCACCGTCCGAACCAGGTTTGGAATCAGGTCGGCCCGACGCTGGTATTGCGTTTGCACCTGTGCCCACTTTTCCTGTACGGTTGTATCGGTCTGAACCAGGCCATTGTACGAACTACAGCCATACATACCCAAAAACAGGGCAACGACCACCACGATAATTAATGTCTTCGACATGGTTTTTTAGAATGCAAAAGGTTATTACTGGATTCAAAGTTGGCCAAAACTCGTTAATTTGTCGACACAATACTACGCCAACGGCGTTTTTCTCATCTTTGCTGACGATTTGTATTGATAACTGGTAGTAGTCTGTTTTGTCTTTTTAGCCGTCAGCCAATTAACTTAATATCTTCCTGATGAATCTTGATTTAACTGGAAAAACTGCGCTTGTTTGTGGCAGTACACAGGGAATTGGGCGAGCTTCGGCCATTGAACTGGCCTTACTGGGGGCTAATGTTGTCCTGATGGCCCGAAATGAACAATCATTGAAAACGACCCTTGCCGGTTTAGATTCAACAAAAGGGCAAACGCACCGCTACATCGTTGCCGATTTTAGCCAGCCCGACGTTGTGCAGGCAGCCATTTCGCAGCATGTAGCGCAATTTCCGGGTCTGCATATTCTGGTAAATAATACAGGCGGTCCGGCGGGTGGCCCGTTGATCGAGGCTAAATCCGATGAATTCGTGCAAACGTTTCATAATCACCTGCTTACTAATCAGGTGTTGGTTCAGGCCGTTTTTCCGGCCATGAAACAGGCAGGCTATGGGCGTATTGTTAACATTATTTCAACGTCGGTCAAGCAGCCAATTGCTGGCCTGGGCGTATCAAACACCATTCGGGGAGCCGTTGCCCAATGGGCCAAAACGCTTTCGTTGGAGATTGCCCGCTTCGGCATAACGGTTAATAATGTGCTGCCGGGCTACACGCAAACGGCTCGTTTAGAGGCCGTACTGGCGATGCGGGCGAAGGCGTCGGGCAAGACAGAACAGGAAACGTCAGCACAAATGGAAAGCGAAATTCCAACCGGCCGATTTGCTACAGCCGAGGAAGTGGCTGCGGCTGTAGCGTTTTTATGCACACCCGCAGCAGCCTCAATTAATGGCATCAATGTTCCGGTCGATGGCGGAAAGACCGGGAGTTTGTAATGCTGTTTGAAGTTTGTGGTCCGGCTCGAACTTACTTCTACCGCTGGGTATAATCCGACAGGGGCAAGCCGTCGCCGTCGTCCCGAACGGTATTCAGAATTTGCTCCACTTCCTGAACCCGTTCTGTATCACCGATTTTTTCAAAGGCCAGCGTCAGGTTTCGCAACACCCGCCGAATAATATCGGCGTTGGTGCAAGGCTGATAGAACGTATCTAACCGATTGATATTTAGTTGATCAATGTATTGGTCGATGTCTTTAGTTGTGAAGACTAGCCCCCGGTTGAACACATTAATGTAAAACTGGACGCCACTCTTGTTCTTATACGTCAATACGAACAGATTAGGCAAATTGACACCATAAACCGGCAGGTTCAGCCGCTTGGCAATGAGCATATAGAGCACACACAAGGTGATTGGATTACCCCGGCGCGATTCGAGCACCTGGTTAATCATCGAATTGGCTGGCGAGTGGAAATGTTTGGTGTTTGGCGCAAATTTCAGCTTTGAAAAAAAGGCTGTATTCATCGCCTTTATTTGCTCATCGGGGTGCATATCTGGTTTAAAATCCACCCAAACGTCGTAGAACAACTGCTCAACATCCTGCTTTAATTTGTCAAGCGAAAGGTCGGGATATTGATAGGTGGCTATGATCCAAAGCCCTTCGAGCAAGTCCATGCCCCCTCCGTTTTTCCAGTCGCGCATGCGATCCAGAACGGTTTCGTACTGGAGGTCGTGAATTAGTTCTTCAATACGCTTTTGCAATTCGGGGTTAAAGCTGCCCTCCCATTCAGACTCTAAAAACGGAATCATTTGCCCGCCCATTTGCCGAATTCGCTCTTCAACATGCTTAACCACCTCCCGATCTTCATCGTCTAAGAGCGAGATAAGGGCTTTTAACTCCTTGTCGTTCATTCTTTTGTGCTGCTTAATAGGATAACCCCGGAATAAAAAGTGTTTTCGTAAACCTCCTGAATGTACTACTTTTGTCTGGATTTACGAGTTGCTATACTAAAGTAGCAACAAAATTTTTATAAAAAACGGTTTGACTACTACAGCCTCTTCTCCTAAAATTCTGGTCACTGGCGGAGCCGGTTTCATTGGCTCCCACACAGTTGTCGCCTTAGTTGACGCTGGTTTTGAACCAGTCATTGTCGATGACTTTTCTAACTCCGAACGTTCGGCGCTCAACGGTCTCAGGGCCATTCTGGGGCGCGATGTAACCTGCTACCCGGTGGACTGCAACGACAGGGCTGCGATGAAGGACATTTTCCAGAAAGAAGCGCCAATTGGTGTTATTCACTTTGCAGCTCACAAAGCCGTGGGTGAATCGGTAATGCAGCCCCTGAAATACTATCGAAACAACCTCGACTCGTTGCTGCTGCTCCTGGAACTGATGCCAACCTATAAGGTGAAAAACTTTGTATTTTCATCATCCTGCACGGTCTATGGCCAACCCGAACACCTGCCCGTAACCGAAGAAACACCCCGACTACCGGCGCAATCGCCCTACGGCAATACAAAAGCCATTGGCGAAGACATTATTCGGGATGCCGTGCGGGCGCAGGTGCCCGTCAGGGCAATGGCGTTGCGGTATTTCAACCCCATTGGGGCGCATCCGTCGGCACAAATCGGTGAATTACCGCTGGGTGTTCCAGCCAATTTGATACCATTCATTACACAGGCTGCGGCTGGCATTCGGTCCAGCCTGACGGTTTACGGCAACGACTATGACACGCCCGACGGTACTTGTATTCGTGATTATATCGACGTGATGGATTTGGCCGAAGCGCATGTGCAGGCCCTTCGTAAATTAATGGAAAGTGACGACGAGACCAGTTACAACGTCATTAATGTAGGAACGGGGCGGGGCGAAACGGTTCTGCACATCATTAAAACGTTCGAGCAGGAAACAGGTGTTAAGCTGAACTACACGATTGGCCCGCGCCGGGCAGGTGACGTTGAAAAAGTATATGCCGATGTCTCGAAAGCAAATCAGGTGCTGAATTGGCAGGCTCGTCGTTCATTAGCCGAATCCCTGCGCGATGCGTGGCGTTGGCAGCAGAAAATCAGTTCTAAAGTTATAGAGTCATAACGTTATATCGTGTTACGGGCCATTCTCTTGTAACACTACACAGCTTTACGACTCCATGACTTAAGAACTCTATAACTTTATAACGTAAGAAAAATGAAACTTCTGATTACCGGTGGAGCCGGCTTTATTGGATCGCATGTTGTTCGGTTATTCGTTACGAAATATCCCGAATATCAGATTTATAATCTCGATGCGCTGACTTATGCCGGTAATCTGGCTAATCTGACTGACATCGAAAATGCACCCAATTACACCTTCATAAAAGGCGATATTACCGACGCGAAATTTCTGGAGGACATGTTCGCTGAATTGTCGTTCGATGGGGTCATTCACCTCGCGGCTGAGTCGCACGTTGACCGGTCCATAACCGATCCAATGTCGTTTGTGATGACCAACGTTGTTGGAACGGTCAATCTGCTCAACACGGCCAAAAATAGGTGGAAAGCCGCCGGGGGCAATGCTGGTTATGAAGGTAAGCGGTTTTATCATGTTTCGACCGACGAGGTGTATGGCTCGCTGCACAACCCGGAGGATTTCTTTACTGAAGAAACCCCTTACGACCCGCAATCGCCCTATTCGGCATCGAAAGCTGCTTCGGACCATTTCGTTCGTGCCTACGGCAACACCTACAAACTCCCGGTTGTGCTGTCGAACTGCTCAAACAACTACGGCCCAAATCATTTTCCGGAGAAGTTGATTCCGCTCATGATTCATAACATCCAGACCAACAAGCCCTTGCCCGTTTATGGGAAAGGCGAAAACGTTCGCGACTGGCTGTTTGTGGTCGATCATGCCCGCGCTATCGATGCGGTTTTTCATACGGGCAGGCTTGGGGAGACGTATAATATCGGCGGCTTCAACGAGTGGAAAAACATCGACATCGTTCATTTGCTGTGCCAGATTATGGATCGCAAACTCGGTCGACCCGAAGGCACATCAGCCCAACTGATTACCTACGTGACCGACCGCGCCGGACACGACCTGCGCTATGCCATCGACGCCCACAAGATTATGAATGAGTTGGGTTGGCAACCTTCGCTGCAATTCGAGGAAGGTCTCGAAAAAACGGTTGACTGGTTTTTAGCAAATCAGACGTGGTTAGACAACGTCACGTCCGGCACTTACCAGAGTTATTACCAGGGAATGTACGCAAATCGTTAATGGCAGGGCGAAGGGCGCACGGAGCAGGGGTAAAAACACTCTCAACCCGCGCACCCCGCTCCCGGCTCCACGCTAAATTATGAAAGGAATTATCCTTGCCGGAGGCTCTGGCACCCGTCTTCATCCGCTTACGCTGGCGGTTTCTAAACAATTGATGCCTGTTTACGACAAGCCGATGATTTATTATCCGCTGTCGATTCTGATGCTGGCAGGCATCCGCGAAATTCTGATTATTTCGACCCCCCACGATTTGCCGCATTTCGAGAAACTCCTCGGCGATGGCGAGCGCATTGGCTGCCGGTTTAGCTACGCCGTTCAGCCCAGCCCCGACGGCCTGGCACAGGCCTTTATCATTGGCGAGGAATTTATTGGCCAGGATAAAGTAGCACTCGTACTGGGCGATAATATTTTTTACGGCTCAGGTTTATCAAAACTGCTGCAGGCCAACAACGACCCAACCGGGGGCGTGGTTTATGCCTATCAGGTGCATGACCCGGAGCGGTACGGTGTTGTTGAATTCGATGAACATTTCAACGTAAAGTCTATTGAAGAAAAACCGGAGAAACCCAAATCGAACTACGCTGTACCAGGCTTGTATTTTTACGATAACAACGTCGTCGGGATTGCAAAAAACATTAAGCCATCGCCCCGGGGTGAACTGGAAATTACGGACGTGAATCGGGTTTATCTGGAACGGGGCCAGTTGAAAGTCGGTGTGTTAGACCGGGGAACAGCCTGGCTCGATACAGGCACCTTTGAGTCGCTGATGCAGGCCGGGCAGTTCGTTCACGTTATTGAAGAGCGACAGGGTTTAAAAATTGGCTGTATTGAGGAAATTGCCTACCGCATGAAGTTTATCAACGCTGAGCAATTAGCCAGCATCGCCAAACCCTTAATCAAGAGCGGTTATGGGGCCTATCTGCTAAATTTATTGACGTAGCTTCCAGTTGCTATCAACTTAAAAAAGTCAAAAAAAAGCCGGGGCAAGTTGTCCCGGCTTTTCGTTCTTAACCTAACCTATGAGAAATGTCGCTGCCAGTTGTCATCAACCAGCTACAGAACAAAGGTATATCAACAGAATGATCGGTTTAAGCGCAGAAACACCGATTTTAAGTTCCTTAACGAATACAAGCAAAAATCCGCACTTTACCAGGTAAAACTACGTATTCGCAAATTATATAAGCGGCATAACATATTGATTAGTAGATAGTTATCAAATTTAAATAAAAATATACAAATGGTGTTAAAGCCAAGAACAGGCTTACTTTAGAGTGGCTTTCCGACCATATCCCTCCATAAGCAACCAACATTACCTAATTCCAGCACGCTCTATCATGTCTGTTTTCACCAAGAACGCGGGTCGTATTCTCGACTCCAGAGAAACAAAAGCACTAAAAGCGGCCCATCGAGCCGCTAAATTAGCTTGCGGTCTTTCCGAGGACGAGTATATCCGCTCGGAATTTTTCGGTCTTAATCAGGTAATGCACCTGCTCAGACAGCCAGACTGTGTGGGCTTGCGTGTCCATTACGGCAAACGCTGGGAAGATGATAACGGCAAACCAACTAAACCTGGCAAAGGTCAACTCAAGCCCCGCATATTGCTGACAGGTGTTGACGCAACCGGGAAAGACATGCCCATTTTTGACGACATAGCTGGCACGAAAGATATGCCGGAAAGCGGGGGCGATAGATCCCTGGGTGATGGTCACACATGCCCAAGGCATTGTGCTTAATAATTAATTTAATTTTTATACACTGAAATGTGGTCTAAACTTTATGAGCAAATTTTAGCGTTTCCAATTGATTTTATTTCACACATAGGAAGTTTAATTCCACTATTAGTAGGTCTATCTGTTTACCGCTACGTAAAACTGGAATTAAAGATCGGTATTGTATTATTCGCATTGTATTTTATTAAAGACACCTACGCTCTTTGGTTAAGTTTGCAGAGCTTCAACAATCTATTTACTCAGAATATTCAGGCAAGTTTTGAGGTTTTATTGATTGGTGCCATTTATAGGCTCTCTTTCCAGACTAATTTTCTGCGATCAGCCTTATTAGCGCTAACAATACTATCATTTTTAGCGACATTATTATTTTATCAGTCAAACGCTACTTCTGCACAAAGTCAATCTGTTGTTAAATTATTTTCTATATTAATTTGCTTAGTCTATTTCAATAATTTACTGGCTAAGCTGAGGGTAAAAAACATTCTGCTTTTTAGTATGTTTTGGGTAAATGCCGGTTTATTAATTTATTCTGCCGGAACATTTTTTATCTTCTTATCCGCAGCATATATCTATGATATGAACAGCACATCTGAAGATACGTTTGATCTATACTGGAACATCAGTCAGATTTTATTTTTAGTATTCTGCCTATTCTTTACTGTGGGATTGTGGGTGAGTAAATATGATCGGGAAAACTTACTGTAAAACGAGATACTGTTCTATTTCCTGAAGCATACCGTTCGCTCAAAAGTACAGGCAAGTCATTGGTATTCAGTCGGTAATTACCCAATTTTACTTAACGCATATTGACTGTAAGCAGCTATAATGTCGATAGACACTGGTTTTGTAATTGCCGTCGGTACGGCGGTGTTGTTGGTGATGGCGGTGTTCATCATCATCTTCGTGGCCTATTACCAGCAAAAACAGGCAAATCAGCAACTGGCATTTAAAGAATTACAGGCCAAGCATCGGCGTGACCTCATGGCGGCTACTCTCCGGGGGCAGGAAGAAGAACGCAAACGGCTGGCCGAAGACATGCACGATGGCATCGGCACGATGTTGTCGGTAATGAAAATGAGCCTGAACCAGTTGGAAAAACAGGTAGGAGGAGAAGGTAAGGTTGGTTTTCAGTTTCAGAAAACCCGGTCCATGATTGACGAAACCATGACCAACGTCCGACGCATCAGCCGCAACTTAGTACCCACAACACTCGAACGATTTGGACTCCTGGCGGCCCTTGAAGAACTGGCCGACCGTGCTTCGGATGGCGACACAGCAGTACAGTTGACCTACCCTGAATCGGATGTTCATTTTCCGCCCGGCTTTGACCTGATGCTCTACCGAATCTCGCAGGAATTGGTCAATAACGCAATTCGGCACGCCCGCGCCAGGCATATTCTGATTCAATTGATTAGCTTTAACAACGAGGTTCGTTTATCGGTGGTGGACGATGGCATTGGGTTCGATTTTGATGCCGTGACCGAGAATCGACAGAGTGGGCTTGGCCTGCAAAATATTGAAAGCCGGCTCAGCGTCGTGAATGGACATGTAACGTTCGATGTAGCCCCCGGACGAGGGTCACAGATTCATGTACAGGTTCAACTACACGAAGCCCAACCTGTTGATTTATTAAGTTAATTTGCCGACTGGTACCAACCGGTATGTACGCCATCGGTTTCTAAATCGCCTTCCTCCATGAGAAAAATTAAACTGGCCCTCTGCGACGATCACAATTTATTTCGCGTCGGGATGGCAACTATTCTTGGCCAGGTACACGACTTTGAACTAATTCTTGAAGCCGCAAATGGTCAGGAATTAATTGATAGGATTTCCCGCAAAACACCCGACGTTGTCCTGCTCGACCTGCAAATGCCCGTAATGGATGGCACCGCTACCGCCGATTACCTGCACGAGCATTATCCACTCGTGAAAATTGTGGTACTGACTATGCACGACGAAGACCGAATGGTGCTGCACCTGCTCGAGAAGGGAGTTAGCGGCTATCTGCTCAAAGATGCAGAAGCTGGCGAAGTGGAAAAGGCCATTCGTAAGGTTATGGATGAGGGCGTCTATCTGAACGAATTCGTCTCGAAAGCCATGCTTCGTAAAATGACCAATAAAACAAAAGTAGATAAGCCAGTCAATTCATTCTACAACAGCAAAATTTTACTCTCAGAACGGGAAAAAGAAGTATTGGCCCTTATCTGCGAAGGTCTTTCTACGAACGAAATCAGTGAAAAGATTTTTCTTAGCCCCCGAACGGTTGAAGGCCACCGACTGCGGATTCTTGAAAAAACCGGCACTAAAAACACGGCTGGCATGGTCGCCTACGCCTTTAAGAATGGGCTGGTCTGACAAGTTACAAATGGTCTGTAGTTGTTGATCTCATCAATCATCACGTTTTAACGAAAACAGCATATGCTATATCTTGAAGATATGGCATATGCTGTTTTCGTTAAAACGCCACTGCCAGCAGTCCTGGCCCAATCTGGAAACAACGAATTATCAATTGCTCTTCGTGGTCAGGTAAGCGAACGTGTCCAGTCAGGTGCGCGGCACCGTCGGCAAAAGGCTCGATATGAAGATGCTCCCGGAAGGTGAGCCGGCGTTTTCCATAAAGTTTATACAACGCTTCTTTGGCACACCAGTACACGGCCAATCGATTGGGGTTATCGGCAGCATGCATTACTTCTGCTTCCGACAAAACACGAGGCACCACACGTCTGAACTGGTCCCGAATTGGCTCGATATCAATGCCTACCGGTCGCACTTTATGTAGCACGGCAGCCGCCCAGCCGCTCGTGTGCGAAAGCGAAATGTGCCAGACGGAATTAATCAGATGGGGTTTTCCGAACGCATCTTTGCGTAACCCCCTGTACGTAATGCCTTGTTTTTCAACTAATTGCCGAATAGCTACCCGGCACGCCAGCCATTCTACTCGCTGAGACGGGTGGTTGATACCTGCCAATTCCTCCTCTTCCGAAGCCGTAAGCACCAGTTCAGACCGCAGCGTCGGTTCGTCTTCGGTAATGGCACAAAGCACAGCTATGCAATCGTCGTTTATATCTATCTGCAAAGTCACAAACCAAAAATGCAGAAAAAACAAAGGATTAACGAACTTTGACAATTAACCCGAACCTTTTCGAGCTGTGACAATCGAGAAAATAGATACCTTCGGCGGCCACCGTGACTGCGTTTATACACTTGAGCAAGGCCTACAGGCCGAACATTTTTTTTCGGCCGGTGGCGATGGTCAGGTGGTACGATGGCACCTTGACCGGCCTGACCGGGGCGAATTAGTCGCTACTGTACCAGCTTCGGTATATGCACTGGCCCTGCATCCAGTAAGCAAACAGCTATGGGTTGGCCAGAATTATGAGGGAATCCATGTTATCGACCCGGTTCAGAAACGGGAAGTAGCATCGCTGAAGCTTACCTCAGCGGCTCTTTTTGACATCAAGTTCTATAAAAATAATGCGTTTGTGGCCCTTTCAGATGGGGTAGTCGCCGTTGTGGATACTGATCAGATGGTTGTCCGAAAACACCTGAAAGCTGCCGGTCAATCGGCACGGAGCATAGCCGTGAACCCGGTTGAGCGCGAATTGGCAGTTGGCTACAGCGACCACGCGGTGCGTATTTTTGATCTGACAACACTGGCGCTTAAACAAGTTATTTCCGCGCACACCAACTCCGTTTTCACCGTTGTCTACTCGCCTGAATTCCGCTATTTACTTACTGCCGGACGGGACGCTCATCTTAAAGTTTGGGACAGTGAAAAAAACTATGAACCGCAGCATGATATTGTGGCCCATATGTTTGCAATCAACCACCTGGCGTTTAGCCCCGACGGGCGTTTGCTGGCTACTGCCAGTATGGATAAATCCATCAAAATCTGGGATGCTGATAGCTATCGGCTGCTGAAGGTTGTTGACCGGGCGCGCCATGCAGGCCATGGCACGTCGGTCAATAAAGTTCTTTGGACACCCTACAAGGACCAGCTTCTTTCTGCCAGCGATGACCGAACAATTTCGGTATGGAAATTGAGTTGAAAGAATTGCTTTGCATAGGAATCACCTATTTTTCAGCCTATTTTTTGTTAAATCAGTATTAAGCACGTTATTTCACCTTATCTGATTACCCAGTAATTAACTAAACCTTAAGCGCACCAATGAAAATTACGCCCATCGAAATCCGGCAGCACACATTTGAGAAGGGGTTGCGCGGTTATAAAACAGAAGATGTTGACGCATTTCTAAGCTCATTATCGCAGGAGTGGGAACGGGTAACCGGCGACTATAAAATGTTGAAAATGCAGCTTGAACTGGCTGAAAAAGAATTAGGCAAATTAAAAGAAGTGGAAATGACGCTGTTCCGAACTTTAAAAACAGCCGAAGATACCAGCGCACAAATTACCGAACAGGCCAACAAAGCCGGTGAAAAATACATCAGCGAAACCAAAATAAAGGCCGACGAACTCCTGGCCGATGCCCGCAAACGTTCGACACTGATGGTACAGGATGCTGAAAACCAGGCCCGTTACCTGAAAGATAATATTTTGAACGACCTGAAATCGTTAGAGCACGATTTCAAAGCCCTGGAAGGGTATAAAGAAAATTTGGCCACCCAAATACGCTCCCTTGCCAGCAATGCCGTCGATAGCGTTGACCGGTTTGAGAAAAAATTCGTCAAGCAAAACCTCAAAGGAAAAATCGATGAAGTAGCCCATCAAATTAAGGAGGAACTGCAACAGGCCGACGAGAAAAAACAAGCTGCGGATGAAACGGCTGCCCCGGTTACTGAGTTACCCCCGCTCACCGACCGTGAAACGGCGATTCCCGAGGCCATTCCGACCGATGAGTCTGTTGTTGAAAAACTCGATGAAGCCATTCATCATTCCATTCAGCCGGAGGCCTCTCAGGGGGCTGCAGAAGCCGAACAAGTTTCTACCGAGCCAGAAACAGTCTCCACCGAGGAATCAGAGGAGCCGAAGCCTAAAAAAGGCGGTTCGTTTTTCGACCAGTTTAAGTAATAAAGACCGGCTGGACACTTAAACTACGCCAGCCGGTTTCAGGTAAAATCACTGACGCAACTTGGGGGAATTGGCAGTCTGAATTACTTATGGGAACAATTTCTTTAGAAGGACTCGAATTCTTCTCCTACCACGGTTTTTATGACGAAGAGCAGAAAATTGGCAATAAATATTCCGTAGATATTGTCGTAACCGCCGACTTCTCGGAAGCGGCCCGCCGTGACCGGCTGAGCGCCACGGTCAACTACGAAGATTTATACCGAATTACGGCTGGCGTAATGCAGCGATCAGCCCGATTGCTTGAACACATCGCCCACCAGATTATTCAGGAAATACGAAGCAAATATCCTGATTTGCAGGCGGTTGAAGTTAGCGTATCCAAGTTCAATCCACCCATCGGGGGCGTTTGTCACCGGGCGAAGATTACGCTGAAGGAGTAAGCGGGTATAATGAATAATGGTTAATGATTACGCCACCGCTATTCATTATACATTAATCAAACTGCCTGCTGCAAGCCTGCAAAGGAAATGCTCATGTGCGAGGCATCGTAAACACATTTACCGTTTCGGATCAGAAGCACCTGGGGCGATTCGTGCTCAACGCCAAAAACGTACTCAATTTTATTGGAAATGAGACGATTGGCTATTAAATCAAGGTAATAGGGTTTCACCCCCAGTTGGTCACTCCAGTTGCGCTCCATTCGGCTGAGAGCCATAGCGCTGATAGAGCAACTTGTACTGTGCTTAAAAATAAGTATCGGTTGCCGGGCAGATTCTTCTTTAATAACGTCAAGTTGAGTATCACTCGTTAATCTATTCCAGTTCATTGTATCAACATACATTTTGTAGTCATAAAAGCGTTATTCCACGCCAAAAAGTTCGTTAATCTTCGGGAGTGTAACGTAGTTTCTCGGCCATTTCATGAGAGATGGTCTCGGAGTAAGCGCCATACGCATCAACTAATACCCCCTTATTGCCGTTTTTGGCTTCGATGGCATACAACACAGCCGAATCGCCGGGATCCGTCATTCCTTCAAACCGGTACACATCGACAATGTCAAAGTCGGCGGGTTTTAACTCGATATTATCAGGCTGGCAGTGCAGACAATCGGGTTTAAGATTATAATCCTGTGTGAATCCCTGCTGACGGAGGGCGGTTAGGGCTTCGGTGAGTGTGTCGTAGCTTTGCATGAACGGGGGATTTGATAGGGAGTTTGTAGCTTTGTAAGTATAACCAACCGCGTATTCGCTTGTTTCCTGGAATTTACAACACGGGCATTCTTATTTTTCAAACGCTGCTGCAACTGGTAGCGCCATTTAATCCCAAAGCCCGAAAGTGGGTCGATGGCCGACGCAACTGGGCCGATTTGCTGGCTGAAAAACTTGCCGGAACTACAGCGCCAATCGCTTGGTTTCATGCCGCTTCGCTGGGCGAGTTTGAACAGGGCCGACCCGTTATCGAAGCCTTTCGGACGTACTATCCTGATCATAAAATTTTGCTGACCTTTTTTTCACCCTCGGGCTATGAAGTGCGAAAAAACTACGATGGGGCCGATTATGTTATCTACCTGCCTGCCGATACACCTGCTAATGCCCGACAGTTTATCAGGCTGGTAAACCCCCGCATCACCTTTTTCATTAAGTACGAATTCTGGTACAACTACCTTCGCGAATTAAAAGCTGTTCAGGTACCGGTCATTTCATTTTCGGCTATCTTCCGTCCTAATCAACTGTTTTTCAAATCGTATGGCGGTTTCTACCAGACTATGCTTCATTATTTCGACCATATTCTGGTACAGAATCAGGAGTCGATTGAGTTGCTGAAACGGATTGGTATTACGGACGTTACGCTGGCGGGCGATACCCGATTCGACCGGGTGGCGCAAGTAGCAGCCGCGAAGCAGCGCATTCCGGTAGTTCATGCGTTCAAAGCAGACTACCCCCTGCTGGTTGTTGGCAGTGCGTGGCAGGCCGATATGGATGTCCTGATTCCATTCATAAATACGTTTGATAAGCCGTTAAAAGTTATCATCGCCCCGCACGAAATTCATACGGATGAAATTGAGCGCTGGCGGAGTCAGTTAACACGCCCATCAGTACGTTTCTCGCAGGTAACTCAAGCTGAGGCTGTCAACGCCGATGTTCTTCTACTTGATAACGTTGGAATGCTTTCGTCGCTGTATCAATACGGTGAATTTGCCTACGTTGGCGGGGCGTTTAAGCAAGGGCTGCACAATATTCTGGAAGCTGCTACCTTCGGGATGCCTCTATTTTTCGGCCCCGAGTACGATAAATTTCAGGAAGCCGTCGATTTGGTAAGCGAAGGAGCCGCTTTTTCAATAAGTAATACAGCCCAGCTAATGGTCGCCTTCACAAAACAATACGCTGACCCGTCGGAAGCGGCTCATGTCAGCCGTGATTATGTGCAACGGAACATTGGCGCAACCGCGAAGGTTATGGAAGTGGTAAAGCAATTAAAAAGTGAAAGAGCGAAAGAGCGAAAGAGCGAATAAGTCGCGCCAGCTTTGCACCGCACTGCGGCCCGGTCTTTCACTCTTTCACTCTTTCACTCTTTAAAAATTGCAAAACGGCTTAGTTATCCGCTCTACCGGCTCCTGGTACGACATTCGGAATGCGGATGGTCATATTTTTCAGGGTCGGCTGAAGGGCAAGTTCAAATTACAGGGACTGAAAGTTACGAACCCGATTGCCGTGGGCGACCGGGTGATCTTTGAGGTCGAAGACAAAGTCGAAAATACGGCCATCATCACCGATATTTCGCCCCGCCAGAATTACATCATCCGGCAGTCGGTCCACAAAACGGCGCACGGTCACATTCTGGCAGCCAATCTCGATCAGGCCGTGCTGCTGGCTACGTTAACCCTGCCCCGCACCTCACTTGGTTTCATCGACCGGTTTCTGGTTTCTGCCGAATCGTTTCGCATTCAGACGGCGGTTGTGTTCAACAAAACTGATATTCTGAACGAGGAAGGGCTGGCGTATCAGCAGGAAATCATGGATATGTACGAGCGCATTGGCTACAAATGCCTGTCTACATCAGCTACCGAAGGCGAGGGCGTCGATGCGTTCCGGCAGTTACTCGATCACAAGGTAACGTTACTATCCGGGCATTCGGGCGTGGGCAAATCGTCGCTCGTGAACGCCATTGCACCCGATCTGAACCTACGCACGAACGAAGTTTCGACCTTTGCCAATAAAGGCGTTCACACAACGACGTTCGCCGAAATGTTCGAGTTGGCTCCCGAAACGTATATCATCGACACGCCGGGTATTAAAGAATTGGGATTGATGGATACGTCCAAAGAAGAAATCAGCCATTACTTCCCCGAAATGCGCGACCGTTTGAATCAGTGCCGCTTTAACAATTGCCTGCACCTCAACGAACCGGGTTGCGCCATTAAAGATGCTGTTGCCGAAGGCGAAATCGCCGAGAGCCGCTACATGAGCTACCTGAGTATGGTAGAGGGCGGAGATAACCGGCGGTGAGATTGAAATGAATAATGGTCAATGTATAATGAGTAATAACGAATATCCATTATACATTGACCATTATTCATTAATTCGTCATAGCAGCCAGCAAATCGGCCTGCGTAATGATGTGTACCTGCTCTTTTTCATCCCGAACGAGCAGAGCTTTGTTATCGCGGTCGATCAGCGACGAAAGCGCGTCGATGGTGTTGTCTAAGCCCACAAACTTGAAGGGTTTGTCCATCAGTTCGCTTACGGCATGGTCTTTAACGGTTGGGTCTTCGATAAGCCGGTTTAAAATCGTTGAGTCGGTCAAACTGCCAACAATATGGCCGTTTTCGTCCGTAACCGGAATCTGTGATATGCCATAGCGGTTCAGCACGTGAATGGCCTGACTCACCGACACGCCCGCGCCGATAGTCGTCAGTTGCGAATGTGATGCTTCACCCCGGCCATTTTTGTGATGGATGATGTCGCGGGCCGTTTTGAAGGCGCGATCTTCCAGAAACCCGTGATCCTTCATCCAGGTATCGTTGTAAATCTTGGCGAGGTAGCGCGTGCCGTGGTCGGGTAGCAGGATCACCAGCACGTCATCGTCGGTGAGGTTTTCCTTCGCCCATTCCAATGCACCATGCACTGCCGTGCCGCACGACCAACCAACAAATAAACCTTCTTCGCGCGACAATCGCCGGGCCATAATAGCCGCGTCTTTATCGGTAACTTTCACAAAATGGTCAATCAGGCTGAAATCGACGTTTTGCGGCAAAATATCTTCGCCGATGCCCTCGGTTAAGTACGGATAAATTTCACCTTCGTCAAAGATGCCCGTTTCCTTGTATTTCTTGAATACGGAGCCGTAAGTATCTAAGCCAATCGACACCACGTCAGGATTCTGTTCTTTCAGGAATTTGCTGGTTCCGCAAATGGTGCCACCCGTGCCAACGCCTGCCGCGAAGTGCGTGATTTTGCCATCGGTGTCGCGCCAGAGTTCGGGACCGGTGGTTTCGTAATGCGCGGCTGTGTTGGCGAGGTTGTCGTATTGGTTGGGATAGAGCGAGTTCGGAATATCGCGGTTGAGTTTTTTGGCGACGGAATAATACGAACGCGGGTCGTCGGGCGAAACGTTGGTGGGGCAAACAACAACCTCGGCCCCCACCGCCCGCAGAATATCAATCTTCTCCTGCGACTGTTTGTCGGCCATCGTGAAAATGCATTTGTAGCCCTTGCCGATAGCCGCCAATGCCAGGCCCATGCCCGTGTTGCCGCTCGTGCCTTCGATGATGGTGCCGCCGGGCTTCAGTAAACCCTGCGCTTCGGCATCCTCAATCATCCGAATGGCAATGCGGTCTTTTACCGAGTTGCCGGGGTTAAAATACTCGACCTTCGCCAGCACCGTTCCCCGAATGCCCTTCGTGACTTTGTTGAGTTTCACCAACGGCGTGTTGCCAATGGTGTCGATGATGGAATTATAATATTTCATGGTTGTGTCGTTTTGTTGTATTGGGTCAGGAAGTTTGTGACTTGGTGGTGGAAGTGTTTGAAACTACGGGATTGTTTGGCAAGTTTAGCAAAATCAGCTTTGGCTGCGGCTTCACGAACAACTTTTTCAATGCGCTGACGGTCAGGATTCTTTTCGCCATAAACCCTCTTTTTGGTTTCGTCTTTCCCTACAGATTCCAGGCTGTTTGCCGTTGCATTATGCTGAACGTAATACACCCAACAATCAATCACCTGTATAGGCACGTATAGAATAATATTGTCTTTGTATTGGCTGTAGACTTTGCCCATTTTCTCTTTCAATTCCCGAAGGCGTTTGTCGTGTCTTTCTAAATCATCCGTGAAGTCCGGCTCATCCAAATCTATACCCGCAATGAAAAGTTCACACGGATTTTTAGTATCAGCGAATGATTGAGCACATAAAGTTGCTCCACTCTGCAGTACCTTAGATACACTCGAATTCTTAGTTATAGGAATCTGAATTTTGGTTCTGACTATCTGCTCAATTTGCGGATAACTGATGGCAACCCATTCCATATATGCTGGAATAAACTGGTACTCGGCAAACCCCTCTCCTACGAGTGTATACGTTAACTTCATTTTACTCATGGAATAGCCGGAACTCCTCCTAACAGTCCATAAAGCCAGTTTTCACTTAGGTTAGTGGTCAAATCAATTTCATCAAGTCCTAATTCCCGATTCCGTTGGTTAGTTGGTTCTATAATGTCTTTCTGGAGATTTCTTATATAAGTAGCTCCTTCTTCGTCTTTATCAAAGACAAATACAGCTTCTGGCCGCGTTGAAAAATCATCCAATACATGCTCGTTATGCGTCGTGAGAATAATCTGTACATCTTTTTCTTCAGCCAGACGAAAAATAAAATCCATCACTTCCCGTATTCGGCGCGGGTGAATCCCTTTTTCGGGCTCCTCAAGAAGCAGAAGTTTTGGCGGGTCTGGTTGGTTGATGATGCAGAGAAGGGCGAGAAAGTATAAAACGCCTTCTGACACTTCATCTGCCCAATAGCCATTTTCGTCTTTATCAAAAAAACGCAATCCAAGCATACTCTCGTTTCCAACTTTTACCGGTGGTAAAGTGAAATATGCTATCTCAGGAATACATTTAGAAAGATCTTCTTGAATTCTTTTTGCGTTTCGTTTAAAATTAGAATCTGAATAATAATAGAATGAAACAAGATTAGAACAATCAGCCAATAAATCTACTTGCTCTGCTGAAAATTTAACTTGTTGAATTAATTTTGACGGATCAGGGCGATATATCCTCGTATTCTTAAAATCAAAAAATTCACGTCTATGTCCACCAAATATTGTGATATTACTTCTACTATTACTTTCGTCTAAAAACCAATCATCGACTGTTGTTTCCACTCTAGTAAAATCATCAATATCTTTTATCTCAAACTCTTGACGATAGGTATATATTTTCCCCTTACTTTCATCGTAAGTTTTTGCCATATATCCTTCTGGGTCCGGCAGAAAATCAAATTTGTAAATAATATTTACTCGTTGATGCTTAAAACTGACTGATTCTAAAGCTTCAATAGTTTGTCCACTTATAGAGAACCCCTCCAGCGCCTTCAAAAAATTCGTCTTGCCGGAGTTGTTCGGGCCGATAAGCAGATTAACTTTCTGAAGGTCGAGCGTGACGTCTTTCAGGCTCTTGAAATTCTGGATAGAAACGCGCTTGAGCATGGCAAGAGGCAGTTAGTTGGTCGCGGTCGGGCGGGTTGGTAAGTTAGGAATTTACTTACCCATTTGTACGCGGTCCGTCGATACAGCACGCATCAACACGATATTGTCGGGGTCAATAATGACCGAAGTAGGTTTCGTGGACAGCGGGACGGTGAACGTTTGGGTTTGTTCGGTCATAATCAGGCGGGGTGAGCGGGCGAGTTCGCGGCCGTTGCTGCCCCGGATGCTGAACGTGAGCGGAATTGTGAAGAAGGCACCGGTACGCTGTGCCTGCCGAACATCAATCACCAACGCTTTTTTGGTCGCGTCGTAACTGGTTCCCCAAACCACTTCGGGGTAACCGGGCTGGTAAAGCCATTGCTGAAAGAACGGACCTAATTTCTCGCCCGAAACGCTTTCCATGACCGCCTGCAAATCGGAGGTTTGGGCGTTACTGTTGCGGAATTTCTCATAATACGCCCGAACGCCTTTCCAGAATACATCGTCGCCGAGTTCGTGACGAAGCATGTGCAGCACCCAACCGCCTTTCTGATAGGAGTTTGGGTTCAGCAAATCCATTAAATTCGTGGTGGTCGAGTCAATAATGGTGCCTTTGGGCTTGAGGGCATTGTACCGGAAAACCTGACCTTTGTTCTGGTTCAGCACGGCGTTGAGGGTGTCTTTACCATACGCGTGTTCGAGGTAGAGCGCGGAGAAATAGGTGGCGAATCCTTCGCTCAGCCAAAGCTGCGACCAGTCGGTCTCGGTGGCCGAGTTGCCAAACCACTGATGGGCAATTTCATGCGCCAGCAACGCTTCTACATCCGAATCTTTCCGGCCCACAATCACCTTTTCGTTATAGAAAATGCAACTGGCGTTTTCCATCCCGCCAAAAACCGTGGTTGATTCTACGTTGGCTAATTTTTCGTAGGAATACGGCCCGATTTTATCAATGAAATATTGTAGAATCTCTTTCGCCGGTCGGTAGTCGATAAACCCTTTCTGACTGTCTTTCGGGTAGAGCCAGCTTTGCACCGGCACCCCGCTAACCGCACCCACTTCTTCGACCGCAAATCGGGCCGCGCCAATGACCATCACTTTCGTCGGGATGGGCGTATTCTCCTGCCAGCGCGTTTGCTTCTTTCCATTTGGCAAACTGCTTTCACTCAGAAGTTTACCGTTTGCAATGACCCGATACACAGCCGGGGCATTTACCGTAAATGAACAGGTTGCCTTGTCGGATGGGTGGTCGATCACAGGCAGGTAATTCCGGGCGTTGTTGGGCCAGTTATCGCCGAAAAATGTTCGTTCGCCAAACTTATTCTGGCTGATTATCAGCCCTCGTGCCGGGATCCCCTCGTAGCGAATCACTACTTCTGATATCTGGTCAGGTTGAGCAGTTGGCAGATTCACAAATACCCGGTCGTTGCGCTGGCTGAACGGTACAGTTTTACCATCGGGCAGGCTTACAGCACGGACTTTCATTCCGGTTCCTGATGAGTCACGGTCCGGCGTTCCGGATTTAGGGCTGATGAGGTCGAACCAAACGGTTTGCCGGTCGTCGGCGCGGGAGAAACGGATGGCCGTTTCTCCCTGAATCTGGTTGGTGGAGTCGTTCAGGGTAAGGGTAAATGCGTAATTCCTGACATCAACGCCGGGCTGGGTGTAGCGGGCGGCATTGCCGGGCAACTGGGCGTGGGCAACCGTTGCTACAAAAAACAGCAATCCAACTAACAAACGATTTGGTTTACACTTCATTCTGCTCTGCTTTAATTTCCTGACACAGTTCAATTAACACGCCGTTGGTGCCTTTTAGGTGCAGGAAACACACTAATTTATTGTCGGCTCCTCGCTTGGGAGTCTCATTCAATAACGTAAATCCGTCCGTTTTTAGCCTCTGCATTTCGGTCTCAATATCATCGACTTCAAAGGCAATGTGATGAATACCCTCTCCTTTTTTGGCCAGAAACTTCGCAATTGGGCTGTCAGGATTGGTTGCTTCGAGAAGTTCAATTTTGGTTTGATTTACCCGAAAAAATGAAGTCGTAACGCCTTCTGATTCAATGGCTTCAGCCTTGTAAGGCGCAATGTTGAGTATTTTTGTGAACAAGTCATTCGATGCGGCAATGTCGCGAACGGCAATCCCAATATGTTCAACGTTGGTTAGCATGGTTGTCTGGGCCGGGACAAAAGAACTTTTCTATCTGGCCGAAAGTTATAGAGAAAGCATTGATATGCGTCAATATTGACCCATCAGGATTATGGTAACGGTTTCAGAAATTGCTAAAAATAAGATTGTTGAACTTCGTCAGAAAGACAGCTTGGCTGAGAATACGGCCATCCGGGTAGCCGTGCAGGGTGGCGGTTGTTCAGGCCTGATGTATGACCTGCAATTCGATGCAACCCAGCAACCAACCGACCATGTGGTTGAAGATAAAGGCATTAAGATTCTGGTAGACCGCAAAAGTCTGCTTTATCTGGCCGGTACGGAACTCGACTTTTCGGACGGTTTGAATGGCAAAGGCTTCCAGTTTAAGAACCCGAACGCCAGCCGGACCTGCGGTTGCGGGGAAAGTTTTGCCGTTTAATTAACTATACAAGGCTGAAAAAGACGTATGCCATATCGTGGAGATATGGCATACGTCTTTTTCAGCCTTGTATTTTTCTATTCAATCGTCATGTCATTCCCTGCCAAACCCGTTATCCATTCGCGCACGACACTCACCGAGTTAATGATTCCGGCTTATGCCAACTTTGGCGGGCGCGTCCATGGAGGAATCCTGCTTTCGCTGATGGACAAAGTGGCTTATGCCTGTGCAGCTAAACATGCGGGGCAGTATTGCGTAACGGTGTCGGTCGATGGGGTTAATTTTCGCCAGCCGGTCGACGTGGGCGAATTGGTTTCGCTGATGGCCTCAGTAAACTACGTGGGCCGGACGTCGCTGGTTGTAGGAATAAAAGTTGTGGCCGAGAATGTAAAGTCGGGCACTATAAAACATACCAATACCAGCTATTTTACGATGGTCGCGAAAGACGATAATGACCAACCCACCGAAGTGCCTCCCCTCCTGCTTGAAACGCCCGATGATGTTCGGCGATTTCTGGAAGCCATGAAACGTAAAGAACTTCGGACGGATTTCGGCCAACATTTCGACAATGCCGTCAACCGGATGCAGTTACATGAAAACGTCGGCAAACTGGCCAATGAACGCTGCCAGCTTACCGACGAATTAAAAGAAATGTTATAATTCCCCTCTAACAATCTTTGCGCCAGCCACCATGTTGGCCAACTTTTGTTTGGCAGCCCAGCGGGCAGTTTGGCTTAGGCCACAATCGGGAGCAACGGCCAATTTTTCGGCGGGAACGTAGGGCAAACATTTACGAATGCGTTCAGCCACGTCTTCGGGGGTTTCGATGTAGTAGCTTTTCACATCGATGACGCCCACGGCCACGTCGAATTTTTCGGCGAACCGCTCCAGTAGATTCACCTCGGCAAAATTCAGGATGGTCATTTCGGAGTGAAGTTCATCCACTGTCATGTCTAAGAAATCGGGCAGCATGGGGGCGATGGTTTTCTTCCCCACTGAGCGGCCTTTATAATTGCCAAAACAGAGGTGCATCGACAGCCGGGTTTTGCCCACGCCCGGCGCGACCGTCCGGTTAAAAATATCGACAAACCGCTTCGTGTCTTCGCGATACGCATAGCATGACATCGAGGGCTCATCCACGCAAATCTCCGGTACGCCCAGCGCCACTAAGTCCGTAATTTCTTTATTTACTAAGGGCAACAGCGCTTCTGTCACTTCCCAGCGATCTTTGTACAGGCTCCCCGGCAATAAGCGGCCGCTGAGCGTGTAGGGGCCGGGAATCGACACTTTCAGCCCCTGCCCTTGGGGAGCCAGGCGTTTCAGGCGCAGATATTCTTCGACCACACCCAAGCCTTTGGGCGCAGTCAGTGGCTCAATGATGTTGTGCTTGCCGCGCTGATCATGGGCGGGTGGGCCATACCGCCGAAGTTCGGTTTCGTTGTTCTGAATGCCGTTGATGTAGCCGTAGAACGACAGATTGAAATCGAAGCGGGTTTGTTCGCCATCGGTGATGACATCTAATCCAGCAGAAACCTGGTCGTGAACCGACGCAACAACGGCATCTTCAATCATTTCGCTGATGTCGGCCGGGCCGAACTGCGCGAGATTCTGGCTGGAAAATTCGAGCCAGCCCGGAAAGGGCATCGAACCAACGACGGTGGTTTTAATAGGAACAGGTTGCATAAGAGGGGATAAAGGAGGAAGAGAGGAAGGAGGAAGACACGTTTATTTCCTACTTTTTAACTGTAGTCGCTGATGCGGCTGATTTTTCCATCGCTAAACGCGAAGATCGTTACGCCCCGCAGTGCGAGTGTTTCCCCAGCCTTGAGACCGTTGGGAAGGTCGCTGGCCAGAACGCCTTCGTAATCAATCTCAACGGCGGCTGTTCGCTCGCCCAGGGTGACCGACCGAATCGTTTGTCGACGGCTCCGAAATATGGGCAGCGACTGCCGGGCTAATCGTTCAAACTCCGCCCGTCCGCTTGTTATCGTGGTTCCCGCCGTGTTCGATACATTCTCGAATAGAATGACCTCATGCAGCAGGGCCATCATAGCAGGTACGTCCATCCGGTTGTAGGCCGTAATGTACTGATCAATTAACTCACGCATAAACACGATTACTGATTACGAACCACTTAGAATGGTTTTTTGCCAATTAGTTTCTTGACAACCTCTTTTAAGAGAATTGGTAGGGTAAAGTTATGACTGACGGCGTAGCGAAAACTACCGGTGTTTATTGTTTCGATGGGCTTTCCATTCTCGCTGTGCTGCACCACTTTTCCGGTGGCAATATTCACGACGTGCCGCAAATTGAGGTTGTTGGCAAACATGTCTGAGAAGCGGGGCGAATAGTACATGCAGCCTTCAAAATAGTAGTGCGTCACCTGCGACCAGCGCGTTACATTATTGCCTTTTATGGGCATTCCACCATGCACTAAGTTCGACGACCAAATCAGCACATCGCCTTTTTTCATGTGGATTTCCTGCCGTTCGTAACCATTAGCTTCCATGAATTCTTCGATAAAATCCTCATAATGGTGGTATTCAGCGTAGTTTTCCTCTGCTTTTATCCCAATATCGAAGTAATTGAATTCTTTCTGCCGATGCGAACGTGGATAATAAAACAGCGGGCCATTATTGGTGTCTGTATCTTCCAGCGCCACCCACACACCACACATGAACCGCGCCGGTGTGCTGCTGAAGTGAATCGTGTCGGAGTGGGCACGCTGCTGCGTACCAAACTTGAAATTAAGCGTCTGGAACGGAATGGGTTCGCGGTCGTAGAGCAGGCGCAGCACATCGAAAATTTGGGGCTGGCTGGCCACTTCACGCACGGTTGCATACTTCTTCCATAAATCCTGATGCCGGTCGGGCTTCTCACCTACCCGACCCGGATACTCACCCTGGATTTCCTGAATGGTATGGTTAATCAAGTCATGACTAACTTCCTGGCGGAGTACCAAAAAACCTTCCCGATTGTACTGCCTGACCATCTCAATTTGGTCGGGCGTTAGCTCTTTTTTCAGCAGAAGGTCTTCAAAAAAAGGGGACTCTACCCAGGGGAGATTCATTTTCTGGGCTACAGAAACATCTTTCATCGTAATGGTTATAAAAATTATGTTGTCTTCACCAGTTTCATGGCTACGGGGTCCCAATTGATTACTTTACGTTGGGCGGCACTTAGGTTGGCAGCCAGTGATGGCGCTGCCGCCCGCAAGCCAAACACAGCATCTTCTTTGACCAGCGATGGTTTGTTTTCCCGAATTGCATTAAAGAAAACAATCATGTGGTCGAGCCGGTCGTCGTAGCCATCGGGGGTGTTGAACGCCACCGCCGGTTCGTTTTTCACTTCCCGCGTAAATTTATCCGACGGATATTTCTGGTCATACTGCCGGATAAATTCCTCCTGCATAGCCTGGGGATAGGTAAAAAGTGCGTCGTATCCTGTGCTATACATAGGCGCATTCGGACGCTTGAGCCGGTTCATGACAAACGAATTCCAGCCAATATCAATAACACCTTCCGTGCCAACTAATCGCGTATGAATGTCGCCACCGGCACCCGTCGCCAGGTTAACCCGCGTCGTGAACTGAAAGGAGGGGTGTTTATCCGTTTTCGGGTAATCCATAATGGCCGTCACAAGGTCGTAGGCATCGCGCCCATCTTTCCAGTAATTCAGGTCGCCGAGCGCGAAAATACGTGTTGGCCCTACTGAACCCGTGATGGTGTGCAATCCTGTGATCAAGTGGACGAACAAATCACCGGCTACGCCCGTGCCATACTCTTTGTAGTTCCGCCAGCGAAAGAATCGTTCGGCCTGAAACGGGCGTTTTGGCGCATCGCCTAAGTACGTGTCCCAGTCTAACTCTTTAGGGTTGAGGTTGGGTGGCATGGTGTATTGCCAGGCACCGAGGGCATCAGTGCGATCCAGAAACGTTTCGACCGAGGTTAGTTCGCCAATGTCGCCTGCTTCGTAGCGTTTTTGGGCTTCCAGTACAGCCGCACTACTTGCCCGCTGACTGCCCACCTGAAATACCTTGCCGGATTTTTTGTGTGCGGCAATAACGGCCTGTCCTTCTTCGATGTGATGCACCATTGGTTTCTCACAGTAGACGTGCTTTCCGGCGCTGAGGGCAGCAATGGAAATGTGGTCGTGCCAGTGGTCGGGTACGCAAATAAGCACGGCATCGACATCTTTGCGGGCCAGCACCTCCCGATAATCGCGTGTGGTCATGATGTTCTGTCCCCAAACTTCTTTAGCCCGGGCTAATCGCGGATCGTAGAGGTCAGCTACCGCAACAACTTTGGTGCCGGGCACTTTCAAGGCGCAGTTGAGATCGTAGTGCCCGATAATACCGGCACCAATGAGACCTATATTAATCGTGTCAGCAGCCGAGCGCGGCTGAACGACGTCAATGAGACTTTCCTGAAACGTTTTACTGGATGCCAGGGATTTTTCAGCGTTGGCAAGAGTGGTCCCGCTGGCTAATAAGGCTGATGTTCCGCCAAGCTGACGGAGGAATTTACGACGCGAGGGCATAGGGTAAGGATTTATGTAAACTGACCGAAATATACAATTTTACCCCTAAGCAGTACTATGCAGGTGACAAATTATTGCCTGAACCTATATTCCCACCACAGCATGTTTTCCAGTCTGTCGAACAATTGGAAACCGTTCTTTTCCAGTACTTTCTGCGACGCGACGTTTTCAGAGGCTGTATCGGCAACTACCCGTTCGACACCCGGCTGCCCGCCCGCCCAGTGTATTAAACCGCTAACCATCTCGGTCATGTATCCCTGCCGATGCAGAGCGGGATACGTACCATACCCAATTTCAATGGTTCCTGTCTCGTCGGGTTCGCCTTTAAATTTAGCTTCGGCCACAAATTGCTGTTTCTGCCGATCAATAGCCATCCAGAGCGTGTGATAAAGGGGATCATTAGCTGGGTCCTGCAAACGCGGAATGGTAAAGTGCGTGATAACACTCAAAAGCAGTTCCGCCACCTCCCGATGTCCTTTGTGTAGGCCCAGTGTTTCCTCCAGCCGGTAACGGTCGGCGACGTGTAAGCGAAGCTGGTCGAGGGTCAGGGGAATGAGCGTCAGGCGGGGTGTTTCAATCATGGCTACTTACAAATTGGATTCGCTCACGTAACTTGGAACACCCACATGCCCATACAGTTTCGCCAGCCGGTGCGCGTGTTCATCATACGCCGACTCGAACAAATCGACCGCCCGCTCAGCCCCTACAACGACCCCCGCACTCAGCACTTTTGGCGGACGACCCGCTTCCGTAAGCAGCCGGGCTACTTCGGCTTTGAGGCTATTGACCAGGACAGCCCCGCCCACAGTGCTGCCGGGCGCAACAGGCGTATCTAAACCCGGCACCTGTATCATCGCATCGCCAACGGGTGCGCCCGTATCCAGTATCAGGTCGGCAAAGTCGCTTAGCTTTTTGCCATCGGCGCGTTTGCTGGTGCTTTTTTCGGCATGTTCCTTTGTGATGAGTGCCACGACCTTTACGCCCCGTTGCTGAAACAATTCGGCCATTTCGATGGGAACCACGTTGCAACCCGACGATGAAATGACCAGCGCCGAATCCTGCTCCGACAAGTCGTAGTTTCGTAGAATCCGGTTGGCAAGGCCCGGCACGTTCTCAAGAAACATGGCCTGACGTTGCCCATTGGCACCAACAACCAGGTTATGAAAGGTAAGTGAAAGTTCAACAATTGGATTGAAGCCGGGAAATGAACCGTAGCGCGGCCACATTTCCTCCACCATAATCCGGCTATGGCCCGACCCAAATACGTGAACCATGCGGCCCGCCAGAATCGTGTGGGCAAACCATTGGGCAGCCTGCTGAATTTGTAGCGTTTGTGCTTCGACTGTATCGAGAATCTGACGGCATTTTTGAATATATGTCTGAACCACGATTTATACGGTTTTTATGATTTTCTGGATGAAGCAAGAACATAGTAGCTGCATAAAGTCAATCCAGTCAAACTTGCCTAATCCACCTTCCCATAATCATGCTGGATAGCAAAACTTGCCGCGCCAATAGCACCGGCCATGTCGCCAAAGCGGGCAATTTTGACGGGCGTAGCCTGTCCGCCGGGTCGCCATTCATACAGGTTCATAAACTCGGCTAAGGGCAACAATAAATCATCTTCGGCCTGCGTGATGCCCCCGCCCAGCACGACCAAATCTGGTGAGAAGCAATTGATGAGCGACCCAATACCAATCGCTAATTTCCTGACTGAGGACAGCCAAATCCATTGTGCAAAATAGTCCCTTTGCTTATACGCTTCGAGCAGTTGATAGGTAGACGTGAATCGCCCCAGCGACCGCTTCTCAATGGTGGCGTTGCCGATGGCATCTTCCAGACTGCCGGGCATACCGGTAATGTCGCGGTCAAATTCAGAATCTATAGTTATATGACCCACATGACCGGCTTTCTGGAAATTTCCCTGATATAACCGCCCATCAATCAGGATGCCGCCCCCCACGCCCGTGCCCAGTGTGAGCATGACCACATTTCGGTGGCCTTTGGCAATGCCAAACCGACTCTCGGCCAGTAAAGCGGCATGAGCATCGTTCACCACATAGACCGTATCGTTCAGAAACCGGCCCCAGTGAAACCCCTCTAACCCGGCTAATCGACCCGGCATGAACGCAATGTATTGGTTGGCTTCATTCGGTAAACCCGGCGCCGACAGCCCGATGGCTTTAACCGGCACCGACGTCTGTTGCCGTAATTCATCGACGGTTTCAGATACGGCTTGTTGCCAGTGGGCGGCACCCCGCTCTTTCTCGCCAAGCGTAGGATAATAAAGCTGCTTAACGATTTCGCCGGTGTGAGTGTCCATCAGCACGCCTTTTATCCAGGTGCCGCCGAGGTCGATGCCGATTGCGTTCATGTATTGATTTACGATGTACGAGTTACGATTGACGAGTTATTTTTACCCTGTTTAGGATTGTTGTGTTTCACGGTAATGCTGGTTTTTGTAAAGATGGCCGTAAGTTCATTTGGTTCACATTAAATTTGTCCTTCGCTTACACTCCAGCCTCCATCAACGGTCAGCACCTGCCCGGTAGTAAAGGCCGACTGGTCGGACATAAAGTAAACAGCGGCTCCATCGAGGTCATCGGGCTGGCCGATGCGCCCACCATCGAGTGGCTGCTTGGTTTTGGTGAAGGCCAGAATGGTATCATCCTGAGCCGCCCGCTGCGCCATTGGCGTTTCGACCAAAGCGGGGGCCAGCACGTTAACCCGAATGTTGTCATTGGCGTAGTAGGCGGCTATCGACTTCGTAAAGCCAATAACCGCTGATTTCATAGCGGCATAGGCATGGGTTGCAAAAAAGGCGGGCGATGGTCTCGACCCCAGCACCGAACCCATGTTGAGAATGACGCCACCCCTGCCCTGTGCCCGAAACGCCCGCACAGCCGCCTGATTCGACAGCATGAGCGAGGTCAAATTCAGGTTGACGGTATAGTTCCAGCCGTCGAGCGTGAGGTCGTGAAGCGGGCCATCGCCAAAACGTCGGCCACTACCACCCGCCACATGATAGAGACCATCGAAGCCGCCGAAAATCTGCTGACAAAGGGCAATGGCTTTGGGAGCCGTTTGCGGGTCCGACGCATCGCCGGACATGGCCAGGCCGTTGCCATCGAGTTGTTTTTCAGCCGCTGCACAGCTTTCAGAGTTGCGCCCTACGACGACAACGTGAGCACCCTCACGCACGAACGCCAATGCCGCCGACAGGCCCATGCCCGTTGTGCCGCCAATGACGACAATTTTCTTATTTTCTAACCACATTGAGTTTTGGGATTATTAAAGGTCTAATGCAAGCCTTAGCCGTACTTTAAGTTCAGTGTATAAGGTTTCGCTCACTTCGCCCAACTCGCCGGTAAAGATTGCTTTGTCAAGCGTAGCCAGTTTATCCATCCTGAACACCCATGATTTACTGATACCGCTGGCTATAAAATCGGGATGAGAGGTATCCAGGACAAACTCTGCTCTGCCCGGTGCAACCGGAACTACCGACGAGATGAACGCCACAATTACGTCGGGGTCGGCAGGATTGTCTGGAGATAACACCAAAGCTGGTCGCCTTTTGGTAGCACTGAGGTCGGTGATGGAAACTTAGTTAGGACAATTGTTCGCCGGTTCATCAATATTTAACTTTTAAATTGGCGTCGGTATACACGTCTTCCTCCTCATCGGCCAGGAAAGCGAAGGCCGGACTGTGCTCAACAAGCCGCTGGATATCGGCTCCGCGTATATCAGCACCTGGGGTGGAGGCATCGGGGTTGTCGTGCAGGAAAGTTATAATTACTTCCTGCGGAGTTTGTACGTTTACCGGTTCCAGGAGTTTTAGACTTTTACCATCATATATGACTTTGACACTTAGCATGATAAGCTCTATTTGAATTTCGTCCTGCAAGAAACGAAATTGACTGGCTATCGCCAACCGCTCGTTGTAAATGTTGGCGGTAGGAGGTTGAACTCCGCTATGACTTAATGAGTCATTTTCGCTGAAAATGGCGTTTTTGCTTTTTTTTGAGAAAAACTCTCTTCGCTATGGAAACCAATCCAGTGGAGTTCTCTGAAGAATATCACTCAGAGGATATAATGTCATTAAATCATTCCCGAGTTATTCATCGCGTCAGCGTGGCGATAAGTCGCTACGACGATAAATACGATGTTTTTCCCGAACTGGAGCTTGAATTAACAACGGGGAAGTGCAAACCAGATATTTCCATCTACGAAAATCTACCAGCCGATTGGTTCAACGATATTGTTTTTTACAATCAGCCTCCTATTGTGGCCGTCGAAATCTTATCACCTAAGCAGGCACTCACCGACCTTACGGATAAAGCATACAAGCAATATTTTCCGGCGGGTGTTCAGGTCGTCTGGCTTATCATCCCCACTACTCGTATTCTGCAAACACTATTGCCCGATGGGTCTATTCAGACTTGGGTGAGCGGCCTAATGAAAGACCCGATTACGGGCATGGAGATGGATTTAGGGTATTTGTTCAAGTGAGGGTGTTGACCAGACGCGAACCATAAATCCACGCCCGATCGTTCAGCAGTCCTACACCAAATCCCGCTCGATAATCTTCCCCGTTTTTTTATCCTTAAGAATCACTTTGTGCCGACCGTCGTGGGTCATCAGTTCCTCTTTAACGAGGTAATAATCATCATCGTAATCGACTAATGTGGAGGCCTGGGTGAGTCCTTCCTGACCCCGCCAGACGGGTAAGTGTACTTTCTCCCACTGCTTCGTCTCGGCGGATTTGTAGGCGGCATCCAAAACGGCATTCACGATGTAGCCATCATAAAATGTTTCGGCGGGGTCGCGGCCTTCTTCCTGCGAGTTGAACATGTCGGTAAACATGTGGTTATAGCCCAGGTCGTTCACTTCGTCGCCCACGGGGAAGAGCCAGCCGGTGTTCGATTCGGCTTTTTCAGCTACGTAATCGGCGCCTTTGCCGGTCGTGAACATCTCGAAACCTGTGCGGAGAAAATTGTTAATCCAGATGGTGCCTTCGGTGCCCATCACCTCATCGCGGAGGTCCATGCCGCCCCGGAAGGTCCAACTTACTTCAAACTGGCCAATGGCTCCGTTTTCGTATTTCACTAAGGCAATGGCGTGGTCTTCGGCATCGATGGGTTTTACCTGCGTGGCGGCCCAGCACATGACCTCAACGGGCTTCACATCTTTCCCGATAAAATTGCGGGCAATTTCAACGCAATGGCAACCCAAATCGAGCATACAGCCGCCCCCAGCCTGCTCCTTATCCCAGAACCAGTCGGAGTGCGGACCGGGGTGCGTTTCGCGGGATTTAGCCCACAAAATACGGCCCAGTGCACCGTTTTTAACCGTTTCCAATGCTTTCAGAAACTTCGGTGAGTAGCATAAATCTTCGAGATACCCGGCAAAAATGCCTGCTTCTTCAACGGTCTGCATCATCCGCAGGGCTTCTTCGGCATTGCGACCCAGGGGCTTCGTACAAACCACCGCTTTTTTGTGTTTCGCACACAGATTGACCGCCATTTCGTGAATGTTATTGGGCAGGGCAACGCAAACCATATCGACGTCGGGATGGGCGATTATTTCTTCCATATTGGTCGAAGCGAAGTCGCAGCCGTAGTCGGCTTTAAATTTATCGGCGGTTTCCTGACGGCGGGCGTAGATAGCGACGACCCTGTCGCGGCTGCGCTGACCGTGAATCGATTCGGCATAAAAGCGACCGATGAAGCCGCCCCCAAGCATGGCAATACGTTGCATAAGGTAAGGGTTCAGATAAAGGTTAATCTGTACTTTCGCACTGTTAAAGATAGCCAATGCGCTGTCACTACTCCATTCATGACCAGTTTTTTCGACATTAACACGGTTTTTTTTACGCTCTGGGGTTACTCCATGAGTTATCTGGAATTCTTCGGGGTTCTGAGTGGCGCAGCCGCAACCTGGCTGGCGGCCCGCGCTAACGTCTGGACCTGGCCCATTGGTGCGGCCAGTGTGCTGCTGTTTTTCTTTCTGTTCTACCAGATTCAGCTTTACCCCGATATGTTTTTGCAGGTCTTCTTTTTCGTGACTAATCTGCAAGGCTGGTGGCGATGGACCCACCCGGCCATCAACGAAGCCGACCAACGCAACGAACTCAGAATTAGCCGATTAGTGGGTCGGCCTTTGGTGATAGTACTGCTTGGCGGGCTGGTTGCTACCGGTATTCTGGGAACGTTTGCTCAGCACCTGCATGTGTGGTTTCCGGTGCTATTCAGCAAACCCAGTGCGTTTCCCTATTTAGATTCGTTCACTACCGTCATGAGCATCATTGGCACGTTTATGATGATTCAAAAAAAGTTAGAATGCTGGTGGGTGTGGCTGCTCATCGACATCATCAGCACCTATATGTATTTTACGAAAGGCGTTAAATTAGTGGGTATTGAATACGCCCTATTCTGCCTGATTGCGTTTCAGGGAGCCTGGCACTGGACAAAAGAGTATCGCAACTATCCGGCGCAACCAGCATGACGACGGGCTTGGTTTTTGGCAAATTCATGCCGGTTCATACGGGGCATCTGGCGTTGATTGAGTTTGCCAGAAAGCAGTGTGACCAGCTTATCGTTTCCATGACTGTCACGCCTGATGATTCCATTCCACCCGAAATCCGGCTTCACTGGCTGACAACCTTGCTGGCTCCTTATGCCAACATCGAGGTGGTGGCCGAGTCAAATGAGTTTCACGACCCGACGTTGCCTTTGTGGGAGGCCACCAAATTATGGGCGGCTTTTATCAGGCGACGTTTCCCGGACGTAAGCGTATTTTTTGCGTCGGAAGAGTATGCCATTCCCTTAGCCTATCATTCGGGCTTGCGCTATGTTGCATTCGACCCTGCCCGCCAGCAGGTTCCGGTTTCGGCCACCCTAATTCGGCAGCAACCGGCTCGATACTGGGAATTTATCCCGGCCATTGTCCGGCCTTATTTCGTTAAGAAAATATGCCTGTACGGGCCTGAAAGCGTTGGCAAAACCACGATAGTCCGGCAGTTGGCCGCCGATTATAAAACCGTTTATGTGCCCGAGATGGCCCGCACTCTCATCACATCCAACGACTTTACGCCTGCCGACTTTATTCGGATTGGCCAAGCGCAGACAGAAGCCGTGTGGCAGGCCAGCCAACACGCAAACCGAGTTCTGTTCTGCGACACAGATGTGATTACGACCCAGATTTATTCGAACATTTATCTGCACGATATTCCGCCGGTACTCTATGAACTGGAGCAGCAGATACACTATGATGCCTATTTGCTTTTGGACATCGATCTACCCTGGGTAGCTGATGACCTGCGCGACTTCGGACACAAACGGCCCGAAATGATGGCTCGTTTTCGGTATGAACTTGAGCTTCGCCAGTTAGCTTACCATTTTGTAAGTGGTTCCTATCAGGAACGTATCATTACGATTAGAACTATTACAGATAGGTTACTTAAAAACGAGTGAACAGGTAGCACAAAATAGGACGATTTTTAGACATCCAATTATAAAACAGTCCATATAAATTATAATTATTTAAAGAATTTTAAGGGGTAATGAGTTGATAATTATGTTATTAACGATTTTGTATTATAATTTTGCGTTGAAACCAAACTATGAACCTCTATGGCAATTGCCAAACAATTTCTAAAAAGCAAACCCCTTGCAAAAGTAACGTTTGAAGTGCCGGCAGAAGCCGTCAATGGTGCTAAAACGGTCGCTTTGGCCGGTGAATTCAACGGCTGGGATGCTAACGTGCAGGCCCTGAAAAAACAAAAAGATGGTTCGTATAAAACCACAGTCGAACTGCCCGTGGGTGGCGAGTATCAATACCGCTACATCTTAGATGGCACGACGTGGACTAACGACTGGGCTGCCGACAAATACGTAGCCAGCGGTGTTTCGGGTGAAGAGAATTCGGTTGTCGTTCTGTAAGCCAGACCAACTCCTCCGTAGCCTTCGATGTGATATTATTAACATGAATAGCCCCCAGGGAGCGTGCTCCCTGGGGGCTATCTGTTTTTATAAATCAATGTTGCCTGACAACGGGCATATTGTGCATACTTTACACAGCAAAGCTATCTGACTCGACATAGGCTTTAATTAAAGCCAGTTCGCCTTCTTTACCCGGCTTCGAGTTGCCGTGCTCCATCCCAAATATAAATTCCTTGTTGGCCCCTTTCTGCTTGTCATAAACGTATTTAAACACGTTTTTGTAGTTGATTTCGCCCGTTGTTGGTTCTTTCCGTCCGGGATTGTCGCCAATCTGAAAATACCCGATTTCACTCCAGCACCAGTTGATGTGCGGAATGATATGGCCTTCGTTTTTCTGCATGTGGTAAATATCGAACAGAATCTTACAGGCTGGACTATTGACCGCCCGGCAGATTTCATAAGTCTGGTCGGAGGTACGCAGAAACAGATTCGGCGTGTCGCTGAGCGGTTCGAGCACCATCGTTAAACCAGCCGGTGCGAGAATGTCGGCACCCCGACGCAGGGCATCAATTACGTGGCCGGTCTGGATACCAATGGGTAAACTCCTCTCAAAATCGCCGGGGACAACAGTTGTTAGTTTGGCGTTGACGCGCTTGGCGGTTTCAACGGCTCGTCGGCATCCGTTCAGAAAAATATCTACGAATTCGGATTTTCCGGCGGCAAGGGTGTTCTGCGAATTGCCGCCTTTGTCGAGCACAAACACCCCCATTGCCATACCCAAACGAGCCATTTCTTCCCCGATTTTGGTCTGCAAAGCCGGTTCGCGGCCCATCATACCGTTATCTTCCATGGCGGTAAAACCCATATCGGCCATAAATTTGAGCTGGTCGATGGGGTCTTTACCCGCACTGTTTTCAAACATGCCAAAGTGCGGGGCGTATTTGAGTTTGAAGGTATTTTTAGCCAGAAAGTTAGGCTGGGAATGCCAGTTACCGGCTACTGATTCTCCCGAAACGGCGGCACCTGCCAGCCCAAGCGTTGATTTTACAAAGTTGCGTCGTTGCATAGTGATAGGTGAAGCTGTTTTTGTCATGCTAACGAAGGAAGCATCTTGAAACACCCCTGAAGTGAGTTAGGGAACATGAAGATGCTTCCTTCGTCAGCATGACAAAAAAAACGGTTCTATTTCTTTTTCAAACTTGCTAAATAATCAACTAAATCGACTAATTCCTGTGAACTCATGGCTTCCTGTAAGCCCGACGGCATCATGGACGAGTCCATCTGCTTCATGGACACGACATCGGCCATTTTATAATTCTGCACCACGCCCCCTGGAAACTTCATTTGCAGGTCGGTTTCGGTTTTGCTGGACACAATCCCGGTCATGGAACTACCGTCTTTAAACTTCACTTCCCAGCCTTCATAGCCAAAACTTATACCGGCATCGGGATGGATAATGGCCAGATACTGGCTCTCTTTGGGCAATTTAGAGCCAATTTCCGAAAGTTTCGGCCCAAAATCCATGCCTTCGCCATTAACCTGGTGACAAATGGAACAGTTGTTTTTGAAAACACTGAGTCCCTTTTCAGCATCACCCTTCATGGCCAGCAGTTCGGTCATGGCGGGAAGTTTTGTATTCCCTGCCGCCACCCCGCCATCTAAATAACTGGCTGCCTCCTGACGGATTTTTTTCCGCCAGGCGCCACTAACGCCCTGTACAGCGGCTGCTTTGAAGTCACCTTTGATATCACCAGATTTCAACAAAGCGATAACTACATCTTCGCCATCATTGCTGCCACCCAGCGAACGGGTAGCCTCCCGGCGTAAGGCTATGGGTCGTTTTTCGTCCAGCGCAACTGTTTTTAACATCTCGATAGATTCTTTACTACCCACCCGACGCAGGGCCATCACCATATTTGTGGCGGCTTCGGCGTCTGTGCCATTGATGGCCTCCCAAACCATTGGGCCACCCTGCTGCTTTAGCAACTGCCGGGTAGCATCGCGGCCCAAGCCGTCCATTGCTTTCTGTATGGCCAACTTCCTAAGATTGGCGTTTTCGGATGTTGGTTCATAGCGGGTAACGAGTTCAATGTATTCAGGTGTGCCATACACATCGCCCATGACTTTGTTCAAGGCCGTTGTGGCAACAGGCGAGTTTTTCACAAAAGAGGGGTCAAGGTGGCGAAGGGCCAGCTTTGTTACGTCCGTCGAGTTGCTATTAGCCTGTAAAATCCCCAATAGTGCGGTCGATTTTTCGGTGGCGCCAGGGTTAAAATCAAATGCCCGGAAGTACCGCAGGCGCTGGCTAAGGTCGACGGCAGGGTCGCCCGCGAGTTTAGCCAGCATCGGTACGGATTCTTTAGTACGGGCACGCCAGACGATGTCACGACCTCCAGCATTAGCCAGTGGGTCATTGTTCATTTGCTTCACCCAGGCCGTGTAGTAACTATCCCAATTGCCATCGGCTCCAATGCCCAGCGCTTCCAGATACCAGCGGTCTTTGCCGTCGTATTGGCTGGCCAACTGCGCCCACAATCCCGGCGCGTCGGGCGAGGTTGGTCCGGCCGGTCCGCCGGTGCGGTTCTGGTTCCGGCGCAGGGCAATGGCACATTCCCGTCGTACCTGCGCGTCGGGGTCATTGACTAATTGTTTCACATACGGAATAATATCGGTTTTGAGTTCGCGGGCGGCCCGGAGTGCAGTGATTCGCAAATCAGGATTGTCGCTCTTCAATGCCTTTTCAATGTATTTTGTTCCTTTGTCTAATTTGCTCAACAACCACAGCGCCCGCGCCTGCATTCGGGGGTTATCGGATGATTTGTAGAGTTTTGCCAATGGTTTTTCGGCTTTCGCACCCATCTCACGAAGTTTCTGCCAACCCTCGTAGCGAATGGACATATTTGGGCTTTGCAAGGCTTCGATGGCTCCGGCCGTAGTCGAAACGTCCACTTTCGGCATGGTGTAGGGCGAGTTCGGCGGAGCTACGCGGTATACACGCCCCCGGCTTTGGTCGCCCGCCTGATGCCCGCCCACGCCGGGGTCATACCAGTCGGCAATGATGAGCGAACCGTCGGGGGCCACGCACACATCGGCAGGCCGGAACCACTGGTCACGAGTCCCTTCCAGCAGGTTTACAATTTCGGCTTTGTAGCCAGCACCCTCTTTCTGCACGGGATAGGAGCGTACTACGTTTGGTCCAGCATCGCAGTGAATCACCTGATTTCGAAACACTTCGGGCAGCAATTTTCCTTCGTAAACGATGATGCCTGTTGGCGAACCGGCCCCGGTCTGGAGCAGGTTTGGCACTACGCCGGGGTCGTTGAGGTGCCAGTGGCGACGGGGCGTTTCGGGTTCGATGTTTTCGCGGTTGGCCTGCCAGCCCGCACCGGTCAGTTCGTCGGTATAGCCATAGTTGCCATACTCCATGACGTAGTTAATTCGGACGCCTTTGTTGCCATCGTCGTCGTTGTCCGACTGCCAGAGCGTGCCGTAGGAATCAACGGCGACTTCGTAATTATTGCGAAAATTCTGGCCCAGCAATTCTACATTCTTCCCGTCGGGGTCGCAGCGGAACACCATCCCCTGCCTGAAGTTCTGCTTGTCGATGGGTTTGCCGGTGGCAATGTCCACAACGGGCTTTCCGTCTTTATCCAAGAGTTGCTCGCCCGCATTGCCAAAGTTGAAATACCACTTGCCATCGGGACCGAACACAAACGTGTGCATGCCGTGGTCGTGCTGTTCGCCCCCGATACCGGTAAAGAGCAGTTCTTTTTTATCGGCTTTATCATCGCCATTTTCGTCGGTCAGCACCCAAACGTTTGGGCTGTCGGACACGATAACTTTGTTGCCCTGCACCCAGATACCCAGTGGAGATTCGATACTGGGGTCCTGGTAAAACACCTTTGTCACATCGGCCTTGCCGTCGCCGTTGGTATCTTCCAGAATCACAATCCGGTCGCCTTCTTTTCGAGTCGGGTTGCCATTAACCGCCGGGCGGTAGTTGTACGCTTCGCACACCCAAACCCGGCCTTTGGCATCTACGTCAATATCAGTAGGGTTTGTCAGCATGGGTTCTGAGGCAAAGAGGGTTGCCTCTAAACCCGGCGCGACGTTCAGGCTACCAACCGCATACTTTGGGTCGTGCTTATCGTCGTCGGACAGTTGGGCGAACAACGTAGTCAGGTATCGACCTGAAGCCGCGTTGAGGTTGCGGTTCTGGTAAGCCCCAACAAAAACACCACCCACAACCAGGCCGGCGGCAGAAAGGACAAGTGCCCGCCGGGAAAGTGCAGAGCGTTTCAGGGATGATGATTGAGACATATAGTTAGCCCATTGAGGGAAAGAATTGACTATTACCGTTTAAACAGACAGTTATCTCGTAAAATGACTTTGCGTGTTGTTTATACCCATTGGCGCGTCGTTTTTCGCTCAATTTAATCCGGCGATAATTCTACATTGATTCATTTTTATGTACCATTGCAACGCCATATGGCATTTCACCTAATCTCTTAAACTTATGGGTTTCCTGTATTCTATTCTTATCGGCGGATTAGCCGGCTTCATTGCCAGTCGAATTATGGATAGTCATAATTCCATGCTGGTTAACATTCTGCTGGGCATCGTAGGCGGATTTTTGGGTGGATTTATCGCCCGTCGGTTGGGCAACGACCCCGATAATGACGGCTTGGTTATGAATCTGCTGATTGCCGTTGGCGGGGCCGTATTACTGATTTTTCTGGGTCGCCTGTTCTAATTTAAGCTGACTCTTTATACAAATAGCCGTGCCGGAAAATCGTTTTGGCACGGCTATTTTATAGGCGACTTATCCCTATCCTCACTCCGCCAGGAGCAAATCCTGATACCAGAAGCCCGTATCCCAGGTTTGATCGACAGTAGCGCTGTGACAGTCTGTGCCGGACGACGGCGTATAGGTTCGCCGGACGACTTCACCTTTGGTAAACTTAATGGGCTTAGTAAAGATGGGGGCGTCGTAGACAAACGAATGGTATTCACCGTTTTCGCCACAGGGGTCAACGGTTTTGGGCAGGTCTTTCAGTAAATCCAAACTCAGTTCACGCCCGACAAACTCAGCAGGCAGGTGCTTTTCGTTCACGCACACGAGCACAGCCCGGAAACCCAAATCCATAAACTCATGGAGTAACTCGGTGGTGTTTCGCTGCCAGAGCGGAAATTCGCCCGTCAGATTTGTCTGTTGCAATTGCGTTTCGCGATAATGCCGCAGGTCTTCCAGAAAAATATCTCCGAAAATTGAGTGTGTAATCCCTTGCTGCTGAGCCGATTGAAGTGTTTCCTGCATTTTGGCATTGTAACTTTCCATCGAAACATCGCCGGGCAGACGCAGCAGTTGCAGCGGCAGCCCCACCCGATTCGCCTGCGCTTCCAGCAACGCCAGCCGAACGCCGTGCATACTAACCCGCCCGTGCTGTTCATTTACCGACGTCAGTAAGCTCTGTATAGCCCACTGCCCCGACCGCAGGCTGTAATATAAGGCCAGGGCGGAGTCTTTTCCTCCGCTCCAGTTCATAACGGCCCGGTGCTGATTCATCGGAAGTAAAACCCTGTTGGAGCAATCTCGGCTTTAACCGAATCAATCAACGTTGCTGATGTGCCGTTATCCTGATACCGCAGGACATACCCCGCCTGCCCGTAGGAAGGAATCACGCTGCCATAAATGACCTTAGTTTGGGGGTCGATGCCCAATGCACTAAACGAGCGGGGAATAACTTGGGTACCCGATGCTGACGTTGCATCAATCTGGAAACGGGATGTCCGGCCATTCAATGTATAGTAGAATGCCTTTTTGTCGGGGCTAATAGTCACAGAGCCGGGCGAAGCCGCAAACGTCAATCGTTTCTCAACAAGTCGGCTTTGCGGGTTAATGCGAACCATGTCTTTTCCGGCCAGAATCCACAATTTTCCATCAGCATCCACCGCAATTGGTTCGGGCGTGGCGCCGAAATCAAGTCTGTCTTTCACTTCATCGGTATTGGCGTCGATGATTAACAGTGTCTTATCGCCACTATAAGCACTACTGCCCACAAACACTTCGCTGCCTGCAAACACCATCCGTACAACTCCTTTGACGGCGGGTATTTTCTTTTTGACGGTGCTGGTATTCAAATCGACAACGGCGATATAGCCAGGGTCTTTGTAGAATGCATTACCGGAACCCGAAACATCCCAGCAACTCACGTAGGCTTTGTTCGGCCCTGCCTGAATTACCTGACGCGGGTTTTCAATGTCGGGGGCTTTCAGCGTTGCTCGTGACTTGAAGGTGCCAAATTCAACAATTTCAACCTTGTCCTGCCCGGCCTTACTATTATCCACTAAGATTAGCCCTTTGCCGTTAACTTCTGTATACCCCGCTACACCACCCCCCTGCCCTGTGCCTCCAGCCACGGCTAAACTTGGATTAGCCTGTATAAATATGTTTGTCGCAACTGTAGTACTGTTGCGGCTTAAAAATGACAGGCTACCGTTATTATCTGTGAAGTTCCCTTCGTTCAGGATAAACACGCCCGATTCATAGAGCGATGGCTCTGGGTCGGAGGTTTTGCAGTTCCAGACACTCAGGGCTACCAGCCCAATGGCAATTGATTTGGTCAATTGATTTTTCATGGATTAATAGACGGAAAATTGATAATCAGATTTATTGCCCAGTTGCGCCCCGGCATGGCGTTGCGCTTAACGTTAACCACCAGTGCGTCGAACACGTTATTGACCTGACCCTGCACCCGAACTGGTAGCAGTCCCAGTTTGGCCATATGCTCCAGAAGTACATTGGTGAGCGTGGTCCCTTTAAAAAACTGACTGTTGTCGAACGTAATGTACCGACGGGAGGCCACTTGTGTTTGCACAGTCAAGCGGGCTCGGCCACGTTGTAGATAGGCATTGAGTGTACCGGTGTGAATCGGCACGTAAACCAACTGTTTCCCAACGATGTCCAGCGCGTAGTTATCATACGCCCGTTCCTGCGATGTGCGGGTGAGGGCGTACCCAATTCGCAGACCAGCCCGCCAATTGTTCCGGGCATACGTCAATCCGGTGTTTAGTTCGACTCCTCGTGCTAATACTACTTGTAGATTTTCAACGTGGTATTCCTTAGCCGGATTCCAGTACGTCCAGTTGTCGATCCGGTTTCGATAGGCGGTTAGGTCAGCCGTCAGATTGAGGTAGTCCGTTAGGCGGGCAGTTGCCGCCAGCCCGGTTTCCAGATTCAGCCCACTTTCGGGTAACAAATCAGGATTGCCCAGTTCTATCCAATAACGTTCGTTTAGCGTGGGTACGCGGTAACTTCGACTGATAGCTCCTTTTGCCGTCAGAGTAAATTTATCGTTCCGAATAAGCTGGTATTCAGTGCCGAGTGACGGTGTAATGGGCGGATTGAAGCGTGTAACAAAGGCCTGGCGAAGGTTCGCCGATACAAGCCAGCGGGTTGTTTGAAACCGCAGCAGCGCATACAAATCTCCCCGGTCTTCCTGAATCAGTTGGCCACCGTAGCCATCCGTTCGGGTGCGGTAGTGCGACCATTCGCCCCCGGTACGCAGCGTCAATTGGCGCGAATGGGCCGACAAAAGTGAGAATTCACGTTCAACCCGGCTAATAAACCGCTCGGTTTGGGTATGGCTTGGCGTGTTGAAATTCCCTTTGGCATAATCCAGCACGTCGCGAATCCAGCCAAGCCGCACGGTCAGGCGGTTGGCTTCATACGTAGCCAGCAGCCGTGCCGACTGCGTTCGGGTTTGCTCACGGGCAATGGTATCCTGGGGCGTAACAACTAAGTCGTTGTCCGACAGCCACATATTGACCGATACCTGCTGGCCGTTTTTGTGCAGGAAGAATAAATCCTGTAAAAATCCGCGCTGCGCTGTTGTCGATGATTCCAGAAAATAGTTTCGGCGTTCGGTATAGGGATACGCGTTGTTGAACTGACTCCGGTAGGCAAACGTCTTACCCGACAGTTTCCAGTTCTGGCCCAGCGATGCTCCGTAACGAACACCCACCTGCGTCTGGTTATTCTGAAAACTGGCCACCTGCTGCCCAACCGTTGCCCAAATTCCCGATTGCCAGTTCGGGTTGCTTCCCAGTAGTATGCTCCCGCCCACGGCATCAGAGCCAACAACGCTGGCCGAGGAGCCATACTGAACGGCCAACCGGTCGAAACCCGCAACGGGCAGGGTCGAAAAATCAGTCAGGCAGAGATTGGGTTGATTGATGTTGATGCCGTTCCAGAGTACTGCCGTATGGCTGGCCGATGTTCCCCGAAACGAACCTGTTGCCAACTGACCGGGACCGTAATTTTTGAAGGCTAAGGGCGTATTGACTGATAACAGGTCAATCAGCGAGCCAAACCGAAACTGAAGTAAGGTGGTTGAGTCGATGCGCTGGAGTTTTTGCCCTGCCAAAAACCGCTCGGGTGCAATAGCCCGCACCGTTACCGCCGACAGCGATACAACCGCTTTCGAACGATTCGACAACGAATCGGTTTGCGCGAAACTGTTCTGACCTGCCAGCAGACCAATAAACAGACCCGATACCCACCAGCGAAGGGTTCTCGTTCCCACTATACTTACTGAATAAAGTGCAACTACGGCACGCGGCTGGGGCGTTTCCTCCGAACGCCAGAACAACGGATGGTCGTCGGCAGGTCTCCTGACTTGTCTCACCGGTTCGAGCCTTCCCGTGCTGATAATTCGCACAGTGGCTATGTAGAATGAACCGGCCTTTTAATGTATAATGTACAATGTACAATGGATTAACGCCATTATTAATTATTCATTTTTCACTATACATTACACAAGACTTACAGTTGCGGGGACAGCGTTGGTTTCACACCAACTTCCCTTTTAAGCCGTGAAAGCCGCCACGAAACGACATCAGGCACCGAAAACTCAGGGCAAAGGTAGGGAAATTTGCTACAAATGTAGCCTTAATCAAAATCATTATGACTCCATCGCTATGGTCACTCAGGGGCCAACGCGCCCTCGTAACGGGCGGCACTAAAGGTATCGGCGAAGCCATTGTCCGGCAATTTCTCGACCTGGGCGCATCCGTATTTATCGTGGCCCGTACTAATGAATTGCTTCAACAACAACTAACCAGTTACCGGCAAGAAGGCCATATTGTCGAAGGGTTAGCCGCTGACGTAAGTCGGCCCGGTATGGCTGTTGAGCTGATTAAGGTCGTAGAAAAAAAATGGGATAGTTTGGATATTCTGGTCAATAACGCCGGTACAAACATTCGGAAGCCCACCGCTGAGTACAGTGCGGCTGATTATGAGCATGTTCTGAATACAAACCTACGTTCGGCATACGAACTTAGCCAGGCCGCTTACCCCTTGCTTAAGGCATCTAAAAATGGGAGGATTGTGATGGTTTCGTCGGTGTCGGGCTTGTCGCACACCAGCAGCGGGTCACTATATGGCATGACCAAAGCCGCAATGCTGCAACTCACCCGCAACCTTGCCGTCGAGTGGGCGCCCGATGGTATTCGGGTGAATGCCGTAGCGCCCTGGTACATCAGAACGCCCTTAGCCTCGCCCGTGCTGACGAATCCAGAAAAATTAGCGGGCATTCTCAAACGAACGCCCATGAATCGCATTGGCGAACCCGAAGAAGTGGCCTCCGTTGTCTCATTCCTAAGTATGCCCGCGTCGGGCTACGTTACGGGTCAAACCATTGCCGTCGATGGCGGGTTGCTGGCCTGGGCGTTTTAAAGACCCGCGACCATCGCTTTCATTTTCGCCATTGCCATATTGGTTACAGCTTGAGCGTCCTGTGCGTAGTATGTTTTATTGAACACTTCCAGCGATAATACGATGGGCCGGTCAGTGCGCTTAATCAGTTTTAGCGTCTCCTTAATGGGCGCAACGCCATCGCCCGGAAAGACACGGTCGGCATCGGTAATTTTTTCCCGTGTGAAGTCGGCCGTATAATCATTCACATGAAAAACTTCAATGGCCGATTTGCCCACCAACGGCAAACTTACATTACCCGATCCGCCCTTGTAAAGATGATAAATATCCAGCAGTAGCCTTGCCGACGGATGTCCGCTTTCAATAGCCACAAACATAAGCTCGCCCAACCGATTTAGATTGGGCGAGAAACCCCATAATTCTAATTGAGGCACCACGCCGGTTTTATCACCCAGTTCCAGAATGGCCCGGTAGCGTTCAGCCGCTTTATACAAATCAATTTTGGGGCTACCCGGCGCCTGAGCGCCAACGGGTGGTGTAGCGACGCGTTGGCAACCTACCTCCGCCAGCATCCCCATTTCTCGTTTGAGTTGCTCAAATCCTTTGGCACGGGCAGCCTCATCGTCAATAATCCAGGGCGCAAAGCCAATCGCATTTTCGATTTTTATGCCTAAATCACTCAGCCGGTTGCGGGCGTCGGCAATCGTACCGCCCCCTTTGAGATAATCCTCCAGCGTATTAATCCAGACTTCAACTGAGCGGAACCCAGCTTTTGAGGCCGTTTCCAATTCTTTCACAAACCCAAGCTTTTGCCCGCGAATGGTACTCATGTTCAGGCAAAGCGTAAACGGAGAAGCAGCCATAGGCGCTGTTTCAGCCCAGGAAGAAGCTGGAAAAAGGGATGCGCCAACCGAAGCAGTCAGGGCAGTCAGCGTTTGGCGACGGGTTATAGATTGAGACATGAACAGTAAAGAATTCAGGCGTTTGGAGACTATACAAGTAAATGAGAAAAGTGGGTAAACCTACTGTTTAGGGGCGTTCATATCGAATACAACGAATTTGTCAGTGTAGCTGAACTAGCGTTCGATGAAGAAAGAAATATTTCAATCAACTGGCGAGAGAAAACCAAAGGAAAGCCTCTCCCTCCGGCTCAGATGCGAAAAGCCGAAAAACTACTGGAAGAAAAAAAAGCGGATATTGTGAAGAAATGGATAGATTATGAAGCAACGTATCACCAAAAAGTTCTAATAAGACATGGTAAAGATTACCCAAGCCAGTTATCTAAGCGATTGTACCATCCAGTTTACCTTCAGCGATGGCAGTAGCAACGACGTTGATTTTAGCCCATTTTTAACGGCAAGCCAGAATCCAATGGTTACCCGGTTTCGTGACTTAACTAAGTTCAGGAAGTTTCGCATCGAACATAGTCGCTCTATCATTTGGGGCGACCGTAGAATGTGTTTCCCGGTCGAGTCACTTTACAAGACCGCTCCGGTTGTCCAGCCCATTCCGGCTGATGTAGCCGATAGATGGATGAAGGCTGTCTCTTGACGGATTTGTTAAAAATTCCCAACAAACGTTAAAAACCTTTCCCTTCCCGGAAAAAGAAGCCTGATTTACCCGACACAAAATTCAGGCAAATGAAAACGATACTATTGCTTACACTGCTTTCGGCCAATTTTCAAGCCCTCTCTCAAGCCGCCCGACTCGAAGACCTCTGTCAAATTTTCAACCTGCCCGATGGCAAAGACACAACGACGTTCATTGTCTTTGGCAGTAAAGAAGATTTGAAAATCAAAAAGCCACTATTTTTATTTCGGCAAGGGTCTCAGCCGATGCCAATTATTCAAGTTGACGCTGGTAAATATTACGTAGGCGCACCCTTCAAGTTTAGAGATTACAAGAATGAATACCATTTCGTCATGATTAGCAAGCCGGGCGTTCAATTAGTGGCTGATGTATCATTTCTCAACGAATATCAGCAGGCAATAAGCAGGGCGAATCCTCCGAAGAAGTTTGTGTCGGACAAATACGTAGCCAACAACTACCGCGAACGCTACGTAGCGCAGTGTAATCAGGTGATTAACTATCTGATGAAACAAACATGGATTAATGCCCGCAAGGTCGTGTATTGTGGCGGGTCTGAAGGATTTACGGTCGGTGCTGACTTGGTGGCAAATCACAATCGTTACGTGACTCATACAATTTTGCTTTCAGGCCACGCTGGTCGGCGGTTCGAGACGAATATTTATGGCATTCGCGAACAGGTAGAACGGGGTGAGATGACACCGAAGCAAGGACAGGAAATGATTGAATCGCTCTACGCCTGGTGGGCCGACATTCAGAAGCATCCCACCGCGCTCACAAACGCGCCCGCCGATACGTACCGCGCCTGGCAGTCATTCTCAATCCACAGCCTCGACAATCTGCTACGCATCAACACGCCCCTGTACATTGCCTATGGCACAGCCGATAAAGAGATTGCGCCCAGTTTGGATTATTTGCCGTTGGAGTTTATCGCACGAGGAAAGAAAAACTTAACACTAAAGCCTTATTTCGACCATGACCATCAGTTTTTCAGAATGAAGCGAGACGTGTCCGGCAAAATAATTGACAAAGAATATCGTGGTGACGATGTGGCAAAAGAGTGGATGGATTGGCTTCGTAAAACGCCCGCGCAAACTTCTTTAAAATAATTTTTCCATTTCTCCCAACTATTTCCTACTTTTGCACTCCCAAACTCGGAACACGAGTTAACGACATACGAAGGTGAAGGTCCGTTCAGGAAACCACATCTGACTTTTCGGCAAACAAGCTTTGCATTGCATGGTTTTGTCTGCCTACTGAAGGTCAGGTGCAGCGCGCCCGACCTTTTTTATGTTGGTTTCGGGCCTGATTGTTAAGTAGATATAGGATTCATCCGAAAGTTTGCCTACTTTTGCGGCCCGATTCGGCGGTGAGGCCGGTCCGCCGACGCGGTCTCGCAGGGCTGAGTTGGGAAAATCATTATCTTAATTACCTGCTTACTTTAAACAAACACAAATGTCTGGTTTAATTGGCAAGAAAATCGGGATGACCAGCGTGTACAATGCGGACGGGCAGGCTCTGGCATGTACAGTGATTGAGACGGGTCCCTGTGTCGTAACGCAAGTCCGTAGCATCGAGAAAGATGGCTACACGGCTGTGCAACTGGGTTACGGCGACAAAAAAGAAAAGCACAGTAACAAGCCGGAGATGGGCCACTTCAAAAAAGCGGGTACCACGCCTAAGCGCAAACTCGTTGAGTTCAAAGAATTCGTGAACGAGCTGAACTTAGGCCAAACCCTCACGGTAGCCGATGTATTTACTGAAGAAGACTTCGTTGACGTAGTCGGAACGGTGAAAGGTCGTGGTTTCCAGGGCGTTGTAAAACGTCACGGATTCGCTGGCGTTGGCGGTCAAACGCACGGTCAGCACAACCGGGGTCGTCACCCAGGTTCGATTGGTGCCTGCTCGTTCCCATCGCGGGTATTCAAAGGTATTCGTATGGGTGGTCGCATGGGCGGCAACCGCGTGAAGGTTCAAAACCTGCGTGTGCTGCGTATTCTGCCTGAGCAAAATCTGCTCGTTGTTAGCGGTTCGATTCCGGGAGCTAAAAATTCATACGTTATTATTGAGAAATAGGCCATGGAAGTAATCGTATATAACAGCAAAGGCGAGGACACAGGCAAAAAGGTCACGCTTTCAGAAGAGATTTTCGGCATCACACCGAATCAGCACGCGATCTACCTCGACGTGAAGCAATACCTGGCTAACCAACGGCAGGGAACGCACAAAGCGAAAGAGCGCGCTGAAAACGCCCACTCGACTCGTAAATTAAAGAAGCAAAAAGGTACGGGCGGTGCGCGTGCGGGTAGTGCCAAATCGCCGGTATTTGTAGGTGGTGGTACCATTTTCGGACCCCGCCCCCGCGATTATAGCTTCAAGCTGAATAAAAAAGTGAAAGCGCTCGCCCGCCAGTCGGCTTATGCCGTGAAAGCGAAGGCCGAAAAGATTTCGGTTATCGACAACATCACCCTGGAAGCGCCACGCACCAAAGATTACATTCAGTTCCTGAGCGATCTGAATCTAACGGGTCGCAAAACGCTGCTGATTCTGCCAGACGTGAACACGAATGTTGTGCTGTCGAGCCGGAATGTGCAGAAAGCGAAAGTGACCACAGCCTCGCAGGTAAATACCTATGACCTGATGAACGCCGACCAACTGCTCATTAGCGAAGAAGCTCTGTCAACCATTCAAACGTTGTTCGACAAATAACATGAGCGTACTGAAACGACCAATCGTCACCGAAAAAATGACGGGCCTTAACAAGCAGGGGAAGTATGCTTTTGAGGTTGAATTGAAAGCCAACAAACTCGAAATCGGCAAAGCCATCGAGAAAATGTACGGCGTAAACGTTGAGGCTGTGAATACCTTCCGGGTATACGGGAAAAAACGCAGCAAGAACATCAACGGACGTGTTGTATCGGGCAAGACCCCAACCATTAAGAAAGCAATCGTAACGGTTGCAGAGGGCGAAGTCATTGACATTTACGCTGACCTGTAAACCGAGCATTGCTCTACCATCCAATCAGTCATGGGAGTTAAAAAACTAAGACCAATAACGCCGAGTACACGTTTTCGCGTGGCACCCGACTTTGCGGAAATAACAGCCTCCAAGCCGGAAAAAAGCCTGCTGGAGCCCATCAAGAGAACCGGTGGCCGGAATAACGAAGGTCACCGCACTATGCGCTACATTGGTGGAGGTCATAAGCGGAAATACCGTATTATTGACTTTAAGCGCGATAAAGTCGGCCAACCCGCCGAAGTTTTGACTGTAGAATACGACCCAAACCGTTCGGCCCGCATCTCGCTGGTGCAATATGCCGACGGCGAAAAACGCTACATCATCGCCCCACAGGGTATCACCGTTGGCCAGACGATTCAGTCGGGCGAAGGTGTTACTCCCGATGTTGGTAATGCCCTGCCCCTGGCAGCTATGCCCATCGGTACTATCGTTCACAACATCGAACTGACACCGGGTAAAGGGGGTACAATGGCCCGCTCAGCAGGTACGTATGCTCAGTTGGTTGGTCGTGAAGATAAGTACGCTATCCTGCGGTTGCCGTCGGGCGAAACCCGACGGGTTCTGAGTGCGGGTATGGCCACAGTGGGTTCGGTATCTAACCCCGACCACATGAACGTTGTTGTGGGTAAGGCTGGCCGGAATCGCTGGTTGGGTATTCGTCCCCGCGTTCGGGCGGTGGTTATGAACCCCGTCGATCACCCAATGGGTGGCGGTGAAGGCCGGGCATCTGGTGGTCACCCACGGTCACGCAATGGCCAGTATGCCAAAGGTCAAAAGACCCGCAACAAGAATAAGCCATCTGAGAGTATGATTATTAGCCGACGCAAAAAGTAACAGATAATAATGGCACGTTCACTCAAAAAAGGCCCCTATATTGATTTTCGTCTGGACAATAAAGTGCAGACGCAGAATGATTCGGGCAAGAAATCGGTCATCAAAACCTGGTCGCGTCGTTCGATGATTTCGCCGGATTTTGTAGGCCACACATTCGCTGTGCATAACGGCAACAAGTTTATTCCGGTTTATGTAACGGAAAATATGGTAGGCCACAAGCTCGGCGAATTCTCGCCAACGCGCAACTTCCGGGGGCACACCGCAAAGAAAGACAAGGGCAAACGATAAATTAGCAGGGAGCAGGGAGCAGGGAGCAGGGTATTGTAATGACCCCGTGCTCCCTGCCTCGCGCTCCGAGCCATAAAAAAACATGGAAGCAGTAGCAAGACTTAGAGATGTGCCCACGTCGCCCCGTAAGATGCGGTTAATTGCCGACCTGATTCGTGGTCAGCGCGTTAGCCGGGCGTTGGGTCTGTTAAAATATCAGCCACAGGCTGGTGCCGATATATTGCAGAAGGTGCTTTTGTCGGCAGTTGCCAACTGGCAGCAGAAAAATGAAGATGAGCGTATCGAAGACGCTGACCTTTATGTAAAAACGATTTTTGTCGATGGCGGTCCGATGCTGAAGCGTCTGCGACCAGCTCCACAAGGTCGTGGCCACCGGATTCGGAAGCGGTCAAATCACATCACAATTGTGATTGACAGTGCAGCACAAACCCTGTTGGAGTCGGCAGAAGCAGAAACCCCTGAAAACGAACAATAATAAGAAATGGGACAAAAAATAAATCCAGTTGGCTTTCGACTTGGTATTGTTCGGGGCTGGGAATCGAGCTGGTACGGTGGTAAAGAATTTGCGGACAAGCTCGTTGAAGACGAGAAAATCCGTAAATACGTTGCAGCCCGTATCCCGAAAGGCGCCATTGCACGGGTCGTTATTGAGCGTACCCTGAAACGCGTTACCCTTACGATTCACACGGCCCGTCCGGGTATCGTAATCGGTAAAGGTGGTGGCGAAGTTGATAAGATTAAAGAAGAGCTGAAGAAGATTACGGGCAAAGATGTTCAAATCAATATCTTCGAAATCAAACGGCCTGAAATCGACGCTAAACTTGTTGGCGAAGCTATCGCCCAACAGTTACAGGCTCGTATTTCGTTCCGTCGCGCCATGAAGCAAGCCATTCAGTCGGCACTTCGGGTAGGCGCACAGGGCATCAAAGTAAAAGTATCGGGTCGTTTGGGTGGCGCTGAAATTGCCCGCTCGGAGCAGTATAAAGAAGGGCGTGTGCCTCTCCATACACTCCGTGCCGACATCGACTATGCCATTTCTGAAGCCCAAACCGTTTACGGCAAAATCGGCATCAAGGTGTGGATTTTCAAAGGTGAAGTCTATGGCAAGCGCGATCTGTCGCCAGCAGCCATGATGACACAGGCACAAGCCGGTGAGCGTTCTACATCATCTAACGACCGGGGCGACCGTCGGGGCCCTCGTGGCGACCGTGAAGGTGGCGACCGGGGTGGCCGTGGTCGCGGTGAGCGCGGTGCTAATGACCGGGGAGGTCAGGGCGGTAATCGCGGTGGCGGTGGAGGAGGTCAGGGCGGTAATCGCGGTGGCGGTGGAGGCCAGGGCGGTAATCGTGGTGGCGGTGGAGGCCAGGGCGGTAATCGCGGTGGCGGTGGAGGACCAAGACGATAAACGAGTTCAAAGTTTCAGGTTTCAAGTTCCAGTTCTGGAGTTTTAAATTTGGAACCTGAAACCTGAAACGATAAACTGATAACAGAAAAATGTTACAGCCAAAAAGAACTAAATTCCGTAAGCAACATAAAGGAAGGATTCCGGGTATCGCATCGCGTGGTCACGAGATTTCTTTCGGTACGTTCGGCATTAAATCGCTGGAGCCGGGTCGGATTACCGCCCGCCAGATTGAAGCCGCCCGTATTTCTGTAACCCGTGCCATGAAACGTGAAGGCCAGGTTTGGATACGTATTTTCCCAGACAAGCCGATTACGAAAAAACCGGCTGAAGTACGGATGGGTAAAGGTAAAGGCGCGCCCGAATACTGGGTAGCCGTAGTGAAGCCCGGTACGATTATGTTCGAAGCAACGGGTGTTGATTTGGCAACGGGAATGGAAGCCCTACGTCTGGCTGCTCAGAAGTTGCCCGTTCGGACCAAATTTGTTGTCCGGCGCGATTATCAGGAGCAAGTTGAGGAATAGTATCCCTAAGCGACGAACAAGATGAAAAAAGAAGATTTGAAAGGATTGTCGGCTGATGAGTTACGTACTGAACTCGGTACGGAACAGGATCGCCTGCTGAAACTGAAGTTTGCTCATGCGGTATCTCCGGTTGAGAACCCTATGCGTATTCGTGAGAGCCGCAAACGGATTGCTCGCCTGAACACAGAACTGACAGCTAAATCGCGGCAAGCCCACTAAGACACGACGATGGAAGAGCAACAAGCACCAGCACCGCAAGAGGAGGTAACAACTCCAGCGGTAGCAGAAACAGCCCCACAGGAGGAAGTATTAACTCCAGTGGCAGCAACAAAAGAAGAGCCGACGGCAACCGCTCCCAAAACGAGTGAAGCCAAACCGGCATCGGAGCGCAACGCCAGGAAAGAGCGGATTGGACGGGTAACGAGCAACAAAATGCAGAAGACCATTACAGTTTCAATTGACCGTAAGGTGAAGCACCCGATGTATGGCAAGTTCATGAACAAGACGAAAAAACTGACGGTCCATGACGAGAAAAATGAGTGTGGTATCGGCGACACGGTTCGTGTGATGGAAACCCGCCCATTGAGCAAGAATAAGCGTTGGCGGTTAATCGAAATCATCGAAAAAGCGAAGTAAGCCATGGTACAGCAAGAATCAAGATTAGGCGTAGCCGATAACAGTGGCGCAAAGGAAGTGCTGGTTATCCGTGTTCTGGGCGGTACGGGCAAGCGGTATGCATCAGTTGGTGACAAAATTGTCGTGACCGTGAAACAAGCCCTGTCGTCCAGTAGTATGAAAAAAGGGACAGTGTCGAAAGCCGTTGTTGTTCGGACTAAGAAAGAGGTGCGCCGGAAAGACGGGTCGTACATCCGCTTTGAAGACAATGCAGCCGTACTGCTCAACAACAATGATGAGCCGCGTGGCACTCGGATTTTCGGTCCTGTAGCCCGTGAATTGCGTGAGAAGCAGTTTATGAAAATCGTATCGTTAGCCCCGGAGGTATTGTAAGCCATGGAGAAGAAAATAACGCTACCGAAACACAAATTCCACATCAAGACAGGCGATACAGTCCTCGTGATTGGTGGAAACTCGAAAGGGCAGCGCGGAGTCGTGAAAGAAGTAATCGTAGAAAAAGACCGTGCCCGCGTTGAGGGGGTTGCGATGATTACCAAGCACTTGAAGCCTACAGCTTCCAGCCCACAGGGGAGCCTGGAGAAAACGGAAGGATCAATTCACATCAGTAATTTGAAATTGGTTGACCCCGCTACTGGCGAACCCACGCGCACAGGTCGTAAGTTGAACGAGAAGGGTAAACTGCAACGCTTCTCCAAGAAGACGGGCAATTTTATTCCTGACTCGTTCCGTAAGCAGTAACACGAAACAAGGTCTAAGAAAATGGCAACGCCAAGACTGAAAGAAAAATATCTAAGCGAAATCGTACCTCAATTGAAGGACAAGTTTCAGTATAAGTCGGTTATGCAAGTGCCGCGTCTGAGCAAAATCGTCATCAATAAAGGTATTGGAGCCGCTGTCGCCGATAAAAAATTGGTAGACGTAGGCGTCGAAGAATTAACGACCATCACGGGTCAGAAAGCCATTCCGACGATGTCGAAGAAGGCCGTTTCGAACTTCAAACTGCGGGAAAAAATGCCCATTGGTGCGAAGGTAACGCTGCGTGGTGTAAAGATGTACGAATTTCTGGACCGGCTGACGTCTGTATCGCTGCCCCGCGTTCGTGACTTCAAAGGTATCAGTGACAAAGGGTTCGACGGACGTGGCAATTATACGTTCGGTGTGCAGGAGCAGATTATCTTCCCCGAAATCAGCATTGACAAAGTAGCCCGTATTTCGGGGATGGACATCACCTTCGTGACGACCGCCAACACCGATAATGAAAGTTACGAGTTGCTGAAAGCAATGGGTATGCCGTTTGCTAAAAGTGGTAAATAACAACCGACACAAAGGCTAAAATAATGGCAAAAGAATCAATTAAAGCACGGGAACGGAAACGCGAAGCGTTAGTTGCCAAATATGCTGTGAAACGGGCCGCTCTGAAAGCTGCCGGTGACTACATAGGTCTGGACAAGCTGCCTAAAAACGCATCGCCTGTTCGGTTGCACAACCGGTGTAAATTAACAGGTCGTCCCCGGGGCTATATGCGTAAGTTTGGTATTTCGCGGGTAACCTTCCGGGAAATGGCATCGGCGGGTAAAATTCCGGGTGTAACCAAGGCAAGCTGGTAGTTCCAGACGCCGTTTCTCATTGTAATTCAGTTTCCGTAATTTTGTGAACTTACTCAAAAACAGAGGTTTGCAAGTAACGCAACGCTAAGAATGAATACAGATCCAATAGCAGATTATCTAACTCGCGTTAGAAATGCCATCCGGGCTAAGCACCGGGTCGTGGAAATTCCTGCTTCCAACATAAAGAAAGAAATCACTAAAGTTTTGTATGAGAAAGGGTTTATCCAGAACTATAAGTTCGACGATAGCACCCCCCAGGGCAGCATTAAAATTGCGCTGAAGTACAATCCAACAACGAAGCAACCGGCTATCGTTGATCTGCAACGCATTAGCCGCCCAGGTCTGCGTCAGTATCGGGGGGCCGATAATCTGCCGCGTATCCTGAATGGTTTGGGTGTCGCTATCATTTCGACCTCGAAAGGCGTGATGACGGATAAAGAAGCCAAAACGCTGAACGTCGGTGGAGAGGTGTTGTGTTACGTATATTAATCCGACCTGAACAATGTCACGCATAGGTAAGAAACCAATTGCCCTACCCAGCAACGTAACGTTGTCCGTCGACGCGCAAAACGTCGTGACGGTAAAAGGGCCTAAAGGCACCCTGATCCAGTCGGTTAATCCGGATATTTCGGTAGCCATTGAAGATGGTCAGATTCAAATATCCCGCCCCACGGAGCAAAAGCGCCATAAAGCGCTGCACGGTCTCTACCGCTCACTCGTGAGCAACATGGTACAGGGCGTAAGTGAAGGCTACAAACTCGATCTGGAAGTGATCGGGGTTGGTTATAAAGCATCAGTTGTCAATAACGTTCTCGAATTGCAACTTGGCTACTCACACAACGTGTATGTAGCGGTTCCACAAGAGATTAAAGTATCGGCTATTACAGAGAAAGGTCAGAACCCAAAAGTGTATCTGGAAGGATCCGACAAACAACTCCTCGGCGACGTAGCGGCTAAAATCCGTTCGCTCCGTAAAGTTGAGCCGTATAAAGGCAAAGGTATCCGCTTTATTGGTGAGCAGGTTCGCCGGAAAGCAGGTAAATCTTCGTCGAAAAAATAATATTTACAGCCCCCTAACCCCCAAAGGGGAAACTGTTGGCGCAAGCCTATTTTCCCTTTGAGGGTTAGGGGGCTTTATTTTAAACGCCTATTTGGTCGGAATCAAATAACATGGCAACAACGAATAAACAAGAACGAAGGCAGCGGATTAAGTTTGGTATCCGGGCTAAAGTATCGGGTACGGCAGAACGTCCGCGCCTGTCAGTTTTTCGCTCGAACAAAGCGATTTACGCCCAACTGATTGACGATGTAGCTGGCCGTACACTGGCAGCGGCATCATCGGTTGAGTTAAAAAGCGAAACTGAAGGTAATACCATCGAAACGGCGAAGAAAGTAGGTCAGCGCCTGGCCGAAAAAGCAGTTTCCCAGAACATCAGCGCGGCTGTGTTCGACCGAAACGGCTACTTATATCACGGTAAAGTAAAAGCACTGGCCGATGCAGCCCGTGAGGGAGGCCTTAAGTTCTAAGCATTAAATGCGTAGCAATGAATATAAATTCAGCAAGACCGACAAAGTTTAACGAGGCCGACCTTAAAGAAAAGGTGGTCGCCATCAACCGCGTAGCGAAGGTGGTAAAAGGTGGTCGCCGGTTCAGTTTCTCGGCGATTGTGGTCGTCGGTGACGGTAACGGTGTCGTTGGTTACGGATTGGGCAAGGCCAATGAAGTAACCGACGCTATTGCCAAAGGGGTAGAAGATGCCAAGAAAAATCTGGTACAGATCCCACTTCTGAAGCGTACAGTTCCTCACGAAATGGAAGGTAAATTCAGCGGTGGTTTTGTTCTGCTGAAACCAGCCGCTCCGGGTACCGGTGTAATTGCTGGCGGTGCTATGCGGGCCGTTCTCGAATCGGCGGGTATACACGACATTCTGGCAAAATCGAAAGGTTCATCGAACCCGCATAATGTAGTAAAAGCGACAATTACTGCCCTGTTGAAAATGCGCTTACCGCATCAGGTAGCGTTTCAGCGTCAGGTGAGTTTAGCGAAAGTATTCAACGGTTAATTTAAACGGAGCAACAGCCATGGCACGAGTACGTATTACACAGGTCAGCAGCACCATCAAACGACCGTTATCCCAGAAGAATGCTATAAAGTCGTTAGGCTTAGGCAAAATCAACCGTAGTGTCGAACTGGAATACAACGATGCATTGAAAGGGGCCATCAATAAGGTGGGACACTTGGTGAAAGTTGAAGAAATTTAAGTACCTTTGCGATTCTTTTGGTTTTCAGACCATAACAACTTTATGTTGTCGTTGTGTTGAAGAGCCAAAAGAATCATCTTTTTATCTGTAAACTAAGAAAAGAGATAAGACGTAGGAAAGAGCCGGGTAGCAATGGTCTTTTTCTTCTATCGACCCTCTTTCTTCCAAAAAATCACATGAATTTAAGCAACCTTAGACCGGCAAAAGGTTCCGTCAGAGAGCGCAAGCGAGTCGGACGCGGGCAGGGGTCAGGCATGGGCGGAACGTCTACGCGTGGCCATAAAGGAGCGCAGTCACGTTCCGGTTATAGTCGTAAAACACACTTCGAGGGTGGCCAGATGCCACTGCAACGTCGTGTACCGAAGTTCGGCTTCAAGAATATCAACCGCGTCGAGTACAAACCTCTCAACTTAGACAGCATTCAGGCGTTAGTTGATGAAACTAAAGCGACTGTTGTTGATATAGACTTTATGCTCCAGCATGGCCTGGTAAGCAAAAAAGATCTTGTTAAAGTTTTGAGCCGGGGTGAGCTAAGAACCGCCGTTGAAATTCATGCCCACGCTTTCTCGACCAGCGCGAAAGACGCAATTGAAAAAGCAGGTGGTAAGGCCATCGTGCCTGTTAAAGGAGCGAAAGAGGAAGCAGCTAACTAAGTTGTGTGTACGGCAACCGCCGACCTACTTTTATGAACCGACTCATCACCACGTTTAAGAATATTTTTGCAATTGACGAGTTGCGGGGTCGAATCCTCAACACAATTCTGTTCATTGCAGCCTTTCGTCTGGGTTCAGCCATTGTGCTACCTGGCGTTGACCCTAACAAACTGAATCTTAATCCGCAGGGATTGCTTGGTTTGTTGGACACCTTTTTGGGTGGTGCATTCAGTAAGGCTTCGATTTTTGCTCTGGGCATTATGCCGTATATCTCGGCATCGATTGCCATTCAGCTACTCACGCTGGCTCTGCCTTACTTCCAGAAAATGCAGAAGGAAGGTGAGTCTGGCCGCAAGCGACTGAACCAGATTACGCGCGTATTGACCATTGGGGTAACGGCTGTACAAGCCATCACCTACGTGAATACGACGATTCCGGCAGATGCATTATTAATTGACCGGGGTTTGTTTACGATTGCCTCTGTTTTTATCCTTACGTCGGGCACCATCTTTTGTATGTGGCTCGGTGAACGGATTACGGATAAAGGCATCGGCAACGGTATTTCCATGATTATTATGATTGGAATTGTATCGCGGCTTCCGGGTGCTATTATCGGGGAACAACAATCGAGAGGATCGGGCGGTATTCTCCTCTTCGTTCTGGAATTGGTTGCCCTGTATTTTGTTGTCATGGGTGCGGTTGTTCTGACGCAGGCTATCCGTCGGATTCCGATTCAATACGCCAAGCAGGTCATTGGCAACAAAGTTGTGGGTGGACAGCGGCAATACCTGCCGCTGAAGCTGAACGCAGCCGGTGTGATGCCGATTATTTTCGCCCAGGCGCTGATGTTCATTCCAACGTATGTAGCAGGACTTTTTGCGGAGAAAAGCGACTTTGCTGCTGGTGTACAAAACGCGTTTCAGAGCTACACGACCTGGCAGTATAACCTGTTGTTTGCCATGCTGATTATCATCTTTACCTTCTTTTACACGGCCATTTCCGTTAACCCGGTCCAGATTGCCGATGATATGAAACGTAGTGGTGGCTTCATTCCGGGTGTAAAACCAGGACTTCAGACGTCGGAGTACATAGGAACCGTGCTTGACCGGATTACGTTACCCGGCGCCATTATGCTGGCTATCGTAGCCATCCTGCCGGCTATTGCCAACCTGCTGGGTATGACCAGTGGCTTCGCGCAATTCTTCGGGGGTACGTCGCTGCTGATTATGGTTGGAGTAGTACTGGATACGCTTCAGCAAGTTGAAAGTTATCTGCTTATGCGCCGGTACGAAGGGCTGATGAAATCAGGTCGGGTACAAGGGCGAACAAGCAGCGAGACTGTAGCGGCTTAACCGAAATGGCTGGTTCCGACAAAAAGGATAAAATGATTTATTTCAGAAGTGATGAAGAGATCACTCTGATAAAAATTAGTGCACAGGTACTTGGAAAAGCGCACGCTGAAGTGGCGAAACTAATCCGGCCCGGCATTACCACGAAGGAACTGGATGTAGTTGCTGAAACGTTTATTAAGGATAACGGAGGCTATCCATCATTCTTAGGGTATAACAAGTTTCCGGCTTCGCTCTGTATTTCTGTCAACGATGTAGTGGTGCACGGATTTCCGAGCCGCTACGAACTCCGAGACGGGGACATCATCTCGATTGACTGCGGTGTTAAACTGAATGGCTATCATAGCGATAGTGCTTATACGTATCCTGTTGGCGAAGTTAGCCTGGCCGTTCGTCGGTTGTTAACCCGCACGAAGGAGTCACTCTACGTCGGTCTTGAGAAGGCGGTAGATGGGAATCGGGTTGGCGATATTGGGTACGCGATTCAGACATATACGGAGAAATTCGGGTATTCGGTGGTTCGGGAGTTAGTGGGTCATGGCGTTGGTCAGAGCCTGCATGAAGCTCCCGAAGTACCAAATTACGGCAAACGCGGACAAGGCCCTAAGCTGCGTGAAGGAATGATTCTGGCGATTGAGCCAATGATTAACTTCGGCAAGAAAGGCGTAGTTCAGGAGCGCGACGGCTGGACAATTCGGACGGTTGACCGTAAACCATCGGCCCATTTTGAACATACGGTCGCGGTGCGAAAAGGGAAGCCCGAAATTCTGACAACCTTTGAATATATAGAAGCAGTCACCGCGAATACAAGCCTGATGGTTGAAACACAGGAACTGATGGCGGCTTAAAGCGAACATGGCAAAGCAGAATTCTATAGAACAGGACGGTGTAATTTTGGAGGCATTATCGAATGCAATGTTCCGGGTCGAGTTGGCTAACAAGCATGAGGTAATCGCTCACATCTCCGGCAAAATGCGGATGAACTACATCAAGATTTTGCCCGGAGACCGCGTAAAATTAGAAATGTCGCCTTACGATTTGAGCAAGGCGCGAATTGTGTACCGATACAAATAAGTTTATGGTTTGTAGTTTGTAGTTTGATGCGGAAGTCTGATAACTATAAACTATAAACTACGAACTGCAAACTTTTAAGAACATGAAAGTTAAAGCGTCCGTCAAAAAGCGCAGCGAAGACTGCAAGATAATCCGTCGGAAAGGGAAGCTGTACGTGATTAACAAAAAGAATCCCCGTTACAAACAAAGACAAGGCTAAGCATGGCACGTATTGCAGGTGTTGATATTCCAGACAAGAAGCGTGGCGAAATTGCGCTGACGTATATCTACGGCATTGGTCGTAGCCGGGCTAAGAAAATCCTGACCGACGCGGGCATCAGCGTCGACAAGAAAGCCAGCGAATGGTCGGACGATGAAGCGAGCGCTGTGCGTAACGCGATCTCGAACGAGTACAAAGTTGAGGGTCAGTTGCGGTCGGAAGTTCAGTTAAGCATCAAGCGATTGATGGATATTGGCTGCTATCGGGGTCTGCGTCACCGGAAAGGTCTGCCGGTTCGTGGTCAGCATACGAAAAACAACTCGCGTACCCGGAAAGGCAAGCGGAAGACAGTGGCTAACAAGAAGAAAGTAACGAAATAATTAATCGGTCGCTCATCGTCACACGGAGCATTTAGCGTCATTTTGTTTACAAATGGCAAGTAATGATAACCGGTGGCACATTGACGATTACCTAACAAAATGGCTCAAGCAAAACGCAAAGACAAAGCGAAAAAGCGGGTGGTCGTTGTTGAACCCGTTGGTCAGGTACACATCCGGGCTACGTTTAACAACATCATCATTTCGATTACCAACATGAACGGCCAGGTTATTTCCTGGGCATCGGCGGGTAAAATGGGCTTTCGTGGCTCAAAGAAAAACACCCCGTATGCTGCACAAACTGCCGCTCAAAACTGTGCTGCCGTTGCCCACGACCTGGGTATGCGGAAAGCAGAGGTGTTCGTGAAAGGACCGGGTTCTGGCCGTGAGTCGGCTATCCGTACCATTCAGAACTCAGGTATCGAAGTAACGACAATCCGTGATATTACCCCGTTGCCGCACAATGGATGCCGGCCGCCAAAACGGAGAAGAGTTTAATGTTTCACGTTCCAACGTTAGTTTACTCGCTCTACTAGCCTGGAACATCAAATTTGATACGTTAAACTAAAATGAATAGGGACAGGCGACATTTAGTTGTGTCTGTCCAATGTTTCACTCTTATTCATTCATTGAACGAATGGCACGTTACACAGGCCCAAAGGCCAAAATTTCGCGTAAGTTCGGCGAACCCGTGATGGGACCGAGCAAAGCGCTTCAGAAAAAAAACTACGGACCGGGTATGCACGGTCGGGGTCGCAAACGGAAACAGTCCGAATATGCGCTCCAATTGCTGGAAAAGCAAAAAGTAAAGTATACGTATGGCATTCTGGAACGTCAGTTCCGTGCCTTGTTCCACCGGGCGCAGGTTCGGGAAGGAATTACGGGCGAAAACCTGCTCAAATTGTGCGAAGCCCGTTTGGATAACACAGTTTATCGCTTGGGTATCGCTACATCTCGCCGGGCTGCTCGCCAGTTGGTATCGCACAAACACATCATCGTCGATGGCGAAGTGGTAAACATTCCATCCTATTCGCTGAAACCCGGCCAGTTGATTGGTGTTCGGGAGAAATCGAAGTCGCTGGAAGCCGTTTCGACAAGCGTAGCCGCCCGCAATACGAAGCGCTATAATTGGGTTGAATGGGACGCGCAGCAACTAACAGGTAAATTCATCAGCTATCCTGAGCGCGACCAAATTCCCGAAAACTTCAACGAGCAGGCTATCGTCGAATTGTATTCGAAGTAAGCTTACTGGCAGAACTCAACCCGGATTCTGCTGGATTTTCATATCGTCTACGGTGCATAGTTGATTGGTTTTCGGTGGAAAACTGGTCATTTGTCCAGAAGAGAACCAAAACCGAAGTGCTGAAACCGTAAATATAATTTCAGTCTTCACGCCAAGGCAGAGAACTGCTCTAAAATACGAAACGTATGTCAATATTAGCGTTCCAAATGCCCGACAAAGTCGTAGTGGAGAAAGCTGACGACTTTCACGGGGTGTTTGAATTCAAACCCCTTGAAAAAGGATATGGTGTAACAATCGGCAACGCGCTCCGTCGCATCCTGCTGTCATCGCTGGAAGGGTACGCCATTACAAGCGTAAAGTTCCCCGGTGTGTTGCACGAATTCTCTTCTATAGAGGGCGTTGTTGAAGATGTGACAGAGATCATTCTGAACCTAAAAATGGTTCGGTTTAAAAAGATCAATGACATGGTCGACAACAAAATCACGGTCCATATTAAAAAGCAATCAGTCTTGCGGGCTGGTGATATATCTAAATTTTCGCCATCGTTCGAGGTGCTGAATCCTGAACTGGAAATCTGCCATATCGACGATACGCGGGATTTAGAGATGGAAATTTTTGTGGAGAAAGGTCGGGGTTATGTGCCGGCGGATGAACCCCGCGCGAACGAATTACCGTTCGGCCATATCCCAATCGATGCCATTTTCACGCCAATCAAAAACGTGAAATATGGCGTGGATAACACACGGGTTGAGCAGAAAACCGATTATGAGCGCCTGCTTTTAGACATCGAAACGGATGGCTCGGTGCATCCTGAAATTGCGTTGCAGGAAGCCGCCAAGATTCTGATTCAGCACTTTATGCTGTTCTCTGATCAGACGATGACGTTTGAAACGGCCAAGCCGGAAGAGGAAAACGTCGTGGACGAAGAAGTTCTGCACATGCGGAAACTCCTGAAAACCTCGCTGGCCGACCTCGACCTGTCGGTTCGGGCCTACAACTGCCTCAAGTCGGCGGATGTTAGGACGCTGGGCGATTTGGTTCGGTTAGAGATTTCGGACATGATGAAGTTTCGCAACTTTGGTAAGAAGTCGCTGACGGAGCTTGAGCAATTAGTTGCTGAAAAGAACCTGACGTTCGGTATGGATGTCGCTAAGTACAGATTAGACGAAGATTAAAAAAAGTTGTTCTAAGTTTCAAGTTTCATGTTCCACGTTATCGAGCATGGAACATGAAACTTGAAACTTGAAACAAATAAGAAATAATGAGACACGGTAAAAAAGATAATCACCTAAGCCGGACGCACTCGCACCGCGAAGCGATGCTGCAGAACATGGCCTCGTCGCTTATCCTGCACAAACGCATCGAAACGACGGTGGCGAAAGCGAAAGAACTCCGCAAATTTGTGGAACCCATTCTAACGAAGGCAAAAGATGACACCTTCCAGAATCGTCGTATTGTATTCCAGTCGCTGAACGACAAGGAGACGATGAAAGAGTTGTTTGGTACGGTGGCCGACAAAATCGCCAGTCGTCCCGGCGGTTATACGCGCATCATCAAGTTGGGCAACCGCTTAGGTGATAACGCCGAAACCTGCCTGATTGAATTGGTTGACTTCAACGAATTGCTGATTGCGGCCGTTGCCGAGAAAGCAACTGCGGCAACTAAAACGCGCCGGAGCCGTCGGGGTAGTGGTTCGGCTCGTCAGGCTGCTGATGGGTCTGCACCGGTTGCCACGGCTAAACCAGTTGACGCACCGGTTGCCGCCGATGTGGTAGAAACGACCGCTGAAGTTGTTGCAGACACTGCTGCCGCTGACGACCTGACGTTGATTGAAGGCATCGGTCCGAAAATTGCCGAGTTGCTCAACAACGCGGGTATTACTACCTTTGCTCAGTTGGCCGATGCAGAAGATGAAACGGTTCAGCAGGTGCTGGCAGAGGCTGGCCCTCGGTTCAACATCCACGACGCAACGACCTGGAATGAACAGGCTGTTCTTGCCCGTGATGGTAAATTAGACGAACTGAACGAATTGCAGGCTAGGTTAAAAGGTGGTAAAGAAGAATAACGCAGTGACTTACGAAACACGTCATATAGAAATGGGTTAACCGTGCTGGTTAGCCCTTTTTTTTAGTCTTTCAAGCCAAAACGCATACATGAAACATACGCAGCAGCCCGAAGCGCTATTAGTTTTGCAGGATGGAACCGTTTATCGGGGTCTGGCTCTCGGCAAAATCGGCACCGCTGGGGGAGAAATTTGCTTTAACACCGGTATGACCGGTTATCAGGAGATTTACACCGATCCCTCCTACTATGGTCAGGTCATCATCAATACCACATCGCATATTGGGAATTACGGGGTGCTGAACGAGGCCGAACAGGAATCAAATGGGGTGAAAATTCGGGCGATGGTCTGCAATTTCTTCTCCAATATTCACTCGCGTCACACGGCTGACGGCTCCTTGCAGGCCTATTTCGAGAAGGCAAACATCGTCGGGATTCACGGGGTTGACACCCGGCAATTGGTGCGATACATCCGCTCGAAGGGCGTCATGAACTGCATCATTTCGTCGGAAACACTGGACCCCGCCCTATTGCTGACGCAATTAAACAACGTACCCGACATGGCCGGGCTGGAACTGTCGTCGGAGGTTTGCACCAAAGAAGCCTACGAGCAGGGCAATCCCGAAGCGAATCTGCGTGTAGCTGTACTGGATTTGGGTGTTAAACGCAGCATCCTCAGCAATTTTAACGAACGAGGTGTCTTCTGCAAAGTTTTTCCGGCCAAAACACCCTATACTGAATTAGCCGCCTGGAAGCCCAATGGTTATTTCATTGCCAATGGCCCCGGCGACCCGGCGGCTATGCCCTACGCAGTTGAAACAGTCAGGCAGGCATTGGCCACTGAAACGCCTTTATTCGGTATTTGTTTAGGTCACCAGATTCTGTCATTAGCCAGCGGCATTTCGACCTATAAAATGCACAATGGCCATCGGGGGCTGAACCATCCGGTTAAGAATTTGATTACCGGCCTTTGTGAAATAACATCACAAAATCACGGTTTTGCGGTAAAGGCCGAAGAAGTAATGGATCATGCAAACGTTGAACTAACGCATATCAACCTCAACGATAATACTATTGAGGGTATCCGGAGGAAAGACAAACCTGCGTTTTCGGTGCAGTACCACCCCGAATCATCGCCGGGTCCACACGACTCGCGGTACTTGTTCGACCAGTTTGTGGGCATGATGAAGGAGTAAAGTTGGAAGGCATTGGGCAGTAATTCGGCTTTCCATCGGAATGCCGCATCACCACCTTACTTACTCCGCCAGAACTCCCGGCTCCAAATCCGCTGAAACGGCCAGTTTCGGGCACGTAATGCAACGGGTAAATAGGCATGAGCGTGCTTGGGCGATTGCTGATAATAGCTGTCATCATCGGTTAGGATGAGGGACTGGTAGGTATCGTCTGTTTTGACAGTCAGGTCGGCAAAGGGGAGTTCAGGTTTCCAGTTAGAATGTTGAGCCGCTAATTTGTCTTTCAGCAGCGAACTACCCGGAAGCACCTGATTGGTTTGTGGCTCTGGTCGAAATTGCTTCTGTGCTACACTTAGTGCATAGCTCAGATACGATTTAAGCAGAGCCGGACCGCCATTAGCAGCCCCTTCTACCGTTAACTGGTCGGGCCACAGGCTCGTCACTACGTACACTCGCTCTCGTGCGCGCGTAACGGCGACATTCAGGCGATTTTCGCCCCCACGTGCATTCAGGCTCCCAAATTGCATCGACAAGCGCCCCCGCTCATCGGGAGCGTAGCCAATTGAAAAAATAATAACATCCCGCTCGTCGCCCTGCACGTTTTCAATATTCTTGACGAAAACCCCCTCACTCCCGGCCCCTTTCCCAGAAAGGGCGAGAGGAGTACTTATGGTACCTTTCCCCTCCTCTTCACTTCCGGGAGAAGTACTGGGGGTGAGTGAATTTTCCAGCAATTCCTGAATTAACTGCTGTTGCGGGTAGTTGAACGTGACTATACCTACCGAACGGTCGGGTAACTCGGTGGCTATCTGATCGAGAAGTTGCAGCACGGCTTCGGCTTCAGCAAGATTCGTATTCTGTTTCCATACGCCTTTAACGTTCAAATACCGAATAGCGGGTTCGTGGCGATTGATTACGTCGAAATAAGGGAGAAGTTGGAGTTTATTCCCGTAAAAATGCGCGTTCGAGAAGGTGATTAGGTCAAGTGAACGGCTTCGGTAGTGTTCGGTGAGTGAGACCTGCGGGAGTTGCTGGGCGGCCAGTTCGAGCAGCGATTCGACTTCAAGCGCGGTTGGAATGATATCACCTTCGACTTCTTGATCGGCCAACTGAATCCGGTATAGATCGCTGGGGCGCAGTTGCTGATTATCGCCCGTCACCACCACCTGCCTGGCCCGGAACATGGCGGGAATCCCGTTTTCAGCAAAACATTGGGAGGCTTCATCGAAAATGACCAGGTCGAACAAGCCATCGCGCAGGGGAAACATGGCCGACACCGATTCAGGCGAGGCCAGCCAGCACGGAACCAGTTTGAAAACCTCATCGGCAAACGATTCCATCAACTTACGAACCGGCCAGACGTTTCGTTTTTTGGTCGTCTGATGGAGTAAATCACGGTAGGTAACTACGTTGTTCAGGCGATTGACGGTCAGGTTCCGATAGGTTTGGTCGCGCAATTTTACCAGCAGAATATCACGACTAAGGGCTTGTTTGCGTTGAACACTTTCCTGTAGGGCTTGCTCCATCTGGGCCATCTTCAGCGACGAGACACTGCATAATTCCGGGTGTTGCCGTTCCAGATGATCGAGCCAGGCTAAGCGCAAAGAATTCTGAAACGTGGCTACCCAAGCGGTCGGGTTGCTACCCGCCAGTTGCCTTATAACCGTTTGCTCTATCTCCGAAAAGCCCGCACGAATCCGGTCAGATTCAACCAACAGGTCAAAATCACGTCGAAGCGCCTGACGAAGTTGAATGCCAAAGGTTTCATCTTCCCAGAGTTGAACAAATTGATTGGTTGTCAGATACGTTTGAGCGTCGGTCTGTTGCTGCGCCACTCCACCAGCCATTCGGAGCAAAGCGGTTAACGCTTCGGCGAATTGGCTATGTGTCAGCCACAATGGAGCAGGTAATTGGCGAATGGGCGTTAGATCATTGACCCGTTCAAGCAGGTGTTTAGCCCGGCGCAGAAGCCGAACGCTTTCGGGCGAATCAGCAAGCGACAAGCCTGCCAGCAACGGTTGCGCTTCGTGTCGTGTCGCTTCCAGCCGAATGCGCTGATTTATTTTAGTCAGCAGTGTTTGCAAATCCTGCACCGATAGTGTTAGGCCATTGGCCGAGGTCACTGCCTGAAGTTGTGCTTTCCCAGAATGGGTCAATTGCCACCAATTCCAGCGCACCCACGACGAACGGTTCGCCAGAGCGTCGGTGAGTAAATCGCGAAATGCCCGCAGTTCGGTTGTTGGGAGCGTAGTTTCCGGGCCAGGAGCCGTGAGGGTTTCATCCCAGGCCTCGGCTACCTGCTCAAGACGACTTTCTTCAGTCGTCAAAGCAGGGTGATTGGACTTGTTTCGTAGCTGATTGATAACTGCCCATAGCGTCTCGACATCGGGCGTATTCAGTAGGGCCAGCAAGGCTGTTATTGCCCAGTCATGGCTCTGCCAGTTAGCTAATTCACTGATTGACAACGAACGGCCGAGCAACTGAGCTGTTTGTTCATTCGTCATCGTGCGGAGTTGCTGCCAGCGCGTAATGGCCTGATCGGTTTTTGCCAAGTCGGCGTTGGTAAAGGCAGAAAAGCTAACGCGTTCACTCCAAAGGTGATCCAACCCTAACCGTTCCTGATAAGCCGCAAAATCCGTCAACCGACGAACAAAGTTATCCACACCATCAACACGAAAATGTGTATAACTTCCGCTCAACGAAATTACGGGCGCGGCAGGATTACTGGTCAGATAGAGATCTTTGGCCGAAGCGCCACACACCGTCGTATCAAATAAGGTGTCTTTAACTACCTTAAGATCAGCGACAGTTTCATCGATCCGGCGACTCTCGAGGTCAAAATCGCGTTCAAGCAGCACGGCATTTAAGCTATTGTTCTGCTGGCGATAGGCGTCGACCTGTTCAATCTGTCCGGCAATTTGGACATAGAGCGACCGGCGATCATCCTGAAAATCGTGAATCAGGGCCAGAAACGGGGCCATCCCCACTTGCCGAAGCCGTTCCTGCACAACATCGAGTGCGGCCCGTTTCTGACAGACCAGCAGCACGCGCTTGCCACCGGCAGCCGCATCGGCCATCAGGTTGGCAATCAGTTGTGATTTGCCCGTGCCGGGCGGCCCCTGCACCACCAGCGATTGCCCGGCTTTCACCGCCCGCACAGCCGCTTCCTGCGATGCATCCATGGGGAGGGGCGTATGGATGAATTTTTCTGGGAGAGAAGAGGCAGGGGGCAGGGAGTGGGGGGGGTACGGCATTCCGGCAGGGAACAAAGAGAAAGGGGCAAGAAAATTAGTCTCCGCCGATACATCTTGCTTCGCGCCGGAATGCCGTACCACCCCTACTCCCTGCTCCACGCTACCCGCCAAAAGCGCATCATAATCCGGTACCAGGAACGAACCCGCTTGTGGAAAAATACCCAACACAGCCTCCGAATAAAGTTTTAGCTCGCCGGTTCGTTCGAGTTGAGCAAGGTCTTTAGCCGTTTGTTTGTTGAAAAACTGAAGTTTATCGGTGAATAAATCGGGATTGAAATTGATTTCGAGCGGGCTGGTTTTAAGCCATTCGTAGAGTTGGGTGCGAAACGCCAGCGGGTCGCGGTCGAAGTCGTCCATTGTTTTTTCGACAACCTCATCGGGCAGTTTTACCTGGTTGAATTGCCCATACGCCAGCGCCAGCGTAGGGTTCAGAAAAGCCAGTTCATCGCCCCGGCGCGTGAGTTTCCAGAATTTTCCCTGCTGCTCAATCTGCACGGGGAAGTATAGCAGTGGCCCATGAATAACGGTATCGTCCAGAAATTTCCCCTTCACAAAGGGCCAGCCCACGTATAAATCTTCGGTTCCGCGTTCTTCTTCAATAAATCGGGCGGTGCGGGCAATGCGCCGAAGTTTGCGGCTGACCTCGTTGCTGCGTTCCTGCCGGGCATCGAGCACCTCACACAAGGCTACTGATGGCTTGCGACCAATCAAATCAGCAAGTAGAGTAAATGATGATTTATTGAGCAGAAAATCCGTTTCGTGAAGATCCAGAAACTGACCGGCGGGCAGGCTTGTAAGCAGGAGCGACCGATTTCGGCTGCTGAGATTAGTTAAGCGCCGACGAAAGGTTTTAAGTATAGACTGGCCTGGGATCTCCACAAGATTTGCTGATTCACAGAAGTAGAACGCAAAATCCCGAAAATCTTTTAAATCGACTATTCGGGCGGTTCTTTTTTCGAGAGGATTTCAGGATTCGCCTGGTAAAATCCGGAGTAATTCTGGAATCCTCTCGAAAAAAGAATCGCTAAGATGTAGGCCTTACGAATTCTGAGCGGTTCTTTTTTCGGGTATCAGCCACGATGCCAGGATGCTAACCGTTAGTATGCCGATGATAATGTAAAGTGAATAAACGGGCTTAAAACCCTGTTCGGCCAGCCAGTGTTCGGTCAGCATCTTAGCGCCAATAAAGGTCAGCAACACCGCCAAACCCACCTTCAGAAAACGGAACTGGCTCATGATGCTCGACAGGAAGAAGAACATCGACCGCAAACCCATAATGGCAAACACGTTCGAGAAGAAGACGATATAGGGGTCTTTCGTAATTGAGAAAATAGCGGGAATCGAGTCGACAGCAAAAACCAGGTCGGTGAACGCCACCACAATAACTATCAGAAACAGGGGAGTAACAAACAACTTTCGATCTGATTTCCGGCGGATGAAGAAATTGTCGGTTACGTTGCGGTGATAAACGTTCAGGTATTTGCTGGCAAACCGCACGACCGGGTGCTTAGATGGCTCGATCTTCTCCTCCTCCTCTTTCTGGAAGAACAGCCGGATTCCCGTGTACACCAGAAAAGCCCCGAACAAATACATAATCCACTCAAACCGCTGAATAAGGGCTGAACCTAAGAAGATAAAAATAAACCGCAGGACAATGGCTCCCAAAATTCCCCAGACCAGAATCTTCTTATAATACCGCTCCCGAACGCCAAACGAACTGAAGATCAGGATGAAGACAAAGATGTTATCGGCAGAGAGTGAATATTCGACCAAATAGCCCGTAATGTATTCCAGTGACATATTATTCTGAAAACGGGCTAAACTGGCCGGAAAATTGCCGGGAACCAGTTGAACGTGGTCGGCATAAAGCCCGATCACCTCCTGAAGGCGGGCAAACGTGTCAATGCCATGAACTAAATAGCCAAAATTCTTCAGGAAGAAGTAAAAAGCAGCGGAGAGAGCAACCCAAATGGCACTCCAGATAGCGGCTTCTTTAAATTGAACAATGTGACTCTGGCGTTTTGAGAATGCGCCCAGGTCCAATGCCATAACGAAGAGAACAAAAGCGGCAAACGCAAGAAAAAAGATTATTTCGCTGGATAACATAACTACTACAAAAACAGGCAAGTATAGCCTTTGATTCGGTAACATTGCAGGTAAGCAGACAAAGCTACGCCCAATACGCCAAAGGGAAAGGCTTCAATTGTCAAAATTATTGGCAGAGTAATACGCACTGCTTAATTTTGCCCATATGTTTAACAACAAAAAAGTAATTGTGGTCATGCCTGCCTATCGGGCAGCCCTGACCCTGGAGCGTACCTACCGTGAAATTCCACTTGATTTAGTCGATGATATTATTTTAGTCGATGATGCCAGCCCCGACAATACGGTTGAGGTAGCCCGCCAACTGGGCATTCGCCACGTCATTCGCCACGATAAAAACAGAGGCTACGGCGGTAATCAGAAAACCTGCTACGCTAAAGCTATTGAACTTGGGGCCGATATTGTGGTTATGCTTCACCCCGATTATCAATATACACCGTTGTTGTTGCCAGCCATGATTTCGATTATTGGCAATGGTCTGTATCCGGTTGTGTTTGCATCAAGAATTCTGGGCAAAGGGGCGCTAAAAGGCGGAATGCCGATGTATAAATACATTGCCAACCGGTTTCTGACGTTCACGCAGAATCTGCTTATGAATCAGAAACTATCTGAGTATCATACCGGTTATCGGGCATTTTCGGGCGAGGTGCTTCGTAGTTTAGACTTTACGCACAACTCCGACGATTTTATCTTCGATAACGAAATGATTGCCCAGATTTTCTACAAGGGTTACGAAATTGGTGAAGTTACCTGCCCTACCAAGTATTTTGACGAAGCCTCGTCGATCAACTTTCGGCGAAGTTCAATTTACGGTCTGGGAGTTTTGCGGACATCAGTGCTTTATTGCTTCACGAAACTGGGCCTGATGCGCTGGAAGATTTTAACGTAAAAGAATAATGGCTAATGGATAATGTACAATGAATAATGAAGCGGCAACTCATTATTCATTGTACATTATCCATTAGCCATTATTCTACAAATGAATGGCTTCGCCGTAGGCCGCTTCGGTGGCATCTTTGATGGCCTCCGACATGGTTGGATGCGGGTGAACGGCCTTCAGAATTTCTTCGCCGGTGGTTTCTAATTTCCGGGCAGTAACCACTTCAGCAATCATCTCGGTGACATTGTTGCCAATGAAGTGAGCGCCTAAAAATTCGCCGTATTTGGCATCGAAAATTACTTTCACGAAGCCCTCGGGTGTACCGGAAGCCTTCGCTTTGCCCGAGGCCGAGAACGGAAATTTGCCTACTTTAAGTTCGTAACCCGCTTCGCGGGCAGCTTTCTCAGTATATCCTACCGACGCAATTTCGGGGGTGCAATACGTACAACCGGGGATGTTGTTGTAGTTAAGCGGCTCAACGTGCGGCAACCCGGCAATTTTCTCAATGCAAATGATGGCTTCGGCAGAGGCTACGTGGGCCAGTGCCTGCCCTTTGGTGCAGTCGCCAATGGCATAATAGCCCTCAACATTCGTGCGGTAATAATCGTCCGTTACGATTTTGCCCCGGTCAACGGCAATGCTCACTTCTTCCAGACCAATGTTTTCAATGTTAGCCACTACCCCCGCTGCCGACAGCACAATGTCAACATCGAAAGTTTTTTCGCCATCGGGTGTTTTCACGAACACCTTGCAGCCGTTGCCAGTGGTGTCAACTTTCGTCACCTCCGACTTCGTATAAATGTCTATGCCCATTTTCTTGTACTGTTTGGCCAGTTCTTTAGAGATGTCTTCATCTTCTACGGGCACTACGTTGGGCAGAAACTCGACGATGGTCACCTTCGTGCCCATGCTGGCATAGACGTAGGCGAACTCGACGCCAATGGCCCCGGAGCCAATGACAAGCATGGAATCGGGCCGCTTTTCGAGCGACATGGCCTTGCGGTATTCAATCACCTTGTTGCCGTCAATGGGCACACTTGGCAATTGGCGGGCGCGGCCTCCGGTAGCGATGATGATATGTTTCGCTTCGTATTCAGTGACGTTGCCATCGGAGCCGGTCACGTCAACTTTTTTACCGGGTTTTACCTTGCCTACCCCATTGATGACGTCAATTTTATTCTTTTTCATCAGGAACTGAACGCCCTTGCTCATGCTGTCGGCAACGCCCCGGCTCCGCTTGATAACGGCTCCAAAGTCTGCCTTCGATTCGCCCGAAACCGTAATTCCGTAATCGGCAGCGTGTTTGATATACTCAAAAACCTGCGCTGATTTCAGCAGGGCTTTGGTTGGAATACAGCCCCAGTTCAGACAAATCCCACCGAGACTTTCGCGCTCGATAACGGCGGTTTTAAGACCCAGTTGCGAGGCCCGGATAGCAGCCACATAGCCGCCCGGCCCGCTACCCACAACGATTATATCGTACTGTGAAGCCATTAGTTAATGAATAATGTAAAATGTAAAATGAATACCTCTTTCGGAGAGAACGCAAAGGTAGTTTGAAAAGTTGATACCGGAAGTAAACCACGGCCTCGCCTTCTTTTGTTCTATCTTTGCGGATTAAAAATAGACAAATCAATACGACAAGTTCATGACAACTGACCAGTTGACCGACTTGAGGGCCAGAGTAGAGGCTCTAAGGGGGTATCTTTGACTACGATGCCAAGAAAGAACAATTAGCTGAACTCGAACAGCAGACCTTCCAGCCCGAATTCTGGACCGATGCCGCCCGTGCCGAAGGCGTTATGAAGCAGGTTCGTGCCCTGAAGGGCTGGACGTCTGGTTATGAAAAACTAAACAGCCAGTTCGGCGACCTTGAGACGCTGTTTGAATTTTACGAAGCAGGCGACGTAACCGAAGAAGAAGTAGACGAAGAAGGCGGCAAGGTTTCGGAAACGCTCGATGACCTCGAACTCAAAAAAATGCTTGGCAATGAGGAAGACCAACTCAGCGCCGTTCTTGAAATTAATGCCGGAGCGGGTGGTACCGAAAGCCAGGACTGGGCCGATATGCTCTACCGAATGTATATGCGCTGGGCCGAAAAACACGGTTACGGCCTGAAACAGGTTGATTATCAGGAAGGTGATACGGCGGGCATCAAATCGGCTACGATTGAGGTCGATGGGGCCCTGGCCTACGGTTTTCTGAAATCCGAAAACGGCGTTCATCGGTTAGTACGTATTTCCCCGTTCGATTCCAATGCCCGGCGGCACACGTCGTTCGCGTCGGTATATGCCTACCCATTGATTGACGATACAATCACGATTGACGTCAATCCGGCTGATATTGATTGGGACACGTTCCGGTCGGGCGGAGCCGGGGGCCAGAATGTAAACAAAGTGGAGACGGCAGTTCGGCTAAAGCACCGGCCATCAGGACTCATTATCGAATGCCAGCAGGAACGGAGTCAGTTGCAGAACAAAGAGGTGGCCATGCGGCTGTTAAAATCCAAACTCTACGAAATTGAAGTTCAGAAGCGCAACGCAGCCCGCGCCGAAGTAGAAGCCAGCAAGCAGAAAATTGAGTGGGGATCGCAGATTCGCTCCTATGTGCTCGACGACCGGCGCGTGAAAGACCACCGCACGGGCTACCAGACCTCCAACACCGAAGCCGTGCTGGATGGCGACATCGACCCCTTCATCAAAGCGTTTTTGCTGGAGCAGGAGTAATTTTCAGATGTTGAGTGGCTACGGGTTTATGAACAATCCATCAGGAAATTCTGGACGTACATAAACCCGTAGCCACTCAACAACACCATGAAACTCGCGCTTTTTCTTGCTACCCTCCTACTCGCCTGCACCCAGCGAACGCCAGACCCTGCTATGGTCATAAATCCAAACACCAGCGCGTCTACATACAGCTTTCTATCCCTCGGCGATTCCTACACCATTGGCGAGAGCGTGTCGGAGTATGAACGGTGGAGCGTTCAACTGGCCGGAATGCTCCGAAAAGATGGCCTGGACGTAGCTGACCCGGACATTGTTGCCCGCACCGGCTGGACAACAGCAGAGTTGCAGGAGGCCATCAAGGCCAGCCGTAATCAGAAAACTTATAGCTTAGTCTCGCTGCTGATTGGCGTGAATAACCAGTATCGGGGCCAGAGCCAGGACCGCTACCGAACCGAATTCCGGGAACTGCTGCAAACAGCCATCAAGTTCGCAGGCGGCAAGGCCGCTCACGTTTTTGTCCTGTCCATTCCCGATTGGGGCAGTTCGCCCTTTGCGGGTGGACGCGACAAGGCCAAAATTACCCGTGAGATCGACCAGTTCAACGCCATTGCCCAGGAGGAATGCCAGAAAGCAGGCATCGCTTATGTGGATATTACGCCGTTAACCCGGTCGGCAGCCGGCGACAATTCCCAGTTTGCTTCGGATGGCCTGCATTATTCGGGCAAACAAATGCAGCAGTGGGCGGAGAAAGCCTTGCCGGTAGCGAAGCAATTGCTCAACTAATGGGCTCATTCGCTGGATCAAAACCCGGCGAATTTAGTTTCTAAGCAGTCGTCGTCTTCGATAAATTGAACTTCTGCTTATAATACCGGACTGTTCGGCCAATCAGTATTCCGCCAAGAATAGATGGAACAATCCAGCCCGCAGTAGCCGCCCATTCGGGCGCATTTTTGGGTAGAATCCGGTCGAAATTTGTCACTAAAGCGGCCGTAAATGTGGCAATATACGAGCCGCCCATGCGGGTGAAATGCTGAAAAAACCAGTGCATTTTTTCGGATGGCTGGCTAAATCGCCGGACATCCTGCATGGCGAAAACGCCAGTTAATACACCGAAAAAAGAGAATAGAACGGGAAAGAACGATGCGCCGTTCAGCACCAGCAGATACACCCCAAACCCAACCATCAGCACACTTATGCCCAGCGTTAAGCAGGTGAGAAACTTGTCGGCTGTTGCTGGCCCGGACTTTTTTTGTTTGGTGGCTCGCCAGCCGGTGATGCACAGGTAAAAGCTAAAAATGGCAATGCCCGTCAGGAACAGACGCATCATTTTGAACGGTTGTAATCCGCAAAGCAGCAGGGCCGTGATGGCAACGGTAATCATGCAATAGACATAAATTCGTCCGGCGCGGTTATGCACCGGGCTTCCTTTCTTCGAGAACATCGGAATCAGTCCAACCAGCAGGGCCGTTATGCCGGTGGCAATGTGGGTAACGAGCAGTAAGGTAATCAGCGTTTTCATGGCCGTTTTTTGGTTTGCTTTTTTGACGAAGCAAACCTACACCGACCGGGTGGCCTGGTACAATAAAAAGGGTCATTCAGTAAGGTTAGGGACGTTTGGTAACCCAAAAGGATAGCTGGGACGAATGGTGGGCTGATTTACAACGCTTTCAGTTGGGCCACCAACGTCTCATTGTATTGCCGCGCTACGGGTAGTTGAAACTGCCCGCCTACTACATGAAGTTTGTAGCCTTGTGCGTTGCCTGTTACACGCTCGACCCGGTCGAGGTTAACGACATAGGAACGATGGCACCGGACAATGTGGGCCTTCCTGATTTGCTTTTCCAGCCGGCTTAAACTACTACGAAACAGCGGCTTCGTTACCTGTTCGTTTTTAAGGTAAAAAACCGTGCAGTAATTGTCGCTCGATTCAATAAAAAGTAAATCGCTGGCTACAATAGTTAAACTATCTTTTTCATTTTCGGCTATGAGTGTCAACATAGCATCGGCCAGTTCCTTGCCATTTGGTGCAGGGGTTAGCATGGGCGAATGAACTGGCAATTTACCAGCCGCCCGACTGTATTTTTTCAGTTGATTAATGTAATTGAGCACCACAAACCCTGCCGTTGGGAACAGGCCAATGAGGAACGTGATACCGATGGCCCAAAGCCAGCCGCCCATTACCTCCGACTCATTGGTTAACCAGCCTAAATAGAGCCGGTTGCCAAACGCAATAACCGTAATGAAGACCAGTATACGGCTGATTTCTTTGGCAACTGTCCAGCGTTTATCGGAGAAATAATGCGGAAACAGCGCGGGCGCTATAAAGTAATTGGCCAGCATAACAACCAGCGTAACAACGCCAAAACCCAGAATTTTACCTGTTTTGGCGGATGTTTGCCAATCATCCAAACCAAACGGCTGAAAGACCAGTAGAAACAACCCAACAAACAGACCCGTCCCGACCGCCTTCGTCACGTTCGACGATGCCGACTCTTCGGTTGGATAGGGCTGGTTGAGTACGTTGAGCATCAGAACAGGCGCCAACCGGCAATTTGCTCGAAAAAGCTGGACAATACCGGCGGATAAACGATGATCATAAACAGAACGCCAAACAAAGCCCCGTAGAAGTGGGCATCGTGGTTAACATTGCCTGCACCGCGTTGAGCTTCGTAGTATGAATACGCTAAGTACAAGCCCCCGAAAATAAAACCGGGAATGCCAATCGGAATAAAGAACAGATAAATTGGTGTTAACGGGCGAAACAGAATCGTTGCAAAAATAATGGCCGCCACCCCCCCCGATGCTCCCAGCGAATTGTAGCCCGGATTGGTGCGGTGCTTCAAAAACGTTGGAATATCCGATACCAGAATGGCGACCAGATAAAAGCCAATCAGATAGGGCGGACCACCGGCGCCGAATAACATGCCGAAGACCTGCTCGATAAACGCGCCGAAAACGTACAGACTTATCATGTTGAAAATCAGGTGTCCCCAGTCGGCGTGGAGGAATCCCGATGTGATTAGCCGGTAATATTGCCCCCGTTCGGCCACCTGATACGGATTCATAATCCAGCGGTTCATCAGGCCATAATTATTCCAGGCGGCAACGCTGATGATAACCGTAACGACAATAATAAGGGTGATGATCATGTAGGTTGGTTTATAATGTACGATGTACGATTTATTACTGATGCCGGAAGTAAATCGTACATCGTAATTCGTAATTCCTTCAGCTTTCCCGTTCGACCAACTGCCGGGCAAATTGAATAAGTATTTTTTTACGGCCCTGGTCGGCTTCAACCAAATCGAAGCAGGCGAATCCACGGTCAAAGTAGTCGTTAATACGGGCTTCGGTAAGTTGCCGAATCGTTAACTGATCGTAAATAGTGGTGACGGCCCGCACTTTTTCCGCTTTGTCGAAGCGTGTCCTGTTAAGCCAGTCAGTTAGTTCATCACGCAGGGTACCGGTGGCCTGTTGCAGGGCTTCAATAAGGAGAAACGTTTTTTTGTTAGCAATAATATCCCCGCCAACCTGCTTACCAAACTTAACGGGGTCGCCGTAAACATCCAGCAAATCGTCTTTCAACTGAAACCCAATGCCGATGTTCATTCCGCCTTCGTACAGATGGCGGGTCGTTTCGCTGTCGGCTCCGGCAATCAGCCCACCGAGTTCAAGCGCGTATCCCAGCAGAACCGACGTTTTCAACCGAATCATGTCAATGTATTCAGCTTCGGTAACATCCCAGCGGGTTTCAAAATTCATGTCCATCTGCTGGCCTTCGCAAACCTCGGCAGCCGTTCGGCTAAATCGCTCCAAAGCCCGCTTTAATTTGTCGGCTTCTACATTCAGCAAGAGTTGATAGGCATTGACGAGCATCACATCGCCCGATAGAATAGCGATGTTCCCATTCCACTTTTCATGCACCGTTGGCTGGCCCCGGCGCAGTGGTGCCTGGTCCATGATGTCGTCGTGCATGAGGGTGAAGTTATGAAAGACCTCGACGCCCAGTGCGGGCCGAACGGCCTTCTGCCAGTCGTCGGTGAAGAGGTAAGCGGCCATGAGCGTCATTAACGGGCGCATCCGCTTGCCGCCAAGGCTCATAATGTACCGAATTGGGTCATATAATTCGGGGGGGTGCTGCCCATACTGAATACATTGAAGTTCGTTTTGAAGGGCATCAATAAAAATAGCTGGACTCATTCGGCTGGGGCAGGCGTATCTGCCGGGGTTTTAGCCCAAAAATAAGGCAAAAGCCCCCAAAACCCTAACGACCGCGTGACCGGCGGTAACTTCGCTGATTTGTGGTAATAATAGTGAAGAGAAGCCGGGCCGACACCACGAAATAGCCATCCCGCCAGCCCGGATTGCCCCGTTTGGCGCCAGCCGGATTGAGCGGTTGGCCTAACTCGGCCCGACGGTCGGAGAGCGCAGCCGCCAGTGGGTTCATGCGGCCCCGGTCAGGGTAAACCGTGCTGACATCGTCCACGTAATCGCTGAATACGTGTGTATATGCCCCCTCCAGATGCAACTTAAACCGCTCAGATGCGGCAACAGGCACCCCCAAGCCCATATCGAGCCATAAAGGGCAGGCGATTATACCCTACGCCTTCTGTCTGCAACGGCGCTAAACTCACCGCCTGCCCTTTGTATGTCGTTTTGGGAGTTAGCCAGGTCAAGCCCACGCCAGCCAGCACATAGGGAATAATGATATGGTTTCGGTCGTCGGCCCGCCAGAAATCCCACTGAATGCCCGCCCAAACGTCAGGATTCAGGCTATAAAATGAGAGATTATTATAGGCCAGATGTGTATGCTGATGACTACCCCGAAGGTAATACACCTGCGTTTCGGCCCGGAAGGTAAGCTGTGGCGAGTACCGGTAAGCAATTGCCAGGTTCAGGGCTGCTCCTAACCGGGCGTGGGCAACATCGAATCGTTCGTTCAGATCACCGAGGTAGCGCGTTGGTCCAAGCCCAACATTTAACAGCCAGGTGCCCGGATATTCCCGCCATACTTCCGAACGTTGCGACTGGCCGAATGCGGGAACTGTCAGGAGTTGTGTACCAACAAGGAGAATCCAGAAAAATTTCACACGGTCAGTTTAGTGAAAGCCAGGCCTATGTGACGCATCCGCGAAGGGAAGGTAACATAGACCCGCCCTCACAACTCACCAATATCTTCGTTCCAGAGCGTCGGCTTTTCGGCGATGAACTGATTCATCATATCGACACATTCGGGCAGGTCGAGGTCAATGACTTCAACGCCATGCTGCTCCATGAATTCCCGTGCCCCGGCAAATGTCCGCGATTCGCCAACAATCACTTTCGGGATTTTAAACTGCACGATGGTACCCGCGCACATGTAGCACGGCATCAATGTAGAATAAATAACCGTATTTCGGAATGAACCAACCCGACCGGCGTTGTTGAGGCAGTCCATTTCGCCGTGCAGAATCGGATTATTTTCCTGCACGCGCTTGTTATGGCCCGATGCCACCAACGCACCGTTTTTGATGAGCGCCGAGCCAATGGGTATGCCACCTTCGCTCAGACTTTTACGGGCCTGGCGAATGGCCTCCTGCATGAATTCGTCCATGATGTTTAGGAATTATCGTTACAACAATTTCATCGTTTCGTAATCGCCGACATGCTTCAGGTATAAAAAATGAATCAGCAGGCCGTTGACGTTTGTGACGAGTTTATGGGCCTCGGGCAGGGTAGCTACTACGCTCGTAATCCGCTCAAACTCCGCCTGGTTGCCCATGTTTTTCAGGTGAAACGCCATAATCTCCTTACGGGTCATCTCCTGCTCAATGTAGAAATAGTGCATGGCTTCGTCGCTGGTGCCGGTGCTGGGGAACCATAGTTTCGGATTGAGTTTGGTCAGCTCATCCGGAGCAACAGTAAGGCCTATCTCTTCGCCTAATTCGCGGGCGGCTACCTCGTCGGGCGCATCGCTGGCGTCGACCATTCCGGCGGGGTGCTCGTAGGTATGCGACCCATCCGAAATACGTCGTTGCTTCACCAAGACCACAAATTTCTCCTGGCTATCTTTATCAATCAGGCAAACCAGTATCGACGCTGCGTGGCCTTTCAGAAACAGCGCGGGCGGAATTTTATCGCCTTCGGGCGTATCAGCATCCACTTCGAGCATGGCAAACAGCACCTCGCCATTATGCCTGCGCCGAATGTAGAAATCTTTTATCGCATTAATTTTCAGCCCGTTCGCTTCCATCTGGCTTTTCCAGAAACGAAACTTAGGCGCATCCTCAAGGCGCTCAACTTGTTTACTCATGCTGGCAGTAGCGATAAAATAAGTACGTCGTTAAGCTGACAATGAACCTGTTCGACGACGTAAAGGTAGCGCAGCCGATTGACGTTTAGAAAAGTTTATCGGCGTAGAAGCACATTGCTTTGGCCGGGTATTAGGAGGTATAGCGTTGTAGGTTTGCTATGACTACATTAACCAGGATTCTTTTCGATCAATAGATGAGCACAGTAAATCAAAACCGCAGGTATTTTTTGCATAAGGCCACTCTGGGGAGCGTTGTCCTATGCCTGACCAATTCGGCCTGGCCAATCAATAGCCGGTCAGAACAGGGGAAACGGGTTGGCATTATTGGGTTGGATACCTCCCACAGCGTAGCGTTTACCAAAGCATTGAACGCTCCCGATGCTGGTTCAGCCTATGCGGGTTATCGGGTGGTGGCGGCTTATCCGTTTGGGAGTAAGGATATTGACAGCAGCACAAAACGCATTCCGGGCTACACCGACGAAGTCAGTAAACTGAACGTAGCCATTGTTGACTCAATTGGCGAACTGCTCAGACAGGTGGATGTCGTTCTGCTGGAAACCAACGACGGACGGCTGCACCTTGAGCAGGTAACCGAGGTGCTTAAAGCAGGAAAGCGTGTTTTTGTCGACAAGCCAATAGCGGCTTCCCTGGCCGATGTGCTGGCTATTTTTGAGCTTTCACGCACATACTCTATTCCGATTTTCTCAGCCTCCTCGTTACGGTATATCAACGGCATCGACAGTATCGACAAAAGCCAGGTATTGGGGGCCGACACGTTTAGTCCGGCCGTACTGGAAAAAACACATCCTGATTTGTTCTGGTACGGGATTCATGGCGTAGAAACCCTGTACACCGTTATGGGAACCGGTTGTAAGCAGGTGATACGGGTTCATTCAGAAGGAACTGATGTGGTGATTGGCACCTGGGCCGATGGGCGCATCGGTACATTCCGGGGCACCCGTACCGGCAAGCACGACTACGGCGGAACCGTTTATACGAAGACCGGCAATGTTACCCTGGGGCCTTATGGTGGCTACGAGCCTTTACTGAACGAAATTATTCACTATTTTGAAACCGGCAGGGCACCCGTGCTGCCAACGGAAACCATTGAACTAGTTGCGTTTATGGAGGCCGCCGACGAAAGCAAACGCCGGGGCGGCACAGCCGTCAGTCTGGACGAGGTACTGGAAAAAGCAAAAAAGAAACTATTCGCAAAGTGATAAAATGCCGCTCGGCTGCTTCTTATACCTAAACCTGACGTATCGGCATGAAACTTACGGAAAATACCTTTTCTGACGATTCACGTAGAAACTTCATTCGGCAGACCATCACGGGCACCACAGCCTTAACGGTGGGTGGTATTTTACCCGGTTTCAGTGCCCAAAGCTACGCCCGAATTCTGGGAGCCAACGAAAAAATACGGGTGGGCATGATGGGGGTAAATAGCCGGGGACTGGCGCTGGCTGGCAATTTTGCCCTCCAGCCGAATTGCGAGGTAATCTCCGTATCGGATGTGGATGCGCGAGCCGCCAGCAAGTGTCTGGCTACGGTCGAAGGCATTCAACAGGCAAAGCCGAAAAACCAGCCCGATTTTCGGAAGGCGCTGGACGACAAAGACGTAGATGCGCTGATTATAGCCGCGCCCGACCACTGGCACGCTCCGGCGGCCATACTGGCCTCCAAAGCCGGAAAACACGTTTATCTCGAAAAACCGTGCAGCCATAACCCACACGAAGGAGAACTGCTGCTGGCAGCCGCCCGGAAGTACAAAAATATTATTCAGATGGGTAATCAGCGCCGGTCGTGGCCCAACGTAGCAACGGGTATCCGGGAGCTACAGGAAGGCGTTATTGGCCGGCCTTATTTTGCTAAAGGCTGGTACACCAACAACCGGGCCTCTATTGGCATTGGCAAAGAAGTGCCGGTTCCTGCCTGGCTGAACTATGACTTATGGCAGGGACCTGCTCCCCGGCGACCCTACAAAGACAACCTCATTCACTACAATTGGCACTGGTTTTGGCATTGGGGCACCGGTGAGGCCCTCAACAACGGCACCCACATGCTCGACCTGATGCGCTGGGGACTGGGTGTCGATTTTCCAACAAAAGTAACCTCGTTGGGTGGGCGGTATCGGTACAAAGATGACTGGGAAACACCGGATACCCAGGTGATTACGTTAGAGTTCGCCAATAATACCGCCATGACCTGGGAAGGGAGAAGCTGCAACGGACGAACCGTTGAAGGAACCAGTGTGGGTGTCCTGTTTTATGGAGAAAAAGGCTCATTGCTGATTGAATCAGGCAATTCCTATAAAATTTTTGACCTGGACAATAAACTGGTTAAAGACGTCAAAAATGACCTCCAGATTGATCCCCGCAACAGGATGGACCCCTCGCAGGCGCTGGATGCCATCCATATTCAAAACTTCTTCGATGGTATCAAAAAAGGAACGGCCCTTGCCTCCGATATTGTCGGTGGGCACAAAAGCACGCTGCTTTGCCAGTTAGGCAATATCGCGCTTCGGTCGGGTGATATGCTCACAATCGACCCGACGAACGGGCATATTAAAAACAACAAAGAAGCCGAAAAACTTTGGCAGCGGGAATACCAGAAAGGCTGGGAACCAACTGTTTAATCGGAAGGGCGTGTAAACAGGTTATCGGCTGCGTAAATGGACATTCTGAAGATAATCAACGGGACGCTCCTGACCCCCTACCGCTGCATTCGGGGTGGCACGGTGGTCATTCAGGATGGCGTTATTGTGGGGGTTCATGAGCGCGATGTCGATGTTCCGGGTGCCACCGAACTGGATGCTGGCGGTCGGTATGTTGCTCCCGGCTTTATTGACATTCATGTGCATGGGGGCGGGGGGCATGATTTTATGGATGGAACGGAAGAAGCGTTCCTGGCCATTGCCGAACTGCACGCCCAATATGGCACCACGTCGCTGGTGCCTACTACCCTAACGGCCGAAAAAGCAGACCTGCTGCAAACGCTGGATGTATATGAACGGGCAAAACTGAAAAATAGCCGGGGTGCTGCTTTTCTGGGTATCCACCTGGAAGGCCCTTATTTTGCCCTGAGTCAGCGGGGGGCGCAGGACCCGCGCTATATTCGTAATCCAGACCCAGAGGAGTATGAAGAAATACTCGCCTATTCGTCATCCATTGTTCGGTGGAGTGCCGCGCCGGAACTGGAGGGTGCGATTCCGTTTGGTCGCCGACTACGCCAAAAAGGGATTCTGGCTGCCGTAGCCCATACCGATGCCGTTTATGAAGAGGTTCTCCTGGCCTATGAAAATGGCTATTCGCTCGCGACTCATCTGTATTCATGTATGTCGGGCGTAACCCGCCGAAACGCCTACCGCTATGCCGGGGTCATCGAAAGCGCCTTTCTTCTGGATATGGATGTCGAAATCATCGCCGATGGTATCCACCTGCCACCGCCGTTGCTCAAGCTGGTTTATAAGATCAAAGGCCCCGACCGGACAGCGCTGATTACGGATGCCATGCGGGCCGCCGGGATGCCCGAAGGCATGAGCACACTGGGGTCGCTGAAAAATGGCCTGCCCGTTCTTGTCGAAGATGGCGTCGCGAAACTGCCGGATCGAACAGCCTTCGCGGGAAGTGTGGCAACGACGAATCAACTCGTGCGTAACATGGTGCAGTTGGCCGATGTATCGCTGCTGGATGCCGTCCGAATGGCCAGCACGACGCCTGCCCGAATTATGGGTGTTGAGGCCCGGAAAGGACTACTGGCGCCGGGTAAAGATGCTGACCTGGTGATTTTCAACGAGACCATAACCGTCGATACCACTATTGTCAACGGAAAAGTTGTCTATTCAAAAAGACAACCCGCCAGCGCCAGGTGATTTCTGCGATAATCTGCTTTACATCTGTGGAAATCTGCGGGAGACCCCTTTGCCAGCTAATACCCAACCTGAACCAGAACGAATGATACAATGAAGTCAGAAATTGAGCAGATTGACGAACTACAGGTGCGCGTGTTTGCTACCCGACAGGAAATGGGTGTTGCTGCCGGGCAGGACATTGCAGCTAAAATAAGGGATTTGTTGCAGGAAAAAGAAAGCCTCCGAATCGTGTTTGCAGCGGCCCCTTCCCAAAACGAGATGCTGTCTTTTCTGGCTACCGCCGGGGGAATCGACTGGTCGCGGATTGACGTGTTTCACATGGATGAATACGTAGGGCTGGCTCCAGACGCCCCACAGCGGTTCGCCTATTTTCTGACCACCCATTTATTCGCAAACGTATCGCCCCGCCATGTCTACTTAATCGACGATTCGGCCGGGGTTATAGCCGCTTGTGAACACTATAAACAGTTGATAACTCAGGATCGCATTGACATCGTTTGTCTGGGCGTTGGCGAAAATGGGCACCTGGCCTTCAACGACCCACCCGTCGCCGATTTCAACGATTCAGAGGTCATAAAGCGGGTGAAACTGGATGCCGTTTGCCGCCAGCAGCAGGTCAATGATGGTTGTTTTTCGGCATTAAACGACGTACCGGAAGAGGCCCTGACGCTGACCATTCCGACATTGCTTTCTGGTCGGCATCTGTTTTGTGTGGTGCCGGGCAAAACAAAGCATCAGGCTATAAAAACCATGTTGACCGGGCCTGTTTCAACGGCTTGTCCGGCGTCTATTCTCCGGCGTCATCCCGATTGTACTTTATATGTAGACCGGGATGCTTACGGAGACTAATGGAACGCAGATTTTTATGATTCCTATGATGTAAAGGGGTTAGCGGTGCTTTCAACCTGTCAGAAACACCTCTGAAATCTTAACAATCATAAAAATCTGCGTTCCAATATTGAATCTAAACTAAAACACGAAACAGTATAGACGATGGTAACACCTGATGCAGTCGGCAGCCATGTCTCCACGAACCGGGGCACAACGGGCTCCATCGTGATTGTCGGCATCATGTTTTTTGTGTTTGGTTTTGTCACCTGGATCAACGCCATCCTGATTCCGTATTTCAAAATAGCCTGCGAACTAACTCATTTTCAGTCGTATCTGGTTGCCTTTGCTTTTTATATTTCGTATCTGGTCATGTCGGTGCCCGCTTCGCTGCTGTTGAAAAAGGTAGGGTTTAAGCAGGGGATGATGGTCGGATTTTTCATCATGTCGCTGGGGGCTTTACTGTTTGTGCCAGCGGCTTTTACCCGAACGTACAGCCTGTTTCTGGCCGGGCTTTTTACGATTGGCACCGGACTGGCCGTTCTCCAGACGGCGTCGAATCCATACGTTACGATTTTAGGCCCAATCGAGCGGGCGGCCCAACGGTTTAGCATCATGGGCATCTGCAACAAAACGGCGGGTATTGTTGCGCCCCTCCTGTTTGCCGCCGTAATTCTGAAAACATCGGATACCGAACTTTTTAAACAATTACCCCTGATGGCTTCCGGCGACCGGACTGTGGCGCTGGACGAACTAATCCAGCGGGTTATTGTGCCCTATGCCTGCGTCAGTGCGGTGCTCTTTGGATTGGGGTTGTTTATCCGCTTTTCACCCCTGCCTGACATCAATACCGAGCAGGAAAGCGACGAACTATCGGTCGCCAATTCGGGTAAAACCAGTGTCCTGCAGTTCCCTCATTTGGTGTTAGGCGCTTTTGGCATTTTTTTTCACGTTGGTTCGCAGGTAATCGCAATCGACACCGTTATCGGGTACGCCGGTTCGATGGGCATTTCACTGCTGAATGCGAAAGGGTTTCCCGCTTACATCCTCTTTGCCACCATCTGCGGTTACCTCATCGGTATCCTTACCATTCCCCGGTTTATACGGCAGGTCAACGCCCTTCGCATTTGCACCGGGCTGGGCTTATTGCTTAGTCTGGGCATTCTTTTTTCGCACGGAACCCTAACCCTGTTTGGCCACCGCTCCGATATTTCCCTTTGGTTTCTGGTAAGTTTAGGCTTGCCCAATTCGCTGGTATGGGCGGGTATCTGGCCGCTGGCGCTGGCCCGGTTAGGTCGTTTTACCAAAGCTGGCGGATCGCTGATGATTATGGGTCTGTGCGGCAATGCCATCATGCCTCTGGTATACGGTTATTTTGCCGACAGCTTCTCACTGCGACAGGCCTACTGGATACTTATTCCCTGCTATCTCTACCTGCTGTTTTACGCCGTGTACGGACACAAAATAAAAAGCTGGCGGTAAAAGCGACTTCGGCTGGTGTTGAGACGAATCGTATTGCCTTTGTCGCTTATCGGATAAGTGCCGAAATAGAAATCTAACAAGAATTTTTGTAAAAAATAGCCACTTCAGCTTAAGGGTTTTCAGGCGACTGCCGTGTCTATCAACATACGCCGATGGGTATATACTTCGGCGACCGTAGTTAATGACATAAACTATGCGGCAAACAGGCATCACAGGAGTTACGCTGGCGGCTGGTCCCGTAGCGTTTCAGGGTATGGACGCTCCGTCGCCGGAGGAGTTTTCCGAGTCATCGCCAGACAACGAACTGTTTATCCGACGGACCTTCGACCAGGATGCCCGGTTGGGCTGCGAGCTGCTGTTTCGGCGATACTACAACGCCTTGTGCAGCCATGCGGTGCGGTTTGTTTCGTCACGAGCCATAGCCGAAGATTTGGTCGCCGAAATCTTCTGTCAGTTCTATGCCGACCAGCTTTTTCAAACCATTACCACGTCCTACCGGGCCTATCTTTATAAGACAGTCCGGCATCGGGCATACAACTACCTGCGCCAGACACTCCGGCGCGACGCGGGGCTGGAAGAAGCGCAGTATCAGCCCGTTTCCGATACCCAGCAGCCCGATGCCATCACGCATTACGAAGAACTTTATCAGGACGTGGAGGCCGCCATCCAGACGCTGCCCGTACAGCGTCGGCGCATTTACCTCATGCACCGCTTTGAGGGGAAAAAATACGCTGAAATCGCTGGCGAACTGGGCTTGTCCATTCGCACGGTGGAGGTACAGATTCGCTTAGCCAGCCACACCCTGCGCGATTTGCTGAAAGGCAAATGGCTTTTGCTCGTGCTGTGGAGCATTACGCGCTATTTATCCTGATCGACGAACAATAAGGGTTTTGAACGGAGTCTGGTGTCATCCTGAACATACGACCTGACATGAACGAACGCATCAACAAACAACGGCTTTTCGATTATTTTGCCGGAAAGGTAACAGCCCTGGAAAAGCAACAGATTGACGAATGGAGCCGCGACCCACTCCACGAGGAGCTGTTTTATGGCTGGCTCGACGAATGGGAACAGACTCACCTGCAATACACGGCGGATCAGCCCACGGCCTTACGCCAGTATAAAAATTTTTTGTTCGCTGACCAGCCGGCACCGGGCCAACTGACAGACGCACCAACCCGGTCCATCAGTCAACTCAGTCGCCATAACTGGCGGCTATGGGCAGCAGCCGCGTCGGTTGCAATCGTGCTGGGCCTGTTCATCTTTCAGGAGCCACTGCTGACCCGCACCTACACGACGGGTTATGGCGAAACGCGCCAGCTAACTCTGCCTGATGGCAGTACAGTTACGCTCAACGCCAATTCATCCTTGCAACTTCCTCGTTTCGGCTTTAACAGCCGCTGGTTTGCTGTTACCGGGCTGCTGAATGGCCACCGGAACCTGCCCACCCGCGAAGTTCGGCTAACAGGCGAGGCTTTATTTTCCGTCACGCATACGGCTACCAATCAGCGGTTTGTGGTTAAAACTGGCAACGGCCCCGAAGTTGTGGTACTGGGCACTGAGTTTACGGTGTTCGCCCGGCCACGCGGTACGAAAGTCGTGCTGAATCGGGGGAAAGTGGAAGTGCATTACCAGCAGCCCGATCATCAGCCAAAACAGGTGATCATGAAACCCGGCGATTTCGTTATGCTCAACCCGAAGGGTGAGGTACAGCATCGGCAAACGCAGCAACCACCCACCAACCCCGCCTGGACTGAACACCGCTTTGTATTCGACAAAACGCCACTGACCGAAATTGTTGCCATGCTGGGCGAAAACTACGGCCTGACTGCCGAAATCGCGGATGCCGACCTTGGTCAGATGACGCTCTCCGGCGCCTACTCGGCCCAGACCGCCGACGAACTCCTGCGGATCATTGCCGAGGTGCTGAACATTACCATCGACCGAAAAGACAATAAACTACGCCTGACGCAAAACCCTCTTCAATAGTGTACACGATGCAACGAAAACTACGCCGATTGCCAGCGATTGGGCTGGTTAGTCTGATCTTTCTTGGACCACCCGCCGGGCTGTTGGCCGATACCATCGCGCAACCTACCCGAACCCCTGCCACGTTAACAGTCTTTCCCTCAACCCGGCCTGGACTGGCCCGTCAGCTCAGCGACGTGCTCGCCGAACTGAAAGAGCGCTATGGTGTCGATATTCTGTACGGCGACCAGCTTGTGCAGGGCCTGACCGTGCCGGGCGATGCGCTGAATCCAACGGCCACGCTGGAGCAGAATCTTCGGGCCGTGTTGAAACAAACGGGGTTGCGCTACCGCAAAGCCAAAAACGGAACCTACCTGATCACGGGCCAGCGGGCCGACCGAAAGCTGACAACCAGTGCGGACGTGTCGCCCGATCAAACCATGAACGATTCCGATAGTGGGCTTCTCACTAATGCGACAGCCCTCTCCGTTGCATCGCTACAGCCAACGTTGCTGGCACAACCGCAGGCGTCGGTCGATGAAACCGTGACCGGGCGCGTTACGAGTGAAACCGGTGAAGGGCTGCCCGGTGTAAGCGTGGTGGTGAAAGGAACCCAGCGCGGCACAACAACCGATCAAAACGGCAGCTACCGACTTGCTGTGCCGGGCCCCGAAGCCCTGCTGGTGTTTAGCTTCGTCGGATATCTGTCGCAGGAGATCGCCGTAGGCAAACGCAGTACACTAAATATCACCCTGCTGCCCGACGACAAAACCCTGAACGAAGTGGTTGTGGTAGGGTACGGGCAGGTAAAGAAAAGCGACCTGACAGGTTCGGTATCGACAGTGCCCATCGAAGAAATCCGTAAAGTAGCCGTTACGTCGCTCGACCAGCAGTTGCAGGGCCGGGCTGCCGGCGTACAAATCACCCAAAACTCCGGTGCGCCGGGAGGAGCTACCACCATCCGCATCCGGGGCGGCAACTCCATTCAGGGCGATAATGAGCCGCTGTACGTCATCGACGGCATTCCATTTAAGAACGATGGGGCGGGCAGCGGATCGAGTTTCAACGTGCTGAGTACCCTCAATCCGGGCGATATTGAGTCAATCTCGATCCTGAAGGATGCCAGTTCCACAGCCATTTATGGATCACGCGGAGCCAACGGTGTAGTTATCATTACCACCAAACGCGGCAAGGCTGGCAAGTCCACCATCAATTTTGACGCTTATTATGGCATTCAGGATGTCCGGCGCAAATACCCTGTCCTGAATGGCCGCGAATACGCGCAGTTTGTCAACGATGCCAACACCAACGAAGGCCGGGCCGCAGTGTACACCCAGGCGCAGGTCGACGCCTTTGGCGAAGGCGTCGACTGGCAGAACGAAATTTTCCGGCAGGCACCCATCCAGAACTACCAGCTTTCCCTGAGTGGGGGCGACGAGCGAACGCAGTATGCCATTGGGGGCGGCTACTTCCGGCAGGGCGGTATCGTCACGAATTCCGACTTTGACCGCTATTCTTTTCGCATCAATTTAGACCGTAAACTAACCAATCGTATAAAAATTGGGAACAGCCTGACCGTCAACCGTACCGTCAACCGTACCGTCACGAATCAGTCGCGTACCGACGGCGATCTGGGTAGTGCAGGTCTGGTAACGATTGCGGCCCTGCAATTTCCGCCTATCGTTCCCATTTATAACCCCGATGGAACGTATTTGCTAACCAGCCCGGCACTGCCCTTTACGGCCGACAATCCGGCGGCACTGGCCCGCGAAAGCAAGAACCGCAACACTGCCTTCCGCGCCTTCGGCAACGTATTCGGCGACTATCAGATCAGCGACGGGCTGAATCTGCGCGTTTTGCTCGGTGTTGATGCCGTGCTGCAAAAACAGGATAGCTACTTACCCCGCAGCGTGTCGAGCGGACTGGCCCAGGGTGGAGCGGCATCCGTTTTCAACGGGCAGTCGCTTACCTGGCTGAACGAGAATTTACTGACCTACAACCGCACCTTTGGCACAATACACACCATTGGCGCGCTGATTGGTTTCACCCAGCAGGCCAATCGCAACGAGACTGTCCGGGCCGAAGCCCGCAACTTCGTCAACGATAACTTAGGATCGAGCAACCTCGGGTCGGCTTCGGTGCCGCTTAGTCCCTCATCAGGCGTTGGCGCCTGGGGCTTACAGTCCTACTTAGCGCGGGTCAATTACGGCTACAAAGACAAGTACCTGCTCACGGCCTCGTTTCGCACCGATGGCTCGTCGCGCTTCGGGTCCAACAAACGCTACGGCTATTTTCCCTCAGCAGCGTTTGCCTGGCGCATAAGTGAGGAAGGATTCCTGAAAAATGCACGGGTCATTAACGACCTAAAACTTCGGGCTACCTACGGGTCGACGGGCAACCAGGACGGCATCGGCAACTACCCGGCTTACTCGCTGCTCGGCACGCAGAACTACGTCTTCGGCAATGTCGTTTCGACGGGTATTGGCCCCGCCCAGATTGCCAACCCTGACCTGTCGTGGGAAACAACGACACAGGCCGATTTGGGGGTCGACCTCGGGTTGTTCAACAACCGAATCACCATCACGGCCGATGTGTATCTGAAACGGACGAAAGATTTACTGCTGAACGTGACTATTCCGAGTACATCGGGCTATTCGAGCGCCATCAAAAACCTTGGACGCGTTGAGAACCGGGGTATTGAGTTGAGCCTTTCGTCGCGCAATGTGCCGGGGTCGCGTTCGGGCAAAGCCTTTAACTGGACAACCGATCTAAACCTGGCCGCCAACCGCAATAACGTGCTGGACATTGGTGGTGCCCCGCAGATTTTTGCCGGGCAGGTGGCCAATATCGGGCAAAACCTCACGTCGGGTATCATCCGCATTGGCGAGCCGCTGGGGTCGTTCTACGGATACGTCACCAATGGCCTGTACCAGACCGCCGATGAATTGGTGGCGGTGGCCGACCCGCAGGCCCGCAAACCCGGCGACCGTCGGTATGCCGACCTGAATGGGGATAAAAAGATCGATGATAACGACCGGGCGATTATTGGCCGGGCACAGCCTAAACTCGTGGGTGGACTGAACAATACATTTTCGTATAAAGGGTTGGAACTGACCGCGTTTTTTCAGGGAGTTTATGGCAACGACATTCTGAACGCCAACCGCTTCGAGCTGGAATACCTGAACGCCACAACCAACCAGACCCGCGACATTCTGAACCGCTGGACCCCAACCAACACCAACAGCGACATTCCGCGCGCATCGACAACACGCCCGGCTAACCGCATATCGACCCGGCAGATTGAAAGCGGTTCGTACCTTCGGCTGAAGAACATCCAACTGGCCTACAGCCTGCCCCAGTCGGCTCTGCGGACGCTGAAAATTCAGTCCCTGCGCGTGTATGCCGCTGCCCAGAACTACCTGACCATCACTAACTATTCGGGCTACGACCCCGAAGTGAACCGGTTTGGGCAGGATAGCCGCAGCCAGGGCTTCGATTATGCCAGTTACCCGGCGGCCAAAACGATCCTGTTCGGCCTGAACGCTGGATTTTAATACTGATGCCTGTTCCCAATAACGCCATGAAGAAGACCCTAACTACACTCCTGTTGCTTGGTAGCCTGACCGCGTGTGAGGTACTGGAACAAACCCCTGAAGCCAGTTTTACGCCCATCAACTTTTACCGAAACACCGATGATGCCAAAGCTGCGCTCAGCACCGTGTATGATCCACTGAACTCGGCCAATATGTATGGGCAGATTATGTGGATTATTCAGGATCAGGCTACCGACGATGCCGAGTGGGGCAATGGTCGATCAACGGCCAATCAGCCTAAAAACGACCTCGATAAATACACATTTACGCCCGCTACCAGCACGTTCCAGTCTCTGTGGACAACAGTTTATCAGGCCATTAACCGGGCCAATACGGTCATTGCCAGGGTACCCGCCATTTCTATGGACGAGGCCCTGAAAGCCCGCTATATTGCCGAGGCTACGTTTCTGCGTGGGTTCTATTACTTCACGCTCGTCCGGTTGTTCGGGGGCGTACCGCTGCAACTGGCTGAAACCACGTCGTTAGAAAACCTGAACGTACCGAGGGCGTCGGTCGGGGAGGTCTATAAACAGGTGATTCAGGATTTTACGGAGGCCGAAACTGTGCTACCCATTTCATACACCGGCATCGACCGGGGTCGGGCTACGAAGGGAGCGGCCAAAGCGTTTCTGGCGAAGGTTTACCTAACCCGGCAAGAGTGGGCGAAGGCATCGGCGAAGGCAAAAGAAGTGATGGATCTGGGCGTGTATGACCTCTGGGCCACGTTCGGCGAAGCGTTTCTGCTGGCCAATAAAAATGGCAAAGAAGCCGTCTTCGAAATGCAGGCGCTGGGTGGGGGCGTTGGCGAAGGCAGTCTGATGCAGGGATACATGCGCCCCAACTTCGACCGCGTTAATGGCGTGGCGGGCTTCGGCGACGACCCGGTGACGGATAACCTGTACAGAGCCTACAGCCCAACCGACAAACGGCGCGAAGTGACGATTAAATTGTACTCGGCAACTACCACACCGGCGGCTCCTGCCAGCGTGGTGTTTCCCGGCTATGTCAATAAATACCTGGATCCTACCGCTACGGGCAATAACGATGGCGCCAATAATTACCCCATCATTCGCTACGCCGATGTGCTGCTCATGTATGCCGAAGCCCTCAATGAGCAGGGAGCTGGAAACGCCGAAGCCTACACGGCTGTTAACCGACTGCGAAAGCGGGCGGGACTGACCGACCTGGCGGGTCTGACACAGGAACAGCTGCGCGACGCCCTCCTGCTCGAACGGCGGCTCGAACTGGCCTTTGAGGGTCATCGCTGGTACGATCTGGCACGTACAAAACGGCTCATCAGCGCCATGAACGTACAGAATCCAACCATTACGGTACAGGAACGCCATTATTTGTTTCCCATTCCGCAAACCGAGCGCGATGTGAACCCCTCGCTGGACCAAAATCCAGGCTATTGAACCAGCACAGGTAATTCTGTAGAAGCAGGGTCTTTAGCTGATCCAGCCCCCGGAATTATGACATGTAACTTGTAATGCGGCCGCCGTTGCCGTGGAAATTCTGTACATCCTTTACCTGAACGTATCTTATGAAGATTTTTAGCTGCCTGTTCACGTTCGCTGCTCTTTTTTCAACAGCCTACACAACGCCACCTACTGGCCATAAAGCTGCCGTGCGCCGGGCCGACGTGATTGTGTACGGCGGGACATCGGGGGCCATCACAGCCGCCGTACAGGTAAAAAAAATGGGCAAGTCGGTCATTATCGTCTCGCCCGACAAACACCTCGGCGGCTTGTCGGCGGGTGGGTTGGGCTTTACCGACACGGGCAATAAAGAAGTCATTGGCGGACTGTCGCGCGAGTTTTACCAGCGGCTGTATCAGCATTACCGGAAAGACGCGTCATGGGCCTGGCAGAAGCGGGAAGACTATGGCAATAAAGGCCAGGGGACGCCCGCCATCGACGGTACTTCGCGCACGATGTGGATTTTTGAACCCCATGCCGCCGAGCAAATTTTTGAAGAGTTTGTCCGGGAGAACAACATCACCCTCTACCGCGATGAGTGGCTCGACCGTTCGGCAAAAGGAGTCCAGAAAAAGGGCGGAACCCTGCAATCGTTTCGGACGCTGAGCGGCACAGTCTACGAAGGCAAAATGTTTATCGACGCAACCTATGAGGGCGATTTGATGGCGGCTGCGGGTGTTCGCTATCACGTTGGGCGCGAAGCTAACCGTGTGTATGGAGAAGCGCACAATGGCGTACAAACCGATGTCTTTCATCACCGCCATCACTTTATGATGAACGTCAGTCCGTTTACCATTGCGAACGATGCGAAAAGCGGCCTGCTACCCGAAGTGTCGGATCAGCCACCGGGTACGTTTGGCGAGGGTGACACTAAAATTCAGGCGTACTGTTTCCGAATGTGCCTGAGTAGCCACCCCGACAACCGGATTCCGTTTTCTAAACCCGAGGGATATAACCCAGCCCGGTACGAACTACTGGCCCGCGTGTTTGCCGCTGGCTGGCGCGAAAGTTTTGACAAGTTTGACCCGATTCCAAATCGAAAAACCGACACCAACAATCACGGCCCGTTCAGCACCGACTACATCGGCAAAAACTACGACTACCCCGAAGCCACCTACGAACGTCGACGCCAGATTATCCGGGATCATGAACTGTATCAGAAGGGCCTGATGTATTTTCTGCAAAATGATTCGCGCGTGCCAGCCGACATACAGGCGAAAATGAAGCAGTGGGGCCTGCCCAAAGATGAATTTAAGGATAATGGCGGCTGGCCGCACCAGCTTTACATTCGGGAAGCCCGGCGAATGATTGGCGAGTTTGTGATGAAAGAAGACGACGCCCTCGGCAAAACCAGCGTTCCCTATCCCATTGGTATGGGTTCCTATACACTCGATGCCCACCAGGCGCAGCGGTACGTGAAAGCCGATGGCTTCGTGCAGAATGAGGGCGACATTGGCGTTCACCCCGACAAACCATACTCCATTGCATACGGTTCTATTTTGCCGAAGGAGACGGAATGCAATAACCTGCTGGTACCCGTGTGCGTGTCGAGCACACACATTGCCTTTGGGTCGATTCGGATGGAGCCGGTGTTTATGATTCTGGGTCAGTCGGCGGCCACTGCGGCCGTCCTGTCCATTGACAATAAAGTAAGTCCTCAACGGTTGCCTTATGCCAAGCTGCAGGCCGTGCTGCTGAACGATAAGCAGCGGCTGACAAACTGATTTTTCCCTGCCCCTTTTCCCTAACCATAGTCATTAGGCTCCAGTGTCCATAAAAGCGGCTGACTTTTGTTGTTTACCTGCGTTTCTTTAGGAACCACCAAAGGGCGACTGCCAGCACAATTCCTACAATAGGGACAATCAGACCGCCCTGATAGATTACCCCGTAGTAATCATTCGGCGCTGGGTTTTTGCTGCTCGTGTTCATCCTGAAAACCCGAAAATACGACTTATTTGAGGGAGTAGGCCTTTACGGTATTGTGGAAAAAAGTAGGTACAAACAGCATCTGGGTGCCGGGATTATACCCAATGTCGGCTGAGTTGATTTTCTGGCTGGACGTGTCCAGCTTTAGTTCAGTAGTGCCGTCTGCATGGACATGCCAAATCTTGCCGCCCCACTCGGTAACTACATATGTTTTATTGCCCAATGCCACAATGCCATCAATACCGCCCATGCCCTTCGCTACCGTGCTAAGTTTTCTCGTTGCGGTATCCATACTCAGCAGTGAGCCATCGCCGTTGCCAATCAGTAGTTGATTCTTTTCAACTAAAAGACCATTAGGTCCCTTGAGCGGATCACCTGCCAGAATCATACTGGCTTTCCCCTGGGTTAGAGCCCACACTTTACTGTCGCCCGAATCAGTGATGTACACGACGCCCCGCTGGCTGTCAATGGCAATGTCATTGAGAAACTTGGCCCCTTCAATCGGATAGCGGTTGAGTATCTTGCCCGTAGCCAGCGCTATTTCCGCAACCTGCGTCATCTCGGTAACGTATAATTTGTCGCCCAGAATACCCATGCCTTTGGTGGAATTGAGGTTTTCGGTAAATTTTAGCTGGATCACTTTTCCATCCATACCCACTTTAGCCAGGTAACTGGCTTTGTTCTCCAGGGAGGGATTTCCATTGATACAGGCAACATAGAGGACATTTTTGACTGGGTCCACCAAAACACATTCGGGGGTGCGTAACGTCGTATCGGTTTCCCATACGGGTTTTAACGCGATTGTCTGGGCCTGAAGGACGGTAGTCAGGCTGAAGGCTACTAAACTACTGAGTAGAGTGAGGAGTGATTTTTTCATGGATTAACAGATTTAGAGGACTCTATGAAAAGCCAAAAATGACACCTTGCTTATAACACCTGGCTAATGTATAGAATTTCTGTTAATTATTCCCTCCTATGGCCGGCCAGAAGTACATCAGGTGAACACTTCCTGCTTACCCTGCTTTTCCGGGCAGGACTCATTCATGAATGTTTGTCTTACTATTGACAGCTACGATCAGGCTGTTAGCGTTACCAGCCAGTTCATAAAGGCGGTAAGCCAGCTTGTTTTGCGTAACTGATGGAAGAGGGTAATGCCGGCCACGGCACAGAACACCCCCCCCGTAACGTCCAGCACATAATGATGGCTGGTATAGACGGCCGAAAACCAAATGCCAGCCATCACGATGGCAAAAAACAAATTGACCAGCCCCAATCGGTTTTTTACGCCGTAATAGAGAACAAGTACCGGATAGGACGAGTGGAGCGAGGGCATGGCCGCAAAAACATTTGAGCTTTTCGCATAAATAGAGGCAAAAATGGGCACACCAGCCAGCCGGTCGAAATTGGCTAAGCCCGCCGTATTCCCCGGCGTGTGCGGCTCAAAGGCAAACCCATGCATCTGTATATACCAGGGTGGAGCCGCTGGATAGAAATAGTACCCCAGGAAACCCAGGAAATTAACCAGCACAAACGTCAGCGCAAACGGATAAAATGCCGGTCGGTTTTTGAAAAAAAGATAGGCAGCAAACAGCAGCGGTATAGGAATCCAGGTTAAATAGAACAAACCGGTTGCTATATCCAGCAGCGTTGTTCGATGGATGAGCCAGTATTCATTGGGGGTCAGCATCGTTTGGTCATAAGGGATACCAAACAGCTTTTTTTCCAGCAAATACAACGACTCAATGTGTACGGACGCATACTGATAATTTGGAAATGCTTTCATGTAATCGAAAACGATCCAGTACAACAGGAATATCGAGAACCCCGTAACGAACTTACGGGTTTGGGTTGAGGCAAAGTACAATCCGTTGACTAACCCAACCAGAAACAATTGATCCGGCTTAAACCCAACCAGTATAACGGACAGCAGCAGATAACCCAGTGAGAGAACACTGAGTAACAGGGCCTGTTTAGGAAGGGCGGGTGGGGCAAGCGGTGAATCTGGAATCATGTTGTGGCTGACTCTACTGATCTGCGGTTTAGTTTAGAAGCGGCCTGAAATTCACTGAAGGAACTTCAGGCTGACGAAGAAATACTATTCAGGCCCTAATTCAGACCATAAGACGTTCAACCGTACTCTCACCGGTAGATGCGTTGATGCCTTCTACCTGGATGTATTTTACATTAGGCTTCCACATCGTACCCCCCTCGATATGAATATAAAGACGTCTCAGAATCACTTTTTTCTGATTCACATTCGCATAGACATGATAGCCGGTCTCCCGCTCCGATTTGACCAGACGGAGTAAAAATTTCTTGTATGAGACAAAGTGTAATTCGAATTCCTCATTCGACAGCGCCCGCGCTTTGATGCCATAGGCAAATGTGCGCTGAATATAGGAAAGCTCCTTAGGCTGGCTTTGTTCGGTGTAGCGGATCCAGAAAACATGCACCGGCTCCTGTTTGTCCAATTGCCCATTTTTCAGATTCAGCGTACAGATAATGGTGTTGGGATTGGGGTCCCGCTGGAGATAAAACAACTGGTTTGGAATGTTTTTAGGCACCGGAAAAAGTAGCTTGACCTTATCCTGCCGGAAACCAGCGGGCATCGTCTTTGCTTCGCCCGATTGGATCAACAGGCTGGACAGCAGCAGAAACGCCAACATCAGCACCCTGGGCGGAGAAAGAGGCTTTTCTTTTTGGGCAAGGGCTTTTTTGGCATCCATCAACCGGTTATACGCCGTTACATTCGTCATAAAGGCCATAATCGTCAGCGGCAGGGTAAAAATCGACATCGTCTCAAAGACGTGCATGGGAATCCCTGGCACATACACTTTAAAACCGGGGCCGAGCAGGGGGGCAAAACAACCGCACGCCAGCGCCGATATGCCAATTGTAATGACCCGTTCGGGCCGTTGCATAAGCCCCCCTTTGGACTCTATGCCTAACCCTTCGGCCCGCGCCCGGGTGTAGCTAACCATCATCGAGCCGATTAGCGCAATAAAGGCAAACAGCGAACCGAAAAAATAGTGATGGGCAATCAGGTAATAACAAATACCCAGAAACATAATCAGTTCGCTATAACGGTCCAGAACCGAATCGAAGAGCGCCCCATAGAGCGAACTCATTTTGCCCAGCCGGGCTACCTGGCCATCCAGCATATCGAACAGACCCGCAAACAGCACCAGCGCGCCCGCCCAGCCAACATAGCTTAAATCGCCCCGGTTGCCTTGCTGAGCCCCGATGATGAAAATTAAAGCGACCCCTATATTCAGGGCTAATCCGATGGTAGTAACCATGTTCGGCGTTAGCCCCAGCCGGATCAACAACCGGACGAAGGGATTGATAAGGCTATAAATCCCCAGTTGAATTTTTGTGCGAAGTGGTAAGGCCTGTTGCATACGTGTAGGCGTAAAAATTAAAAATCAAACGTGGCGCGGGTGCGGATACCCCATTGCGATACATTGGGATGATCTAAATAATTAAGCCGTTTGACTAAGTCAATCCTGAAGAACTTCAGCACGTTGGCTACGCCTACACTGGCTTCGATGTAAGGGGTTTTGGTTAATGTGTATGTATAGGGAATGCCCAGCGCATCGACCGGAAACTGGTATAGAGCAGGATTCTGACGGGGATCATTCTCACTACGCAAACCACCATAGAGCGCTTTGACAGAAACGGCTTCCCGCCATTTTAGCTTTTTGAGCAAGGGGATTTTGTTAAAGAAAAACCCGTTAAACGAATGATCAATGCTGAGGCTGGCATAATGATCACTGACAAATTCCAGGAAGTTCATGAGATTATACGAATTCAACTGATAGGCATAGGTTTGGTTGGCCCGGTGAATGGTTAATAGAGGAAACGGCGCCTGCCCAAAAATGTAGCCGCCCTGCAACGTCACGTTTGAGTACCCTAATTGAGACACTAAAAACCGCTTGCTGATAGTACCCATCAGGTTCTGGTAAGTATACCCCCCGTTGAGCAGCCCCTTGATGCCAGCGGTAAAGCGCAGCGTATAGACTGGATAACGACCCGCAATCGGTACCCGGTAAATCTTGCCCTGAAAGAACTGCTCATTGGGTGCCCAGCGGGTTTCCACTGAAAACTCGGAGGTGGTCAGCGTTGGGGTCGGTGTGTTTTCGTTGTCGCCAATCCGCTTAAACTGCAACGTCCCGGCGGGCGACTGCTGCCAGTTTTTAAAGCCCAGACTGTAGGAAAAGTGGTTTTCAAATTCATGAACGTAGTCAATTCGCCACGTATCGTTATACAACCACTTGTCGTTGACGCCCCGCTTAAAGGAAAGTAAGAAGTTGTCTTCCTGCACAAACTGAAGTTCCTGACCCGGAATCTTTGTGTCGCGCTGGAAACTGGCCCGCACGTAGTTTTGCGGAAACTGGTAGATGGATTTGTCATTAATGGAGTACGTTCCGCTCAGGAAATACTTCCACCGGTCGTCTTTAAAGCCATAAGCCGCATACGTTTCGGCGTAGTAACGCTTGCTTAGCTCCGGCGTTGTGCGTCCACCCAGCCGCAACCGAAAGCCTTCGATCGGGTTAAAGCTGTAGAACGTATTGGCCGGGCCTACCTCAAACGGACCAAACGACTTGTAGCCGGCGAACACGAACGTAAAGGCTTCCATTGTACGCCGAAACGAGGGCATTCGTTTTAAACTATCAATATTGGTATACACCTTCGATTCAGCGGCCGAGAGGGTATCGTGGCGGTTAATTTGCCAGAACTGGTCGGGCCTGTTGGCCGCATCAGCCTGCGCTATTTCCGCCTTTCCTTCATAAAAATCATTCGGCCGGGCATCGTCCGTTTTGTAGTTCCGGTACGACAGGGTTCGCTGACCGAAGAGGCCACCCCCTTTGCCTTTAGTAATGCCAAAGTCGGCCAGCAGGTCACTTTTGCTCAGGAAATACCGGCCATCGGTGTTCTGCTCAAATTGCAGACGAATCTGCATATCGCGCACCCAGTTCAGGTTGATTTTTGGGTTCACCGACAGGTTAATCTTCTGCACGGCATAATTACTGTCCAGCGTCACATACATCTTGCCTTCAAACAGCATGTCGGTTGTGTTGCGCGGCACGAAGTTCAGGCCAACCAGTCTGGTGTTGCCCACCGTGATGGTATCAGCCAGGAAATATTGATAAAAGGTGGGCGCACTGCCAGCAATAGGGCTTAGAAACTGGTTAGTCATCAAAAAGATCGAATTCTGATAAATATCGACTTTTGAATACATCCGGTTTAAATACAGACTCAGCCCGTTGGTGTCGAAATACTGACCAAAATCGACCCGTTTGTTTCCTTTAAGAATAATTTTTTCCTTCTGAGGACTTTTCCGGTAATAGTGTTCGGCTATCTTTTCCTCCAGATACACGGGTAAGAGTGATTTTCCGGGCAACGTCGTTGTATCCCGATTATCGAGCAGAAACCGGTATTTCTGAAAGATTTTACGCTCGGCTACTTTAGTCGATAAACTGCTCAGCGAAAACTGCAGTTTGTCATATTCCTCATAAGCCGCGTAGGCGTAGCTTCCGATCTGATTTTGATCTTTGTGGCTGATGACGTTCCGAATCAGTTCGACTGCCGGATTGTTTTTATTGCGGTAGCGCTCCCGTTTGCCCGAGCGAATCACCACTTCATTCAGGAGCTGTGAATCTGCTTCCAGGCTGATTCGCAGCTCCTGGGTAGCCTCAGGCAGAATGGGTCTGATACTTGTTTTATAGCCAATAAACGAAACAGCAACTTTTTTGAAACTTCCGGTTGCCGTTAACGTATATGCCCCTCGTTCGTTCGCCGTTGTCCCAATGGTCGTGCCAACGAAAACAATGTTGGCGAATTGTAAGGGCTGTTTAGTAGCCCCGTCGATAATGGTTCCGGTAACGGTGGTGGTTTGCGCGAGGGTTAATCGACAACCTAAAAAAAACAATCCGCTAAAAAGCAGTGCTGTTCGGATAGCTGCGTGATGTAGAAACTGGTTCATGACAAACTAAAGACAAAGTCTTTTTGAAAAAAGTAATTGTAGCTCACGCCCACCAAAATAGATATGATTAATTTGGCCAGCAGGTACTGGACGCCCAGCACCTGAGTAGCCACAAAAAGCCCGCTGGCATTAAGCCCGGTGTTTCCCAGCCAGACTAAAACAAACCGCCAGAACTGTAGGCCAACGGGTTGATTGCTGGCCGTGAAGGTCCACGCTCTGGCGATAACGAAATTAACCAGCCCTCCGCAAACTGCCCCGGTCAAACTGGCCGACAAATACCAGCTATGCCACAGACTGACACCAACAATGGTTATCAGAAAGTCAACGGCTGATGCCAGTAATGAAGTAGCCTGAACTTTGACGAATGGGTGCATTGGTTTTATAGAATATCGAACGCCAGGGCGCTCTGTAACACTAAATTGGTGTAAAGGCCAGCCAGCAAATCGTCCAGCATAACGCCCCATCCCCCGCCCAGCTTTTCCAGCCTGCGAATGCCAAGCGGTTTCAGGATGTCGAACAGGCGAAACAGAAACAACCCTGCCAGCAGGCTTTTCAGATGAATCGGGACGAATAGCAAACTGAGACTCATTCCCGCTATTTCGTCAATAACCACCCGGTAGCTGTCTTTCCCCCACGGCTGCTCAACCACCGTAGCCGACCAGATGCCCACGGCTATAATCAGGCTCGTTATTAGGATAGGTGCAAAAAATGGGTAATCACCGGTCTGAGACGCCCCAGACTGCCCTATACCAGACCAAGCCATATACCAGACACCACAGCACAAAACGGAGGCTACGGTGCCACCACCTTTACGGATGTAGCCAATACCAAGAGCCGTCGCTATTAACTTATGGACGGCTAAACCGGTGGTCGGGCGGGTAGGTGCGTGTCGACTAAAAATAGATTTTCTCCCCATTGCCTGTAATCATATTTAACCACTTGATAAACAACATTTTGATCCATCAGGCTGTTTTTGAGTGTCCTTAAGACTAATTAATTCCTGACAGTCACAATGGAAATAATTTAATCCTCTACAGTTAAATATTTAACTATTTCCATAAAGAATTAACCTATTTTGAGGTGACTGCTCATTTGGGGCATTTTAAATTAGTAATCACCTGACGCAATATTTGCATAGCCTTCGTAAACTCACAGGCGGGTATGTCTGCATTAGCGGCCGCATACATCTCTTTCACCCAGGGAAGAATCAACGCCTGAAGTTGCCAGCCGTGATCGGTTAAAAAGATGAGTTTATTGCGTCGGTCACTACTGTCTTCCTGCCGGTATACCAATTCACGCCGGGTTAAATTGTCAATCAGGCAGGTCAGGCTTGCTTTATCTTTTAGCGTTGCATTGGCAATTTCCTGTTGATTAGCCCCGTCATTTTCCCACAGATATTTCATAATCTGCAGCATTTCGAAAGTCAAATCGATTTTATGTTCTTTCAGCTTTTGTTGAACAAACTGCCGAAAGGCGACATTGACCTGACTGGCTATATGGGCAAATTCTTTTTGTACTTCAATTGATTCAGCAGTCCTCATAGACTTATCGTCGTTCATGGCTGTTACGTAAAGAAGAAACGCAAAGCTGATAGAATTAGTTAAATAATTAACTAAAATTGACACCTTTTTTTCTGTTTTCTGTTAAGAAGCCAGGGCACCCGGTAAAGCGGGTTAATCAACACACACTGGGGTCTTACCTCATCTGCGTAATTTTTTAAGTTCAACTGCCAACAAATAGTCATCATGCTCGACATCTGTACCATCGGCCACATATCATTAGACAAGGTTGTGACGCCACAATCCGTAAAATACATGCCCGGTGGCACCTCCTTTTATTTCTCCAAAGCGCTGGTACATTCAGCGGTATCGTATGGATTAATAACGGCACTGGCCCCCCAGGAACACCAAATTGTTGATGATTTGCGGGCGGAAGGAATCACGATCTACACGCTGCCAAGCCGCCATACCGTTTATTTTGAAAACATCTATGCGGCTGACCAGGACCACCGGGACCAGAATGTTCTGGCAAAAGCAGCCCCGTTCAGTACGGCTCAACTGCCTGATATAACGGCTAAACTATTCCATTTAGGGCCATTGCTGGCCGATGATATACCCACGGCGCTCCTTGCGGATTTGGCTGAGAAAGGCTTGGTTTCCGTCGATATTCAGGGCTATCTGAGGCATGTTATCAACCGGAAAGTAGTGTATCGGGACTGGGCCGAAAAAAAAGCTGTGCTGCCTAAAATAGGCATTCTTAAGGCAAATAAAGTTGAAATGGAAGTGCTTACGGGCCAGCAGAATGCACACGAGGGTGCCCGCTATCTGGCTGACCTGGGCGTACCGGAGGTGATCATAACTCTGGGCAGCGAAGGATCACTGATTTTCACGCAGGGCACCTTTTATCAGATTCCGGCCTTCACCCCAAAAGCCGTTGTTGACGCTACCGGTTGTGGAGATACCTACATGGCAGGCTACCTGTCAAAACGCGTGAAAGGCGCTGGCGTGGAGGAGGCCGGCGAATTTGGAGCCGCCATGGCCACCTTGAAAATTGCTTCATTCGGTCCGTTTTCCGGCCTCCCCGATTTGGTTACCGAACTGCTTAAACCAAGTCGTGTAAGAGTCTGACTCTGGTTTGCTTCGGCCTGAACAACAAACAGTGGTCACGGCCAGATACCGCCTGATGTTATCGAACACACTTGATTCAGACAAAATACCATCGAACGTGCCGGTACCCCTGCTAAGGACACTTTTTTGATCGTATTCACAATACGTCTATTATCCTGAACGAAGTTGATTGTTTTCCGGAACAAAGGTCGGGAGGGTGGCGTCACCCGGAGTTACATAGATCAACGCTTCTGCTACATAAAACACGGCTGACCAATTCAGTTGGCCTGAAGCCGATCGACGTCTTCCCGCATCGTGAACCATCACCGGCATAGGGGGTGTTCAAACGGGGTAGCATAGTTGGGCAGGTCAGGCAGCAAAGCTGGATCGGCCGGGTGTATTAACCCCATTAACGCTGGCAGACCGGTTAGTCGGGTCGTTTCACTTAATAGATATTCGTATGCAAGTTGGTATTGATAGTTTTGCGGCCGTATCCCCTGACAACGGCGCCGACCTTTCTCTGGGGGGCACAAAAGCGATGCAGCAGTTGCTCGACCGAATCGAGCAGGCCGACCGGGTTGGTTTAGCCGTTTTTGGCATTGGCGAACACCACCGTCGGGAGTTTCTCGACTCCGCCCCTGCTGTCATTCTGGCGGCAGCCGCAGCCCGTACCAGCCAGATTCGGCTAACCAGCGCCGTAACCGTGCTGAGTGCTGCCGATCCGGTGCGCGTGTTTCAGAACTTCGCCACCCTCGACCTGATTTCCTCGGGGCGGGCCGAAATGGTCGTTGGGCGCGGCTCGTTTACTGAGTCATTTCCCCTTTTTGGTTTGAAACTCGCTGACTACGACGCGATTTTCTCTGAGAAACTCGATCTTCTACTGACCATTCGGGAGAACGAGTATGTTCATTGGTCGGGTAATTTCCGGCCCGCACTAACTGGTCAGGGCATCTACCCCAGACCAATGCAGGAATCGCTGCCCATCTGGTTAGGCGTAGGCGGCACACCCCAATCGTTTGTTCGGGCCGGTGCGCTGGGTCTGCCGCTGATGGTTGCGATTATTGGAGGAGAAACTCACCGTTTCCGTCCGCTTGTCGATTTGTACCGGGAAGCTGGCCGCCGGGCGGGGCACGCACCAGAGCAATTGCGGGTGGGTCTGCACTCGCTGGGCTACGTGGCCAACACCACTCAGGAAGCCATCGCTGATTACTACCCCGGCTACGCCGAAACCTTTACCCGAATCGGTCGGGAGCGGGGATGGCCGCCAGTTACGCGGGAGCACTTCAATGCACTGCTTGGCCCCAGGGGCGCTCTGCTGGTGGGTAATCCCGATGAAGTAGCCCAAAAAATCGCCCGTCACAGCGAAGCACTCGGCGGCATTGACCGGGTCACGTTCCAGATGGATAATGCCGCCCTGCCGCACGAGAAACTAATGCAGTCCATTGAATTGATCGGTACGCGGGTGGCCCCACTACTTCACAACCAGCCTGCTCTGCTCGAAATGGCAACCCCTAAAAACCTTAAACCATAGGCTTAAGCATCCTTACCAGCGCATTGGCGAAGTAGGCACGTGTCATTTGGGGGTATGGGCAGCCCTGAACCGGGATGCTGGCGAAGATACCTCAGTTAATGGGAGTAAGTAGCGGCAGGTAGCGTTCCCGGATGATATTGACGTGATGCGTAGTATGGCCAACCAGCACAAAGCCAAGCGCCAGCACCGAGATAGTCTGATTAAAGCAGATACCACTTCGCAGCAGCATCTCGTCGTCAAAACTACGAAACAGATGCAGACTCGATTGCCGAACATCGGCGTATTCATCGTATAAATCAGCAATGCTCCGGCGTGATGCGGTGGCAAACTGACCAAACAACTCTTCGTCGTAGCCCGGCAGCGAACTCTGATCATTGCGGGCGAAACGCAGTGCCCGGTAGCTCATAATCCGCTCGTTATCAATAACATGCTGCACAATATCCTTCACCGTCCATTTAGTGGGTGCATACCGGAGATCGCCAAGTGCTTCCACTGTCTGGAGAGGAATTAGTTTGTCAAAGGAAGCATTTTGTGTCAGCGCATCAATGAGCAACAGGTTGTTTTCGGCCAGATTGATATATCGGTCGAAAAACTTCGGCATTACCGGAATTTCGGATTTAGTCATAAGAAGGTGGTGGATGGGAACGCCAGCCCAAAGCGTTCCCATCGGTTATTTTTTCTGTACCCCAATTAGTTCATTCACCAACCGGTCGGCTTTGTAAATATACCGCATGGCGGCAATGATTCCGCCGGTATGCACGGAGATTGTCCGGTTGGCATCGGGCACGAAAATGAACTCACCCGGCAAACTTTCCATGTTTCCATCAAAGGCCAGCCCGACAGCTTCGCGGTTTTTGTTAATCATCGGGCTGCCGGAGTTTCCGCCAATGATGTCGTTGGTTGAGATGAAGCACATGGGTTCTTTCAGCAGGGCGGCTGGCGGATTTTTCCAGCGGGCGGGCAGGTTCCAGGGAGCTTTGTCGGCAAAGGAATAGTTGCGGTCGTATAAGCCAGCAAACGTAGTCAATATAGGAGCTTTCGTACCGTTGTAGTCGTATGATTTCACGACGCCATCATTGATTCGCAGCGAAAACGTAGCATCCGGCGGCACGGCATTTCCATACACGTCGTACAGCATCCGGCCTAACTGACCGCGCAACACCTCCTGCCGCTGACTCAGTTGCCGGGCCTGCCGGGCGGCTGCTACATAACGCGGAAAACCAATCCGGGCCAAAACCAGCATTGGATCAGTGGACGAACTGGCCGCATTCGGGCGCGTAGCCAGTTCGCTCACGAAGGCTGGGTCGGTGAGTTTGGTGTTTTTAATGAGGTAGGCAGCGGCTTCTTTAGGGGTCCTGACTTTACCATCGGGGCCGGTTAATGCCGCCTGCACATAAGGGTCATTATTGCCTAATCCGGCCTGAGCTTCGGTGAGGTGAGCCGCCAGGTACGCTTCATCGAGGGCGAGGTTTTTCACATTCGGCACCACCATGAGCGAACGGGCCCGTTCAGCATCCTGCGGGCGGGAAGCCAGCAACTCGCTAAACTGCGTAACCACATTGGCGAAGGTCATCAACTCGCCCATCGTGCGTTCGCTGGGTCCCAGATAATTAGCATCATTGAACAGGGTTCGTAGCTGGGTTGTATTAGCAGCAATATCGTCCCAGGTTTTAAGTTGGTCGGCAGCGAGGTTTTTGGCTTTGGCGGCTGCTTTAAACTGATTCTCAAAAACGGCTTTCCGGGCCAGTAAACTGGCATCGCGTAGTCCGTTGAGCTGGCCCCCGTAGGCTTTCAGGCTATTTTCGTAGCTAAAAATCTCGTTCAGAATGCTGTCGTTTTTCGCCGTTGCATTGTAAGCCTGCAACGCGCTGGAACGATTCCGCAGGAGTTGAATCGTGGCAGGTGTTTGAAAATCGCGATCAAATTCGAGTTCGGCTACGGTTTTAAGCCGTTCGGTATGTCCGGGGTTGCCAATCACGAAAATCGGTTCGCCCTCACGAATACCGTTGGGATTAAACTTAAAAAAATGACTGGTTTTCAAGGGCTTGCCGTTATCGTATACCCGAAAAAACGAGCAATCGAGGGCATAGCGTGGATACGTGAAATTGTCATAATCACCCCCGAAAAAACCAAGCTGCAGTTCGGGCATAAACACTAACCGAACATCGGTGTAGCGTTTGAAGCCGTAAATCGAATACCGACCCCCATTATAAAACACGATGGTCTGTAGTTCAAGCCCTTTCCAGCCTTCTTTTTGCCCATATTCCTGCTTAATGGTCGAAAACGCCTGTTCGCGGGCCTGCAATTGAGCCTGTTCCGAACCACCACTCGTCATGGCATCCTGAACCCGTTTGGTGATATCCTCAACCTTTACCAACTGATCGACAAATAGTCCGCTTACTTTCCGTTCTTCGGCGGCTGTTTTGGCAAAGAAACCAGTAGCGTTCAGGTCTTCACCTTTGCGGGCAACACCCGTCCCTGATTCGCGGGCGCAGTGGTGATTCGTCATAACCAGCCCATTAGCCGACACGAACGAAGCCGAGCAATAATCGGCAAACCGCAGGGAGGCTAAGCGGGCTTCTTCAAACCATTTCTCGTCGGGTGTGAAGTTGTAGGTCTTCTGGAAATAGGCTGATGGCGGATTATCAAACGTCCACATCTTGCCCAAATCGAGCGGCCCGCCCTGGGTAGTGTCGGTAGTGGTCGGCATTGGCTGAGCCAACACGAGGCTCGTAAAAGCAATAATGAGCATCGCCGACAGCGCGGCCGGGCGGAGAAGGATTCGTATCATCAGGGAAAACGAAATTGATAGAAAAACAAAAATAACTAAACCCACCGCTAAAGCAGTGGGCTGAAAGAATTACCCGATTGCGTTCTGCTCGGCAATTTCCTGCCCGACTTTATCGTCTTTCCGAACAAACGGGCGGATGATGATGCGGGTGCCGCGCTGGTAGGTGAATAGTCGATACATCCAGTTGCTGAACACTATCAACTTACTACGGAAGCCCACTAAATACCAGATATGGACGAACAGCCACGCCATCCAGGCAATGAACCCGCTCAGGTGAACATTACCCGGCAAATCGGCAACGGCCCGGCTCCGGCCAACAATGGCCAATGACCCCTTATCGAAGTAACTAAAAGGCTTGGTTGGCTCGCTTTTCAGTATATGGCGGAGGTTTTTGGCCAGATGAACGCCCTGCTGAATGGCGGGCTGCGCTACACCGGGATGCCCTTTTGGATAGTCCTCCAGTTTCATCAGGGCAATATCGCCGATGGCAAATACATCGCTCAGGCCCTGTACGCGATTGATGGGGTCGACTAAAACACGTCCTTTTTCGATGGCTTCTGCCGGAATTCCTTCGATGAGCGCACCCGTTACGCCCGCACCCCACACCAGCGTTTGGGTTCTAATCTGCTCGCCCCCCTTGAACGTTACGGTCTGCCCGTCATACGACTCAACAAAGGTGTTTAGTTTAATAATCACGCCGAGGTCTTCGAGGTACTGCTGCGCTTTCTGACCGGCTTCGTCCGACATCGGGGGCAACACTTTGCCCAATCCTTCAACAATATAGATGCACATCTCGCTGAAATCCAGGCCCGGATAATCGGCCGGAAGTACGTGTTTCCGCATTTCGGCGAGCGACCCGGCCATTTCTACGCCCGTCGGGCCAGCTCCGGCAATCACAAACGTGAGCAGGCTTCGGCGCTCGCTGGGGTCGGTCGTAACGCTGGCCTGTTCAAAACACTGCAAAAACTGACTTCTGACGTTCAGGGCTTCGGGAATGGTTTTGAGTGGAAATGCATATTTCTGTATCTGCTCATTACCGAAGAAGTTCGATTTTGTGCCACTGGCAATCACTAAATAATCGTAGTGCAAGTTCCCAATCAGGGTTGTGATGGTTTTGGTTGCCGGGTCAATTTTACTAACCCGTACCATGCGGTAATGAAAATCCTCGTAGCCATCGAACATTTTGCGAAAGGGTTCGGCGATGGCGTCAGCCTCCAGGCCAGCCGTGGCCACCTGATACAGCAGCGGCCAGAATCCATTGTAGTTTTGCTTGTCGAACAGCACAATCTGTACATCCGTATCGCGCAGGGATTTGGCTAAGTTCATCCCCCCGAATCCCCCGCCGATAATGACGACGCGGGGTTTGGTTGTTTCGGGTATATTGAGCGAAAGTTTATCGAATTGAAGCATAATTTTTGAGGATTGAAACACCCATTATTTCCGTTACTATAGACCTTGTAATCAGATGTTTTGTTTGGATTATAACACCAAAAGTGAACAATTGATAACCGGCTTCGTCGTTTTGTTTTATGATTTCTTCGCTGGAAAAAAAAGCGATTGGGCTGGCAACTGGTGGCCTTGTTCCAATCCTACCGCTTCATTTGTGCTCCTCTTATCCAGAATCAGTTCACTTTATGCACTTTCGTTTACAAATCCTCTTCGCTTTTGCCCTGTCTATCCATAGCTTATGGGCGCAAAGTTCGCCTGGCCGATTTACTGTGAGCGGCTACGTTCGGGAAACAGGCAGCCTGGAGGCTCTAATTGGCGTGAATGTTTACCTGCCCGGCACAACGACCGGCACCACCACCAACACCTATGGCTTTTATTCGCTGACGCTGCCCGCTCAGGATAGTGTCCGGCTGGCTTATTCGTTTGTGGGATACACCACCATTTCCCGCACCCTTGCCCTTCGGAATAATCGGACGCAGAACGTGCTGCTCACACCCGGTCAGGCGCTGGCGGAGGTAGACGTGAAGGCGGGCGCAACGGGTGAGAAGGTAAGCGAAAGCGCCCAAATGAGTGTAATCGACATTCCTGTGTCGCAGATAAAAAAGATACCCGCGTTTCTGGGTGAAAAAGACGTGCTGAAAGTGCTGCAACTGATGCCGGGCGTTCAAAAAGGCTCGGAGGGACAAACGGGTATTTACGTGCGCGGGGGTGGTCCCGATCAGAACCTCATCATCTTAGATGATGCCGTCGTCTATAATGCGAATCACCTGTTTGGCTTCTTTTCGGTGTTTAACGGCGATGCCATCAAAAGCGTCGAGTTGATAAAAGGTGGGTTTCCGGCGCGCTACGGCGGGCGGCTTTCGTCGGTTATCGACCTGAACATGAAGGATGGCAATAAAGAAAAACTGCATGGCGAGGGCGGCATTGGCCTGATTGCCTCCCGGCTGATGCTCGAAGGGCCGTTGACAAAAAACAAAAAAGCCGGGCCGCGTTCGGCGTCGTTTCTAATTTCGGGTCGGCGGACGTATTTGGACGTGCTGGCCGCTCCCCTGATTCGGGCGGAGTCGGGCGGGACGACCAATGCAGGTTATTATTTCTACGACCTCAATGCCAAAGCCAACTACGACTTCGGGCCGAAGAACAAGCTGTATCTCAGCGGCTACTTCGGCCGCGACCGCTTCTATGCTGATGAGCGGGTTAACCGGACCGAAACCGCGCTGAGCTGGGGTAATGCAACGGGCACCCTCCGCTGGAATCACCTCTTCAACCAAAAGGTATTCGCCAACCTATCCCTGATTTTCAGCGATTATAAATTCCAGATTTCGGCGGTGGAGAAGAGTTTGCAGGACACCGAAACGTATTCACTTCGGTACAATTCCGGCATTCGGGATTTCTCGCTGAAATACGATTTCGATTATTACCCAACACCTACCCATTCGGTGCGGGCCGGGATTCAGAGTACCTATCACCGCTTTACGCCCAGCGCGGTTGTGCTGCAAAATGCGACGATCAATCAGGCTATCGACAACATCAATAACATTGACGTAGTTGAGTCGGGCATTTATGCCGAAGATACCTGGCGACCATCGAGCCGCTGGCGCGTGAATGGCGGGCTTCGGCTTAGTTATTTCCAGCAGAAAGACGTGGGTTACGTTCGGCCCGAACCCCGCATTTCGGCGGCTTATACGCTCAAACCCAATTTATCCGTGAAAGCTTCCTACGCGCTCATGAACCAGTATGTGCATCTGCTATCGAACACCGGCATTGGCCTGCCCACCGATTTGTGGGTACCCACCACCGACCGGGTGAAACCCCAGCAATCGCAGCAGGTGGCAGTTGGTATGGCGAAAGACTTCATTGACAAAGGGTTAACCCTGACGGTAGAAGGGTATTACAAGACCATGGACAACATCATCAACTATAAAGAAGGCGCCAGTTTTCTGCTTATCAATGACCCGACGGCGGCCAACAGCGTGCGCTGGGAAGACAACGTAACAACCGGGCGGGGCTGGTCGTATGGCGCGGAAGTGCTGCTGCAAAAGAAAGTTGGCCGACTTTCGGGGTGGTTAGGCTACACCCTCTCCTCGACACAGTGGCAATTTGCCGAACTTAACGGCGGCCAACCCTACTACCCGCGCTATGACCGGCGGCACGACTTCTCGTTGGTTGGCATCTATGAACTCAGCAAACGGATTACCCTCTCGGCAACCTGGGTGTATGGCACCGGCAACGCACTGACGGTGCCCGTTGGGCGGTATGATACCTACCGGTTAGGGGGTACAACGTTCAGCAACACGGGCCAGATTAGTCAACTATTCCAGCAAAACCGAACCGTCGACGATTATGGAACCCAAAAAAACAGCTTTCGGGCCGAAGCCTACCACCGCTTTGATGCCAGCATTCAGTTTCATAAACAGAAAAAACACCACGAACGCACCTGGGAAATTAGTTTTTATAATCTATACAATCGCCGAAATCCATTTTTCTATAGGCTCGAGTCGGTAACCGCTACGAGAACTGAACCCAGTCGGACGGCTTTGTTTCGGTACTCTGTTTTCCCGATTGTTCCGGCGGTAAGCTATAATTTCAAATTCTGACCGGCCTATGAAACCCGTTTCATTTTTCCTGATACTGTGTGCGTTATCACCGCTTTTCTTCGGATGCAGCAGCCTGCGAAACGAAGTTAATCCCGGTCAATTAGGGCTGGAATCGTCTAAATTAGTAGTGACCTGCTTTTTATCGCCACAGGATACGGTGCTGGCCGTAAAAGTAACCCGTTCGGCTACTGTAGTTGGGGATAGCGTTAGTCTCCTGCAAACCGGCAATAATGTTCCTGACGCCACGGTCACGCTCACGGATGGAGACCGAACCCTTGTTCTGCCCTACAACAGCAGCCCATCCGGCAACCCAAATCAGCTCTATTATAAAGCCAGCACCCGATTTTTTCCCATCCTTGCCAGTCGAACTTATACCCTTACGGTAACGACCCCCAACGGGCAGCGAGCCAGGAGCACCTGCACCATACCCCGGCCGGTTGCCCCTTCAGTTCTCTCCTTCGATTCGTTAATGGACAACCAGGGCCGTAATCAGGTCCGCCGTTATTTTATCCGGAGTCTCTGGCAGGACCCCCCCGAACAGACTAATTATTACCAGATTACGGGCAATTTTCGCTATACAACCCGGTGTTCAACCTGTCAGGCCGACCAATCTGGAAATGTCCCTTTATCCTTCCAGGACGATAACCGGGACCTGCTTTCTGATAGTGGCGTTGATGGTACGCTGATGCTTTCCGGACGGGGCTATATGACCTCGTCCTCATCAACCGGCGGTCAGCAGACCGGTTTTTATGACCAATACAAGACGGCTTCTGTGACGGTCAACCTATTGAGTCTTGAGCAAACTCTTTACCGCTATCAGGAGGCTATCATTCGACAAAGGCGGTCGCGTAATAATCCCTTTGCCGAACCGGTCCCAATTCCAGGCAATATCGAAGGCGGGTTAGGCTGTTTTGCGGGCTATAACAGCGCATCCCTCACCGTAATGCTAAAGTAGCAAAACGCAACGTGGGTGGTGTAAGGGAAAGGTGTATAGAAGCTCTATACACCTTTCCCTTACACCACCCACGTTGCCAATGACTCAAAAACTACACGCTTTGGGTTGCGCTATGGATAATTTCCGTTTGTTTCCGAATCGACTCCATGTGGATGATTTTGTAGATTTCCTCCACTAATTCAGGATACAGATTCAGCTTTTGCCCCAGTTCGACGCGGGTTTTCAGGATTTCTTTCCACCGGTCGGGCTGAAACAGCGTCACGTTATTGTCGCGTTTGTATTCGGCCAGCCGCTCCACAAGCGCCATGCGGGCGCCCAGCATTTCAACAATCTGACGGTCAACATTGTCGATGCTGCGCCGTGACTGCTCCATAAAACTCTGAAACTCTATATTTTGCGACTCAACCTGCCGAATCTGCAGATGATCGAGCATGTCGCCAAAAGCCGCCGGTGTCAATTGCTGAGCGGCATCACTCCAGGCTTTGTCGGGGTCGATGTGCGATTCGACAATCAGACCATCGTAGTTTAGGTCTAAAGCCATCTGCGCCAGTTCGTTCAGATAGGCTCGTTTACCGGCCATATGACTTGGGTCGCCAATGAGCGGCAACTGCGGAAAAATTGACTTCAGTTCAATCGCCATCTGCCACATGGGTATGTTGCGATATTTGCTGGCTTCGCCCGTAGCAAACCCCCGGTGAATAGCGCCCAGCTTGGTAACACCGGCACCGGCAATGCGCTCAAACGCACCAACCCACAGGGCCAGATCAGGATTTACCGGGTTTTTTACCAACACCGGCACATCAACACCCCGCAGGGCATCGGCAATTTCCTGGACGTTAAACGGATTCACGGTTGTGCGGGCGCCAATCCACAGAATATCCACGCCATATTTCAGCGCCAACTCAATGTGCTGGGGTGTGGCCACTTCCACCGCAAATGGCAAACCCGTTTCGGCTTTGGCGCGCTGAATCCAGGGAAGGGCTGCTTCGCCCATGCCTTCAAAACTACCCGGACGGGTACGGGGCTTCCAGACGCCCGCACGAATAACATGAACCGCATTTAATGCTTTCAGTTGGCGAGCGGTTTCTACTAACTGATCCTCAGTCTCGGCACTACAAGGCCCGGCAATGATCAGGGGTTTGCCGTTGGTCTCAATCCACGACCCAAGCGGCTCTACAGCTAATTCTACTTTCATAATCTACGCGTAATAAGCGAGTAATACGGCTTACTCTATAGGGAACTTTTAATCTGATTTTATGGTATATTTGCAGAGGGAATTAGCTGTATTTCAAGCTGGTTCCTTCATTTGTCTAAAACTGTTTTAGCTTGTTGAAACAAGACGCGCAGGTACATTTTAACCGATTGACCGAAATTTCGTTATATATTTCGGTCGGATTAACCGACGCGCACTTACAGCTATGCAAATAGCACTGCCCAACAGGAGCACTGATATGTCGAACCGAAGTAATCTAATGCCGGAGACAGTCCAGAGCCTTACAGATGTAAAAAAAGGGCCCAGCCCCGTTTCATTTGAAGACACTTCGATTGCTTTCTCATCCCAGTCGGATTTCAAACTCCGAAAGACCTACTGGTTATTTGCGTTGATGAATCAGGGATGGCTGGTAAATTTAGGGACTTTTTTTATAAAGATTGCCCTGCGCCTGAATCTTCCCATAAAATTCCTGATTAAAAACACAATTTTTGAGCAATTCTGTGGGGGCGAAAGTATTCGCGATTGCGAAAAAGCCATTCAGCATCTGCACAATTCGCACGTTGGAACTATCCTCGACTACTCGGTTGAAGGCGAGGAAACCGAAAAAAGTTTCGACGAAACAGCCCTCGAAATACTGCGTACCATCGAACGCGCCAGCCAATCGGCTGATATTCCCTTCTCCGTCTTTAAAGTGACCGGCATTGCCTCGACCGACCTGCTCGAAGCGGTTCAGATTGGTGATTCGCTCAATAAAGATCAAAAGGCGGAGTTCGACCGGGTGATGAAACGGGTCGATACACTTTGTCGGCGTGCCCACGAACGGAAGGTGCGTATTTTTATTGATGCCGAGGAAAGCTGGATTCAGGACACCATCGATACGCTGGCCTATGAGATGATGGACCGCTACAACCATGAGCAGCCCGTTGTCTATAATACGTATCAGATGTATCGCTGGGAAAGTCTCGATCATCTCCGGCGCGACACGGCTGAAGCACACGCTAAAGGGTATTATTTAGGCGTGAAACTGGTGCGTGGAGCCTACCTCGAAAAAGAGCGGCTTCGGGCACACGAAGAGGAGTATCAGGACCCGATTCAGGCAACGAAAGAAGACACCGACCGGGCCTTTAACGACGCCATTGATTTCTGCTTGGAAAACCGCGACATCATTTCGATCTGCCTCGGAACCCATAATGAGTTTAGTTGCCAGTACTGCATAGACCACATGAAGCAGTTAGGCATTGAGCCGGGCGACCCGCATATTTATTTTGCCCAGCTTTTGGGAATGAGCGATAATATTTCCTATAACTTAGCCGAGGCAGGTTATAATGTGGCTAAATATGTGCCCTATGGTCCCGTCGAAACCGTCATGCCGTATTTGTTCCGTCGGGCAGAGGAGAATAAATCTATAGCCGGACAGAGCAGCCGGGAGTTCACACTGGTTAGCGATGAGTTGAAACGCCGGAAAAGTTGTCGGCATTAAGTGGTCTAATGCAGTCAGTACCTACGATTGGGTTGGCTGCGTTTTTTTGTCTAAATGACTGGCACAGCCATGCAAGCCGGGCGATCCGGGGCCATGCTGTGCCAACTTTTTTATTATGATTCGAAAAAATCCCCTCAAATTTTTTTTGCTGACGCTGATCCTCATTGCGCTCGATCAGGGTGTTAAGCTGGCGGTACACACCTATATGGCTCCTGGTTTTGCGGGCCAGATTAAGGTTGCTGGCGATTGGCTCAAATTGCATTATGTGTTAAACCCCGGTATGGCCTTCGGGATGCAGTTGGGCTATGAGTACGGTAAACTGCTGCTTAGCGTTTTTCGGCTATTCGCTATGGTCGGCATCGGCTATTATTTAGTAAACCTGGCGCATCGGGGGGCGCCCAATGGCCTGCTGTGGGCAATGGCCATGATTCTGGCCGGGGCCGTTGGGAATGTTATCGACAGTACGTTTTATGGTGTCTTCCTGAATAATGCACCCTACGGCTCGCCAACGCCCTGGTTTCATGGGCAGGTGATCGACATGATTTTCGTGGATGCATGGGAGGGATTTATTCCAGACTGGGTCCCGGTCTGGGGCGGTCAATATTATTCGACACCCATTTTTAATATTGCCGATTCGTGTATTTTCATTGGCGTCTGCCTGATTTTATTTTTTCAGCGTCGGTTCTTCGGCGATCAACACGTTGAAGACAGCTTATTGCCGGTTTCGGGACCTGACCCAGTTGAAGCGTCTGTGCTGCCCGCTGCTGAATTTGTTCATGACGACGAGGAGCCGGCCCCGCATGAGCATGATGACAGAAGCGAATTACCTGCGGACAACGACCGGCAAACTGACTCTGAATCCGAATCGGTTTTACCCGACGAATCGAAACGTGTGGATTAGTTGATAGGCATATTAAAAAAAGACCCGTCCGAATTTCGGACGGGTCTTTTTTAGTAAACTTTATTAAAGTTGACCTACTACTTGCTTCCACCCGCCTGACCGCTCGACATGAGGTTGAAGAACTGATCGAGTTTTGGCGTAATGATGATTTCCGTCCGGCGGTTTTGCTGACGACCGGATGGGGTTGTGTTATCATCTTTCGGCGCAAATTCGGACCGGCCACCGGCGGTCATGCGCTCAGGCATTACCCCGAATTTGGTTTGGAGCGTTCGCACAACCGACGTAGCCCGCAAAGCGCTCAAATCCCAGTTGTCTTTGATCGACGCAGTTGAAATGGGCACAACGTCCGTATGGCCTTCTACCAGAATATCCAGTTCCTTATGGTCATTTACAACTTTCGCCACTTTGCCCAGCACAGTTTCAGCCTTTGGCGTGATGTCATAGCTACCCGATTTAAACAGTAGTTTGTCAGAAATTGAGACATACACGACCCCTTTTTTCACTTCAACCTGTACGTCCTGATCGTTGATGTCGTCGAGCGACCGTTTCAGGCTCATGACTAAGGCCAGATTTAGCGAATCTTTCCGCTGAATAGACGAGTTCAGGTTGTTGGTGTATTTCGTCTGCTCATTCAGCGTTTCGAGCGATTTCTTAATGCTCTCGGCACCCGACTTGCTCACAATCGACAAATCCGACATCCGGTCCAGTAGGTTCGTATTTGTTTTCTTGAGGTAGTCGATCTGCGACTGCAAGTCGGTCATTTGTTTATCTTTCCCTTGTAGGTCCGTGTCTTTAGCCGACAGTTGGGAACGTAAATCAGCCGTGCGCTGGTCACAATCATTCAACGATGTAACGGCTTTATCACGGGCTTCCTGCAACGCTTTGATTTCAGCCAGCCGCTTCTTGCTGTTGCAGGAAGCGAGCATCACGATAGCTGCGAAAACAATCAGAATTTGTTTCATACTACTAAATGAAAAATAGTAAAGAGTAACGAAAAGTTAGGTTTTATTGATCCCCGTCGGTACTGGGGTGAATCGTTTCGCAAAAGTAAACGATTCTGGTTAATGGTTTTTCATAGAGTTCTTCATCTAAAACAATAATAGTTGCATTTTTTCCTTATTATTCTGCTAAAAGTTGGAAATAGACTGTACTCTACCTACAAGCCATATCGGTAGTTTGCATCGTAATTGTGCTTCTTAGCGCGTCTCATCATTGTTTTTATGAACAAGCTACTATTGGCTGTTTTGATTGGAGCAGGTATGACAGCACAGGCACAATCGGGTAAAGAAATTATGTATGTTGGTACCTATTCGGTTCGGGGCAGCGAGGGGGTTTACGTGTTTGAATTTGACCGGAAGGCAGGCACCATGAAGCCGCTGCAATCCGTCTCCAACGCCAAAAGTCCATCCTTTCTGGCCCTTCATCCCACCGGAAAGTTCTTGTATTCGGTGAATGAAGCAGGCGGTGCCCCAACGGGTGTTAGCGCTTATGCCGTAGACCAGGCTACCGGTAAACTAAAATTTTTGAATGACCAGTCGTCAGTAGGACGGGGGCCCTGTCACATTAGTGTCGACCAAACCGGCAAAACAGCTTTTGTCGCTAATTATGGTGGAGGAAGCCTGGCGGTATTGCCCATCAACGCCAACGGCACGCTGGGTGCACCCACCGATAGCGTTCAACATTCCGGGACCGGACCCGACCCGGAACGGCAGGAAAAAGCGCATGTTCATTCGGTCACGCTTGCGCCTGATAATCGCTTCGTCTACGTGGCCGATCTGGGTACCGACAAACTCCATATTTACGAAGCCGATGTAAAAGCCAGCAAAGTAAAACCGGCTCAAATGCCGTTTGCAACTGTAAAACCCGGTTCAGGGCCGCGCCATTTTACGTTTCATCCAAATGGGAAATTCGCGTATTTAGTTGAAGAACTGACGTCGGCGGTAGCGGTGTTTTCGCGCGATGCCAAAACCGGCGCTCTGACGCTGCTTACCGATAACGTAAGCACCTTGCCTGCCGATTTTACCGGGAAAAACACCAGCGCCGACATTCACGTTGATCCGAATGGTAAGTTTCTCTATCAATCGAACCGGGGGCACAATTCGCTGGCTATTTTCGCCATTAGTACGGATGGTAAATTAACCAAAATTGGCAACCAATCAACCGAAGGAAAAACCCCGCGCAATTTCCTGATCGACCCCAAAGGCGACTTTGTGTTCGTAGCCAATCAGGATAGTGATACGATCACTATTTTCAGGCGCGACCAGAAAACGGGCAAGCTGACCTATACGGGCCAGTCGGTAAGCGTTCCGGCACCGGTTTGCCTAATTATGGCCTCACGTTAAACTCTTTATTAATCGTTTTACAACACATGATGAAATCAATCACTGCCGTGTTGCTGCTCGCGTTGTTTGTGATGGCGGCTCCGACCAAAACGAAAAACCTGTTCAACGGTAAAAACCTCAAGGGCTGGAAAATATACGGTACCGAAAAATGGTACGTCGACAACGGCGAACTCGTCTGCGAAAGCGGTCCCGATAAGAAGTATGGGTATTTGGCCACCGAGAAATTCTACAAAAACTTCGACCTCTCGCTGGAGTTCAGGCAGGAAGCCAATGGCAACAGTGGCGTCTTTTTCCGCTCGACCATCGACGGAACGAAAATTAGCGGCTGGCAGGTCGAAGTGGCGCCACCAAACCACGATACGGGCGGAATCTACGAATCCTATGGCCGGAACTGGCTGGTTCAAATTCCCGACGAAAAGGAGACTATTCTGAAGCCCGGCGAGTGGAATACGCTTCGCATTCGGGTAGAAGGCGACCATGTACAGACGTTCCTCAACGGGCAGCCGATGGTCGATTTTCACGATGAGAAGATTGGTCAGGGCAACGGTTCGGTTGCCCTGCAAATCCATGATGGTGGTGGCATCAAAGTCCGCTGGCGGAATTTAAAACTGCAATCCCTTTAAAAAACAGAATGCCCTAATCGCTTGTGATTAGGGCATTCTGTTTTAAGAGTTTAGTATCCCCTTAATTTCTCTTTGCTACACATCGAATGATCATGAAATTGCTCTTCCTATCCGGATGTCTCAGTCTGTTTCCCCTTGCGTTGCTGAACGCGCAATCTACCTCGAATTCGGGTAAGTGGCAGTCATTATTCAACGGAAAAGACTTCGACGGCTGGGAAACGTATCTTGATCGGCCATACATTGCTGGCAGCCAGGATAAACAAGCTTCGCCGATTGGTCTGGACAACGATCCAAACCACGTTTTTTCGGTGACGAAGGTAGATGGCAAATCCGCATTACGAATATCGGGCGAAACCTTCGGCGGCATCAATACACTGGCTGAGTTTGAGAACTACCATCTTCGGTTGGAATTTAAGTGGGGAAATAAAAAATGGCCGCCTAAACTCGACCAGCCCCGCGATAGTGGACTGCTGTACCACAGCGTCGGGCCGCACGGAACGCCTATGCTCTGGATGGAATCGTTTGAGCTTCAGATTCAGGAAGGGGATTGTGGTGACTACTGGGGAGTGATGAATGTGCTGGCCGATATTGCCGCCCGCAAAGACGACAACGGAAAGTACGTCTATCAGCCCGATGCCACACCCATCACCTTTCAGGATAAAACGCCGGTCGGGCGTTCATGCCTCAAACAGCCGGACAACGAAAAACCATCGGGCCAATGGAATGTGGTTGACCTCTATTGTGTGGGCGATACGTGCCTGCATGTTCTGAATGGCAAGGTCAACCTGATGCTGACTCATACGCGGCATCTGATTGATGGGCAGGTAGTACCGCTTACAAAAGGTAAAATTCAGCTTCAGTCAGAAGGAGCCGAAGTCTTTTATCGGAATATCCAGGTTCGCCACATCCGTCAGCTACCGGCTGAACTGCTCCGGTAGAGTCGCTGCAAAAAATTACGCCAACTCCGCCAGCAACCCCTCCAAATTCAGCGAATGCGTGAACATCTCGACGGAGCCATCGGGTTTATGCGGCCATTGTTCCCGCGGGCGGTCCCAGTAGAGTTCAACACCGTTTTTATCCGGGTCGTTGAGATAGATCGCTTCCGATACGCCATGGTCCGACGCGCCTGTAATGGGATATTTTGCGTCGATGAGTCGCTGCAATGCCACCGCCAAATCCCGGCGGGTCGGGTAGACAATGGCCGTATGAAAAAGCCCCGCCGACCGAACCGGGGCCGGTGGCGCGTCTTTGCTGTACCACGTATTCAACCCGATGTGATGATGGTAGCCCCCAGCCGAAATAAACGCGGCTTCTTTGCCATATAGGGTTATGAGCGAGAAACCCAGCAAGTCGCGATAGAAAGCCAGGGCACGGTCGAGGTCGGCTACTTTCAGGTGAACATGACCAATGCGGGTTTGGTCGGGAATGGTGTAGGGAGCCTGATTCATACTATATTCCTTAAGAACTGTGAGTTAAGAGTAATTCTCCTCTGTTTATTAGCGATTCACCTCCAGGTAGCAAGTGGCCCTTTTGGTCACCTTCCAGGGGCTGTAGCTTTGAATACAAAATAGACAAGCCATGGTACTACCTGTTCCTATACCAGTCGTTTCACTACTCGTTTGCCTCATTATGACTTCTTCAAACGCTCAATCCACCCAAAAGCCAATAACCGGAGAATACTCTCTATTGGGCGTTCGGGAAGTAGGGTCAGGCATCAGACTCAACGCCGATTCTACGTTTGAGTTCTTTTTCGCTTACGGCGCACTCGACCGAATGGGGCGCGGCACCTGGAAACAGCAGGGTAATCAAGTTATGCTGACCAGCCGCCCACGTCCGCCAAAAGATTTTGCCTTAGTTTCCAGCCGAACCGTTCCGGGCACTACGATCACCGTCCGTATTGCCGATCCGAACAAACAAATCCTGCGTTATGTTGACTGCGCGGTTAAAAACGGCACCGACATCCGCCGGGGAATGACCAACGCCGACGGGCAGGCCCATTTTGCGAAACAACCCGCCGAAGCGATTTCATTACGGTTTGAACTTTGCCCGGACCGCTATTCTGTTTTTCCTATTACGAACAAAGCCCATAACGACTTCGAATTTCGGTTTGAACCCTGGATTGCCGAGGTATTTTTCGAGAATGCCGCTTATACGCTTTCTGATAACAGCCTCGAAGGGCCGCATCCGTTGCTGGAGCCGGGCAAAACGTATCAATTTGAACGGCAATAAGCCTTTGTTTATTCACGGTCTACCGAACGCGGTTGAACACAAACAAGTCGGTAAAGTCCCACTTGCCCGCTTTTTGCTGGCCCCGCTGAATGACTAATTGATCAGCAGACCGTTTTTCGTAGATGATGCGGATGGAGCCATCTTCTTTTTCAAACAGGGCGCGGTTGGTACTCGCTTCGATGAATTTGTAGCGATCCGATTTGTCTTTTTCTTCCTGCTCGATCAGGCCAGGTTTGAAATGCTTTACCAGCACCACCGGCCCCTGTTCGGTTTGTTCAAAAATCAGCATTTCGTACATCGTCACTTTGTTGTCGCGCATCATCCGCATAAACCCGGCGAGGTTATCCCCAGCGGGCGCTATCCAGGCCGCTTCGATGGGGCCGCCATTAAACGTACCCAGCCAACGCCCTTCCATAAAACCAACATCGGATAGTGAGCCGGTTTTGGCCGTAGTTTGGGCAAACAGACTGAAACAGGTAAGGGCGCAGCCGAAGAAAAGGAGGGGCAGACGAGCGGTTTTCATAGGGTTTAGGGAAATGATTTTGTTGGATTGCAAGATACGATAGAAGCTGTTTAAACTTTCTATTTGAGAACGGTTTTGGAAGGTAGCGAGTCATGCCGAAACGAGTAAGTGCTGTTAGCTAAGCACAGCTTTTTCCGTTAGAGCAGTCTCCCTATCTACTCTTCAACACAACCTTCCCCTCCCCTTCCGAGTTTATAAGACCGGATACCACTACAGCCAGCCCCCACCCCGTATGGACTTTATCGACTACTACAGCCTTCTGGGCGTTCCGAAAACAGCTTCGGACGACGACATTCGGAAAGCCTACCGAAAACTGGCCCGCAAACATCACCCCGACCTGAATCCGAACGACGCGGAGGCCAATAAGAAATTTCAGCAGCTTAACGAAGCTAACGAAGTGCTGAGTGACGCCGAAAAGCGCAAAAAATATGACCAGTACGGCAAAGACTGGCAACATGCCGAGCAGTTTGAGCAGGCCCGGCATAGAGATGCACAGCAACAGCAGCAACGCCCGCAATCCACCTCCGGCAACACCGGCGACTATGACTTTTCGGATGGGTTTGGCGGGGCCGGTTTCTCGGATTTTCTTTCGTCTATGTTTGGGCAGGAGGGCGGCCCTAAAAGTAATCGGCAACAGGCCACGTTCCGGGGGCAGGATTACCAGGCTGAGCTGCATCTGAACCTGCGCGATGCTTATACAACGCATAAGCAAACGCTGACCGTCGATGGGAAAAATATTCGCATTACGGTCCCGTCAGGCATCGAGAATGGGCAGAAAATTAAATTGGCAGGCTACGGTTCGCCGGGTATGAACGGCGGTCCCAATGGCGACTTGTACATTACGTTCGTTATTGCCGACGATAGCCGGTACAAACGCAAAGGCAATGATTTATACGTCGATGAAGCGATTGATCTGTACACGGCCCTGCTTGGGGGCGAAAAAATCATTGACACGCTGGACGGTAAAGTGAAAGTCACTATACCGCCCGAAACCCAGAACGGCACCAAAGTCCGGCTGAAGGGCAAAGGGTTTCCTGTATATAAACAGGAAGGCTCGTTTGGCGACCTCTACGTGCAGTGGCAAATCAAACTGCCAACTAACCTGACCGATGAGCAGAAAGAACTATTCCGAAAATTAGCCAGCCTTTGACCTTATCTCCCATGCAACCTAATTTAATATCCATCAGCGAATTCTGCGTCTATCATCATGTCGGAATTGCTTTCATCCAGACGCTGGAAGAACGCGGCCTTGTCGAAACAATTACTGTTGAACAGGCAGTCTATGTGCAGCCCGAACAACTGCCGCTTTTAGAAAAATTTGTTCGGCTGCACCAGGATTTGTCGATTCATCCCGACGACTTAGACGTGGTAAGTGAATTGCTGGAACGGGTTGAGAACCTTCAGCATCAAGTAACTCAGCTTCAGAATCGGTTAATTTTCTATGAGCCGTTGGGCAGTTGACATAGAATGTTAGTAGTCTTTCTCCAGCACAGTTTCCCTTCTACCCACAACCAACCGCAGCACGCCATATATGACCAGTACCAAAAAGACCGCCGTCATAACCCATTTTAGGTTGGTGAATATCGAGCATAGCGATGCCATCCCCGCTGACGAACTTGGATAGCTTTTAAGCAAATAGACAATGCAGGCGTTTTCGAGCAGGTCGAATAATAAAATCCCAACGGGCAGCACGTTAACCAACTGAAACGGCGCGTAAGACCGATTTCGGAATAGCAGTGAGAGAACGATGCAGAATAGGAACGTGTAAACAAGTGGATAAGCTGTATCAACGACCATTGCTCCCTGAGCATATACAGCCCGCCCTTCAGGTCCATAGTCGGCTACCATCTGACTGATTTTAGCCGGATTATAGTCGAACAATAGGTCGATTGGGCCAATCTCTTTTCCGGCTAAGGCGTTCATCCGCGCTTCCAGATTTTTCAGGAAGTAGGTATTAAATGGTATATACAGCACAATAGCCAGTAGCAGCGTTTTCCAGGAGGCAATACGGTATAAGGAGGACGAGAGCGCATTCAGCATGATTGAGAACGGTTGGAAGGAGTGAACAAAAACAATCAATCAACGCCTGCTCTCTGCAATGCGCCATAAAATAAAAGCCAGTCCGGCAAACGCGAGGGCACCCAGGAGCATATACCCGCCTTCGCCCAAAGCCCCTTCCAGTGCAGGCTCCAGCGTCATCGCTGTCAGGCCATTGTAAATTGACTCATTGACCGACAGCAGGGCTACCACGACGCCCGCAAGGGCACCCCCGGCAACCAACCCGGTTGCGAACAGGTTGCCTTTGCCCAGATCAGGGTCTTCTTCGACGGTGCCCTTCCGTTTCGCGTTCCACTCGGCGATGGCCTTAACGAGTCCGCCAATAAAAATCGGCAGCGTGGTTGACAGCGGCAGGTAGAGTCCAACGGCAAACGCCAGCGCACTGACACCAACTAACTCGAACACAAAGGCAATGAAGGCCCCAACCAGCACAAACTGCCAGTCGAGGTTGAAGGAGAGGAGGCCTTTGATGAGCGTAGCCATAAGCGTTCCCTGCGGGGCCGGAAACTTGTCGGAGCCGATGGCGTGGGTGATGCCCTGCGCCAGCAAATCGGGCGTAGGTGTATCGAGAACCTTCACGGTCGCGCCCACCACTAACGACGAGACGATGACCCCAATAAACAGGGCCATTTGCTGGTATTTGGGCGTTGCGCCAACTAAATAACCTGTCTTCAAATCCTGCGACGTGCCCCCCGCGTTGGCAGCCGCTACGCAAATCATGCTGCCCACGACCAAAACGGCGGGTTCATACACTTTACCCGTCAGCCCAAAACCAATGAACACGAGCGATGTTCCCATGATGGTGGCAATGGTCATGCCCGACACCGGCGACGAACTCGACCCAATCAGGCCTACAATCCGGCTGGCAACGGTCACAAAAAAGAAGCCGAAAACAATCACCAGTACGGCAATCAATAACTTAGTCAGCAGCGAATCGCCGGGAATTTGCGGAAGAATAACCATCAAGGCAGTCAGCGCAATACTTCCGATAATAACAATACGAACGCTCAAATCCTGCTCGGTACGCGGCACCCGGTTACTTCCACTCAACGCATCTTCTTTTTCAATGGCGTTGATAGACGATCGGGTAAAACTTTGTTTAAAGGAGGAGACAATCGTCGGAATGGTTTTAAGAAGCGTCATGAACCCACCCGCCGTAACGGCTCCCGCGCCAATCTGCCGGATGTAGGCCCGATAAATAGCCGCAGCCGTATCCGTAAAGGTATGCGTTGCTGGATTCCAGCCGCCCGGTCCGCCCGCCGTTTGCAGATTAGCGAGGTAGCCAAGTTTCTGCAATTGCAGGGCAATCGTATCGCCGGGAACAACCGACGCCAGCAGCGGAATCAGCCCCAGCCAGGCCAGAATACCACCGCCAACCAACACCGCCGAAATCTTAAAGCCGATGATGTAGCCAACACCCAGATACTCCGGCGTAATCTCACCGGCAACCTGCGCTGACGGAAAATACCGGTTTGTTTGTTTAGTTGCCCAGACCGGCACTTCGGCGATAACGTGCAGCACTTTCTGCAGCAACGCATACAACAGCGCAACGCCCAGGCCCTGATAGGCCGTTTTCGCAAAATCGCCCCCTTTCTCGCCCGCAATCAGCACCGATGCACACGCCGTTCCTTCGGGGTAGGGTAAGGTGCCATGTTCCTGCACGATCAGCGACCGACGCAGCGGAATCATCATGAGCGTGCCAATCAGCCCGCCCAGAATTGCCAGTGTCAGAATTGTCCAGTAGTTGAAGAAATCAGCCCCGCTGCCGTTGGTCAGGAACAGAAAACCCGGCATGGTGAACACCACCCCCGACGCAATACTCTCGCCCGCTGAACCCGTCGTTTGAATAATGTTGTTTTCGAGGATGGTCGTGTTCAGAAACCGACGACCGAGCGAAATGGCCAGTACGGCAATCGGAATAGATGCCGATACCGATAAGCCCGCTTTAAGGGATAAGTAGACGGTGGCGGCCCCGAACAAAATGCCAAATACGGCCCCCGTAATAATGGCCTTGAGGGTGAACTCCGCTGGCGACTCGGTGGCGGGGATAAACGGCTTATGGGCGATGGCGGTTTTGGACATAGTCGTTGATTTTGCGATACGCTTAACTGAGCATCACAAAGTAAGACTTTCCCAACATATACCCAATTTTACTGCATGGCCCGCGTCGTGTATTGGTCCATTACATCGCTGGGGTGAATCTCCAGCACATTGGCCAAAACCAGCAAGACGAGCGTTCGGGAGGCAATCCGGCGCGAAATGCCAGCGACAGACGCGAATAAATCGACGGTGATGCTGTTATGCTCGCCGAGATGCTGCATGAGTTTTTTCTCTTTCTCGCCGTAGCTGAAGCGAATGCCGCGCTCGGCCTGTTCGCCTTTCAGAATCTCGCGCACTTCGCGGCTGGCCTGCACCGATTTGTCGCCCACGCGCACGTAAGCCTTTTTGTCATCCGGATTGTCCGGGTCAGGAATGATGTAATGTGGGCGAGTGGGGCTGCGGGGTACCCGAATCACGAGAACTTCACGTTCGTCGTAGAGTTGCACCCGGTCGATGGTGTAGGAGATGCGCGGAAAACAGTATTTGTTGATGGCCCGGACGAGCAGATATTCGTCCTCATCGGCGTATTTCAGCCCCGGAATTTTCTTGTCGTCGCCGACACCGATAAGCATGATACCGCCATTTGTATTCGCGAAGGCGACCACGCCCCGAATTATTTTCTCGGGATGATTTGTTTTCAGCTTGAACTCTAAATTGCTACCCTCTCCCCGTCTGACCAGGTTTTTGAGTGCCTGATAGTCCATAACCGATGGGTTCATCTGGTTGAGCACTGAATTGGGATAAAGATACTGCTTTTCAACAAACTTGCAAGTGTTCGGGCAGTATCTCTCTTTTACGTTGAAAAACTCTGTTAGTTTGCGTTAACTTTTCGTCAAAACAAACCGTTACCAAGTGAATGAATAATGAACTATATAGACTGAATATTCGCTAAGAAAAGCATTGTTCATTATCCAGTTTACATCATTTATTTATTTTATAGAAACACTAAAATGCTGGTAAACGTTGCGTTGGTTTTAGGGACTTTTGGCTTCATGGAGGGCATTGCCTGGTTCACCCATAAATACGTAATGCACGGTTTTTTGTGGCATTGGCACCGCGACCACCACAATCATCACAACGGTTTTTTTGAGATGAATGATTTATTCGCCGTTGTGTTCAGCATGACCGCCATCAGTCTGATTCTTATCGGTGTTGAATTTCCTGAGTGGCAGTTTCTGGCCTGGATCGGGGCGGGTGTTACTCTCTACGGGGTCTTTTATTTTATTTTCCACGACGTAATCGTTCATCGGCGGGTGAAGCTGAAAATTGATACCAGCGGCCGCTACATGCAACGCATTATGCGGGCGCATTACATCCACCATAAAGTGCATACGAGGGAAGGAGCCGAAGTATTCGGCTTTCTGTACGCTCCTAAAAAATATGATCGGGCGGTGAAGAGCAAAAAGCACGAGACAACATCGAAGCCCTTGTAGCATGGACCGCTGGTCCGCGTAGGCTAAGGTGTATAGTATTTTATCCGTATGGCTTAGCCTGCGGCTTTGCGGGCTTCTGCTCGCACCACATAAAAAAGGCGTAATCCATTCGTTTAGGATTACGCCTTTTTTGTAAGGCAACCGCCCAAAGGCTCAATATTCATCTTCGTTGAAAAAGAAGTCATCTTTGGTTGGATAATCCGGCCAAATTTCTTCAATACTTTCGTAGGGTTGCCCATCGTCTTCGAGTTCCTGTAGGTTCTCGACAACTTCGAGGGGGGCACCGGAGCGAATCGAATAGTCAATCAGTTCGTCTTTGGTGGCGGGCCAGGGGGCATCTTCTAAGTAAGATGCCAGTTCGAGTGTCCAGTACATAGTGTGTCCGTATTTTAATGGCTATTTTCTTAATGAGGGTGCAAAAGTAAAAAAACAGTTAATATCCAAGCTATTTTTAGCAAAAATGTTTATCAGCGATTCGTTTGCCGGGATTTAGGCGATTAACGCACAAAACCGATGTTTGTTTGTGGTAATGTGAATATATTTTTAACGATGAAACTTTAGACTTGCTTTTACTTATTTCATTTCGTGTATGTTTTGTTCGCCCTGTCCCCCTGTCCGCTACTGATGACAATCGAAGTTTGTGCCTATTCACTCGACTCCTGCCTGATAGCCCAACAAGCCGGGGCCAGCCGGATTGAGCTATGCGGTGGCATGGCCGATGGTGGTACAACGCCCAGTGCGGGATTGATTAATCTGGTCCGCCAGCACCTGACTATCCCGTTTTATGTGATGATTCGGCCTCGCGGGGGCGATTTCCTGTACACCGACAGTGAGTTAGCCGTTATGAAAGCAGATATTGCGCTGGCTAAAGAATTGGGCGCCGATGGCGTTGTACTGGGCTTATTACAGGCCGACGGTACCGTCGATGAACATCGAACACGGGAATTAGTCGAATTAGCTGAGCCATTGCCCGTTACCTTCCACCGGGCCTTCGACATGACCCGCAACCCGCTCGAAGCCCTCGAAGCCATAATCCGCACGGGTGCCGTCCGAATTCTATCGTCAGGCCAGCATCAGACGGCCGAAGCGGGCGTTTCCGTATTAAATCAATTAGCCAGACAGGCAGCCGGACGAATCGAGCTAATGGCCGGAGCGGGCGTAAATGCCCAAAACGCCAGACAATTGATTAAGGCGGGGGTTGATGCGCTGCACCTGAGTGGCAGTCAAAAACGGGATAGCCGAATGAACTACCGTCAGCCGTCAGTTTCGATGGCGTCTGCCGTTCCCGGCGAATACGAATATACAGAAGCGAATGAGGAGAAAATTCGGGCGGTTGTTAGGCAAGCTGCGTTGTAGCGCGGACGGTCGGCGGCTGCCGTGGAAACCCGCGCTACAACACTATGGCCCGGTTTCCGGCAATAAAGACGCGATCGTTGAAGACTAATTTCAACGCCTGCGACAACACGATTTTTTCGACGTCTTTGCCCTCTGTTGCCATGTCGGCGGCTGTGTGCCGGTGGTCTACTTCTTTCACATTCTGGGCAATAATCGGTCCTTCATCCAGTTCATTGTTAACGAAATGGGCTGTTGCGCCAATGATTTTTACGCCACGTTCGTAGGCTTGCCGATAGGGATTGGCTCCCACAAAGGCGGGCAGGAAGGAATGGTGAATATTGATAATCCGATTCGGAAAGTAATTGACAAAATCCGGCGTCAGCACGCGCATGTATTTGGCCAGTACTACATATTCCGGATCATAGAGCGCCAGCGTCCGTAAAATGGCTTCTTCATGCTCTTCGCGGGTTTTGCCCTCATGCGACACATAATGAAACGGAATACCGAATTTACTGACTAAAGGCTGCAGAGTGTTATAATTGCTCACAACCGCCAGAATATCAGCATCCAACTCATCGAAAGCGTAGCGAATCAGCAACTCTCCCAAACAGTGATGCTCCTTAGTGACCATCACGACAATGTTTTTCCTGCGTTTCGGATTCAGTCGGAAGGTAATTCCAGGACCACGAATGGTCGTCTGCAACTCGGTTAGCAGGGCCTCGTTGTCGAACTCGTCGGGCGCGACTCCGGCCTCAAACTCGGTCCGCATAAAGAACTGACCCGACGGACTAACGTACTCATCATTATGAATAATGTTAAGGTTATGCCCATAAAGCACACCCGTCACCTGATAAATCAAGCCCTTGCTGTCGGGGCCATCCATGAGTAATATATGTTTGTCGGGCAGGGTCATGTCAGCTTTTGAATAAATTGGCTAAAAGTAGTAAATGCCAACCGTTAATTCCTTTATTTTGGGCCATAAGCTTCCTATCTATGGTAAATCGACGCCGTTTCCTGACTTTGAGTTCGCTGGCCGGGCTGCTTCCCTCCTTCTCATTCAGTACTGTCCGGCCCGTAGCCAGTTCCGCTACGAATTCCCTGGTTGCCAGCCCACCCATCCCCGGTCCTCTGGTACTTTCGACCTGGAAACAACCCAAAGCGAATGCGGCTGCTCAGGCCGTTCTGGACCGGGGAGGACGTGCTTTAGACGCTGTTGAAGCGGGTGTTCGCGTACCCGAAGCCGATCCCGAAGACATGAGCGTGGGCTACGGTGGCCGACCCGACCGCGATGGCCACGTTACCCTCGACGCCTGCATTATGGATGAGAAAGGCAACGCAGGTTCGGTGACATTTCTGGAACACATTATGCACCCTATTTCCGTAGCGCGGGCCGTTATGGAAAAAACGCCCCACGTTCTGCTCAGTGGCGAGGGAGCCTTCCGCTTTGCGCTCGCTCAGGGGTTTAAAAAAGAAAATCTGCTCACTAAGAAAGCTGAACAGGAATGGCGTGAATGGCTCAGAACGGCTAAGTACAAACCCATTGCCAACATCGAGCGGCACGACACTATCGGCATGTTGGCCATCGACAGTCAGGGGAATCTGTCGGGGGCCTGCACAACCAGTGGGCTGGCTTACAAGATGCATGGTCGTGTAGGCGATTCACCGATTATTGGGGCTGGTCTTTTTGTTGATAATGAAATTGGTGGTGCCTGTGCAACCGGTTTAGGTGAATTGGTGATGCGTACTTGTGGTTCTTTTTTGGTGGTGGAGCTGATGCGCCAGGGCCGAACACCTCAGCAAGCCTGTGAAGAAGCCGCCCTGCGAATTGTTAAGAAGCAGGAATTCAACGACATACAGGTTGGCTTTCTGGCCGTAAACAAGCAAGGTGAACACGGTGCATTCAGTATTCAGCCAGGCTTTAATTACACGCTGTCCGCTAATCAACAAACGCAGGTGACCGACGCCAGGTCTTATTTAAAATAAACAAATTTATCTTTTCTTGTTTATATCATTTACTTGCAGGACAAAGACGGGCCACGTCAACTTAAGTTACCTTTTTGCTAAAACAATTAACTAATTTGGAAGCGGTATTTTCAACATCGAAGCGGAAGTTACTACTTGAGATTGCCTGGGAGGTGTGTAATCAGGTAGGTGGGATTTACACGGTTATTCGGTCGAAAGTGCCGGCAATGGTCGAAAAGTGGGACGATAACTACGTTGCCTTAGGCCCCTATTTTCCACAACGGGCAGCCGCCGAGTTTGAGCCTATCACTGACTCCGATGAGACCGAGATCGGCCAAACCGTTCGTAAGATGCGGGAGTTGGGACATCGCGTCGAATATGGCTACTGGCTCGTTACAGGTCGTCCGCGCGTAGTCCTGTTTGACATCAGCAGCATCAGCGTTCCCCAACTCAACGAAATAAAAACGCAGCTTTGGATCAATCATCAGTTATCTACCCTGAACGTTGAGGACCTTGTTAATCAGACTATTGCGTTTGGTGAAATGGTTCGGGTGTTCATCACCCTGTTAGCCGAAGGTCATGCCAAACGCGTTGATTTCGTAGCTCATTTTCACGAGTGGATGGCCAGCACGGGCTTACCCGATTTACGTAAGAATAATGTAAAAGTCGCTACGGTATTCACGACCCATGCCACCATGCTTGGGCGGTATCTGGCTCAGAACGAACCAGGCTTTTATGGCAAACTCCCCTTTTTCGACTGGAAACGCGAAGCCCAGCATTACGGCATTGAAACCCAGGCAACCATTGAGCGATTAGCCGCCCTGCAATCGCACGTATTCACAACGGTTAGCGACGTAACGGCGCGGGAATGCGAAGTTTTTCTGGGCCGAAATCCCGACCTTGTTCTGCCCAACGGCCTGAACGTCACTCGGTTTGCGGCTGTCCACGAATTTCAAAACCTGCACGTTCGATACAAGCAGAAGATTCACGAATTCGTGATGGGCCATTTTTTCCAGAGTTATTCATTCGATCTGGAAAAAACGCTTTATTTCTTCACATCGGGTCGTTTTGAATTCTCCAACAAAGGCTACGACCTAACGCTTGAGGCCCTCTCCCGACTGAACGTCCGAATGCGGGAAGCCAACATGGACATGACCATCGTGATGTTCATGGTGACGAAACAGCCGTATACGTCCATCAATCCCGATGTGTTGCACTCGCGTGCCCTGCTCGATGAAATTCAGGAAACCTGCGAGAGCATCGAAAAACAAGTGGGTGAGCGGCTCTTCCAGGCGGCTGCTTCCGACCCGCAGGGCACAACCCTGCCTGATCTGAACAATTTCGTGGATGAATACTGGCGACTCCGGCTCCGGCGGACAGTGCAAAGCTGGAAAACCAAACACCTGCCGCCCTTTGTAACGCATAATCTGGTGCAGGAAGACGATATGACGCGGTTTATCCGGCAGGCCAACTTAGTCAACAATGAGTATGACCGGGTTAAAATCGTGTACCACCCCGATTTTATTGCCTCTACGAATCCTCTGTTTGGGCTTGACTACAGCCAGTTTGTGCGGGGTTGTCACCTCGGCGTTTTTCCCAGTTATTACGAACCCTGGGGCTATACCCCTTTAGAATGCGTGGTGCGGGGTATTCCAACTGTCACGAGCGACCAGTCGGGCTTTGGCGATTTTATCATGCAAATCATGCGTGACTACGAAAACCGGGGCATTTATGTCATTAACCGACGGACGCAGAATTTCAACGAAGCGGCCGATCAGTTAGCCGACGTACTTTACCGGTTTGTTAGAATGGCTCAGCGCGACCGCATCCAGCAACGCAACCGTGTGGAAAGCATCGCCGACGTTTTCGACTGGAGCAGCCTACGCTCCTACTACGACACCGCCCATGATTTGGCGTTGAAACGGAAGAAGTTTTGAATTAATGGTTACTCTATACTGGTTACTGTAGAATGATTGGTCAATGCTAACATTCTACAGTAACCATTTTAGGCTATGATTCGTATCGGCATTATAAACGTTTCCGACCGGGCCAGCGCGGGGGTTTACGAAGACACTCCGGGTAAAGCCGTTGTTAGTTTGTTAACCGACTGGCTGACCTGCCCCTGGGAGCCCATTTACCGTGTTATTCCCGACGAGCAGGACCAGCTCGAAGCGACTATGATTGAGTTAGCTGATGGGAAAGGTTGCTGCTTAGTTGTCACAACGGGCGGCACCGGCCCGGCCCTCCGCGACGTAACCCCCGAAGCGACCGAAGCCGTTTGCCAGAAAATGCTGCCCGGCTTTGGAGAACTGATGCGCCAGGAGAGTCTTAACTATGTGCCAACGGCTATCTTATCCCGCCAAACGGCTGGCATCCGCAATCAAACGCTTATTCTGAACTTGCCAGGAAGACCCAAAGCGATTGGGGAATGCCTGTCCGCTGTTTTTCCAGCCATTCCCTATTGCATCGACCTCATTGGCGGACCATTTCTAACAACAAACGAGGGAAAGATGAAGGTGTTCAGGCCAAAAAGTTAGTTCCAGGTTTCATGTTCAATCTTTCAGGTTAACCTGGAACTACCCCGGAAAACTTACTTTTCCCATCGAAACTGTTGGAACGCCTTGCCGGTCTCCAAACGAGGTATTTCCTCCGGCTATGCTCTCGTTGGCCAGCACGGCAAACAAAACCGCTTCTTTCGCATCGCCATTGATGCCAAGTTCATTGGTGTGGCCAAAAACGCAGTTGGGTAGGAGTTGTTGAAGGGCGCCCGTGAGTACAGGATTATGCATTCCGCCCCCGCTCATGTAGATATGCGGTCCGGCGTTGCGGTACGTTTCTCCTTCACGCATCACGCGCCTGATAGCCTCGACAATGGTTTCGGCACTGAATTGAACAAGCGTAGCCATTAGGTCGGCGGGAGACAATTGGGTCGTTTGGCTACGGGTCTGAGCGTCCTCAACATAAGGCTCGTTAAAGACTTCAGGCCCGGTTGTTTTGGGAAATGGGGCATCGAAAAAAGCATTTCTTTTTAGTTCATGGAGCAGATTTTTATTAACCTGCCCCTGAGCTGCCAGTTTACCGTCTTCGTCGTAAGCTTTACCCAGCAGTTTTCGGGCGTAGGCATCCAGGAGCGTGTTGCCCGGCCCGGTGTCGGTTGTGAATACATGGGTAGCATCACCATCAGCAGGTAAATAGGTAAAGTTGGCAATACCACCCATGTTTAGCAGAATGCGGTTTTCGCCGGGCGTTGAGAACATAAAATAATCGCCATAAACAGCCAGGGGAGCGCCCTCGCCCCCGTGTGCTACGTGTTTTTGCCGAAAATCGCTGAGCGTAATGATCCCCGTTATGGCGGCCACATGGTCGCCATCCCCAATTTGCAGGGTGGCATTGGGAAACTTGTCCTGCTGGTGCTGGCTTTTGGGGGCGTGATAAACCGTCTGGCCGTGGCTGGCTACAAGGTCCACCGCATTGGGCGCAATCTGCCACGCCTGCAAACAGTCGATAATGATTTGACCATGCAGCCGCCCGATATACGGATTAAGCAGGCAAAGCTGCTCAAAGTCAATGGTTTGTTTGGCAAAAACAGTACGGATACTGTTCTTCAGGTCATCGGCATATGGCACGGTAGCAAAACGTTCCAGAGAAACATGCGTATCAGAACCGCAGCCCGAAATTCGGCAAAGGGCCACATCGAGGCCATCGAGCGAAGTCCCCGACATCAGGCCAATAATGCGTCGTTCGGGTTTTCGGGCAATGTCGTAGAGATGCTGAATTTGTGCGTTCATAAAAATGATGTTGATTATACGGTTGTGCTCTAAAATACGATACCTTAGAGGAATGGCATTTGTAGATACAGCCGCTACGCAAATTACGCATGGATTTCTGGGGCGACGAGCAATTCTCTTTTTTTGAAAGCATTCTATTTTCAGCAGTAGGCCACTCAGTCGACGTGTTTGATATGCAGTTTTTATCCGGTGGCGACATCAACACAGCAGCGCAGGTGTTTTCGTCGGAAGGAGTTTTCTTCGTCAAATGGAATCAAACAGAACTTTCATCCCCTGAATTGCCCGACATGTTCGATGCAGAGGCAAAAGGGCTTGACCTTCTTCGCCAGACCAATTCATTGACAATTCCGCACGTTGTCGGGCACGGGCGCCATCTGGACAAGTCGTTCATCATTCTGGAATACATTGACCCCGGAAAGCCCACCAAAACCTATTGGGAAACCCTCGGTCAGTCGATGGCATCTCTCCATTCCCATACGCAGTCCAAATTTGGGCTACATTTTACCAACTACATTGGCTCACTGCCCCAGATAAACACGCCTACCGCCGACGGGTTCGATTTTTTTTTCGCCCATCGGCTCCTGCCCCAGGCTGGTTTAGCCTTATATAAGGAATTATTACCTAAACAGGCCTACGACGCCCTGTTTAGACTCCGCGACCGCCTGCCCGACCTGCTTCCGAACGAACGGCCTGCCCTGCTTCACGGCGATTTGTGGACGGGCAATGTGTTGGTCAATGAAGACGGAAACCCGGCCCTTATCGACCCGGCAGTTTATTATGGTTTCCGCGAAGCCGACCTTGCGTTCACCAAACTATTCGCAGGCTTCGACGAACGTTTTTATGAGGCTTATGACGAAGCCTTTCCGCTCTACAGCGGATTCGATGAGCGAGTGGCCATTTATAACCTCTACCCATTGCTCGTTCATGTGAATCTGTTTGGCTCAGGCTACGTTAGTGGCGTAGAGCGTGTACTGAAACAGTTTTAATAAGTCGCCAGTCGATGGTCAATAGATATTAGCCGTAGTAACTAACATCTATTGACCATCGACTGGCGGCTACCATCTATGGAAATCACTTCTTTTGACCAATTTGAGCTGAACCGGCAGTTACTCAACGCTGTGGCCGACCTGGGCTACACGGAGCCAACGCCAATTCAGAAACAGACCATTCCGCTGAGTTTGGGCAATCACGACGTGCTGGGCATTGCCCAAACCGGCACCGGCAAAACAGCCGCCTATCTGCTGCCAATTCTCATGAAAATCAAATACGCACAGGGAACCAACCCGCGTGCGCTGATTCTGGCTCCGACGCGTGAATTGGCTATGCAGATTAATCAGGCTGTCGGCGAGTTAGGCAAGTATACCGACCTGCGCCATTTGGCCTTATATGGTGGTCTTGGCCCCAAAACACAGATTGAAACGCTCCGGAAAGGCGTGGATATTCTCGTTGCCACTCCAGGCCGGTTCATGGATCTGTATCGGATGGGTGAAATCGTGACGAAAGATATTCGCACAATGGTGCTCGATGAGGCCGACAAAATGATGGACATGGGCTTCATGCCTCAAATTCGGTCAATTCTGGAAGTCATTCCGACGAAACGCCAAAACCTGCTGTTTTCGGCCACGTTTGGCGGGCGGGTTGAGCGACTATCGGGTGAATTCCTGGAGGCTCCGATTAAAGTAGAAGTGACTCCCCAGGCATCAACCGCCGAGATGGTTAGTCAGGTGATTTACGAAGTGCCCAACTTTCGCACGAAGATTAATCTGCTGGACTATCTCATTAATAAGGACACGTTCCAGCGGGTCATCATCTTTGCCCGCACGAAAGGCAATGCCGATAATATTTATAAATTTCTGGCCCGAAAAGTGGTTGAGACGGACAAGATTCGGGTCATTCACGCCAATAAAGGCCAGAATACCCGGATCAATGCCATGGACGCCTTTAAAGAAGGCAATGTGCAGGTGCTGGTTGCAACGGATGTTGCCGCCCGTGGTATTGATGTTGCTGAGGTAAGCCATGTTATCAACTTTGATTTGCCGCTCATCTACGAAGATTATGTGCACCGCATTGGCCGCACCGGTCGTGCCAACCACTCGGGCGAGGCTATTACGTTTCTGACGATAGCGGAGGACTATCATGTGCAGAAAATTGAGCGAATTATTCGCATGAGTATTCCCCGCAAACCCCTGCCACCTGCTGTTGAGGTAACTGAAACCCCTGTCGATGAGCAGCAGGCTATGCTGCGCGAGATTGACGACCAGCGCCGGAAAGAAGACCCAACCTTTCTGGGCGCTTTTCATGAGAAAAAAGCAAAGAATTCGCACAGGCCTAAAAGCGGGTTAAAAACGAAGGCAAAACCTGGTAGTGCAAAGAAACCAGTCTCCAGAGTTGCCAGTGGCCCTACACTCAGAACAAGCCCAAAACCAGGTCGTTCGGCTGGGAGTAGAGCCGGTGGCAGTAAGCGGTCGGGACCGCGTGGCGGCAGTCGGTAATTTAGAGAGAATGCACTAATTTAGATCCTCCTGTCGTTTTACCAAAGCACATACACAGCGTGTATTGATTTCTATGAGCGTTCGGATGAATCTGATACAGTGGACTTTAGTTGCGTTACCGTTTTTATCGGCAGCTCAACCTAAGCAGTTCATCACGTCGGCGCGTTCGGGCGATTCAGTTCGGCAATCAAAACCCACCCGCGAGCTGACCGAAGGGATCGCTCGCCCCACCGAATTGGTTGCTGAGGGAACTGATGCAAGTGGTGGCTTCATCAATACGCTCCCGCTCTTTGGCGAACGGGCGAAAACGGTAGCGCAAATCGACCAGGAAATTCATTTTTTGAACGATTGCGACCGCAATTTTGCCAGCCGTCCCGACGCCAGTAATTTTTTTGCCGCTCGCGGCTGGGATTACGTTGCCGATGGCAAATTAGACACAGCCGCCCACCGCTTTAACCTGTCGTGGTTACTCAATAACCGGAACGCCGATGCGTATTGGGGGTTAGGCGTAGTATGTTATCAAAAAAATCACCTGCCCGATGCCATCCGAATGCTGAGAAGAGGACTTGCAGTGGATGACAGCAACACGGTACTAATGACCGACTTAGCAACCGTAGAGATTAAACACTTTCAGGAAAAGCCAAACACTGATTTACTGGCTGAAGCCGAAAAGCATCTACAGCGTGCACTTGCCCTCAACCCCAATGCAATATCTTATCAAAAACTATCGGTTGTCAATTATCTGAAAGCTGATTATACCAAAGCCTGGGATTACCTGCACCAGGCCAGCAGCCTGGATGTTTCCGGACTGGACTTAGGCTACCTCAGTGATTTACTGGCCAGGCAACCCGACCCGAAGGGCGTGTTTAAATGAAAAACTTGTCAGTAACTGGCTTACGACTTAATTATCCGTTTCGTCTTCCTGTACAACTTTTTCCTTCGCCCGTTCAAAGGTCACTTTGCCTTTTTCATCCCATTCGGTTATTGTATATGGCTCAAAGCCAGCATCCCACTGATCGCTGGCATACTGCGTGAGTTTACGACGCATTCGGCGACCACTTGGGTTAACGGGGTAGAACTCCGTCCAGCGACCAACTTTCACGCCGTTATCGTACTTACCTTCTTCGGCCAGCAAGCCGTTTTCATGAAAAGCCATATAGGTGCCCTTCACTTTGCCGTATTCTATTGGTATGATTTCCTTGATTTTATGGTGCGTTGAGTCATAGAACACTAAACGCGACTCAGCGGGAACCCCCCGGTACCATCGGGTTTTATCGATGAGCATAAAATTGGCGTCGTATTTCTCCCAACGGCCATCTTTCATACCGGCATAATAGGTCCCCTCTTCCACTAAATCGCCGTTTTGGTACCGTTTGTAAGGGCCATGCAACAACAAACCCGCGCCTTCGTCCCGAACGATTGAACTCGTTACACGGGCCGATTTTTGGTAATAGCGAACTATATCCCGAACATAAGACAGAGGTTTGGCCGCATCGTTGTCGCGCAGAATATAAAACTCCTCCACAATGGTGCGGTCGCCACTGCCGAATTTGGTATAGGCCTTAACCATCGATAAACCTTCATATTCTGTTTTCGATAATTTGTTTTTACTTTTCCGACTGGCCTTCAGTTTTTTCAACTGCTTCACTTTCAAGCCTAAGTCTGGCACGATACCAGCTATATAGGCATCTTTCTGCTCTTTCAGCGACGACATGCTCGGCAATCCGAGCGTCGTTAGGGAAGCGGGATTGGATGCCCCAGAAGGCGCTAATACCGGCTTCGACGCGGTTGTTAGCGATGCAGGCGCCGATACAGAATTCGTCTGTGCCCGCACGGCGGGCACCAGTATAACTATTAGAAGAATAGATAAGACTGGTGAGTTTAAGTTAAAAGCAAACATAGTGGGGGCAAACGATTGATGCCTTAAGTTTGTTAGTTTTGCAACGCTTTACGAAGCTGTATTATTTTGTCAAATCGCCTGCTTATAAATCGAACAGTTCATTATACTGCTTTATCGTGAAAAGAGAGGATCGTATTTACGTTGCCGGGCACCGGGGCATGGTTGGTTCGGCTATTGTACGTAAACTTCAAACAGAAGGCTACCTTAATATCATTACCCGTACCTCGTCGGAATTAGACCTGCGTAATCAGGCGGCTGTAACCGATTTTTTTGACCAGGAACACCCCGACTATGTGTTTCTGGCGGCTGCGAAAGTAGGGGGTATTCTGGCGAATAATAGCTATCGAGCCGAGTTTTTGTATGACAATCTGATGATTGAGTCGAACATTATTCACAGTGCCTATCAATCGGGCGTAAAAAAACTATTGTTTCTTGGCTCATCCTGTATTTATCCAAAATTAGCTCCCCAGCCGCTCAAAGAAGAATATCTGTTAAGTGGTTTTCTGGAGTCGACAAACGAGCCGTATGCCATTGCGAAGATCACGGGTATCAAGCTTTGCGAAGCTTACCAGAGTCAGTATGGCTGCAATTTCATTTCGGCTATGCCCACCAACCTTTACGGCCCTAATGATAATTATGACCTCCAGGGTTCGCACGTACTGCCTGCTCTGATTCGGAAGTTTCATGAGGCAAAAATCAATAGTCAGCCTTTTGTTGAGGTTTGGGGAACGGGAGCGCCTATGCGCGAATTTCTTCATGCCGACGACCTGGCCGATGCGTGTTATTTCCTGATGGAAACCTATAACGATCAGCTCTTTATCAACATCGGTACGGGCGAAGACGTTACGATTCGCCAACTGGCCGAAATGGTTCAGGAAACCGTTGGCTTCGAGGGCGAACTGCGCTGGAATACCGACAAACCCGACGGCACCCCCCGCAAGTTGATGGACGTGTCGAGGCTCCATGCGCTGGGCTGGACGCACACAACCGAATTAAAAGCGGGTCTTGAGCGAACGTATCAGGATTTCCTGGCCAACGAGGTATTGTACGTCGAGTAGAGACGCAATACCTTGCGTCTCCTGTGCGTCAGCAAAACCGTCTGGTCACGAGACGCAAGATATTGCGTCTCTACAATTTCCTGGCTGGATTTCCGAAAACCGTTGCCCCGGCATCTACGTTCTCAACTACAACCGATCCCGCCCCGATGCGGGCGTTTTTGCCGATCGTAACCCCGGCTACAATGGTCACACCACTGCCAATAAACGCCCCCTCTTCAACAACCACACCACTGTTTAGAATACTACCCGTCCCGACCTGCACATAGTCGCCGAGTTTCGCTCCACTTTCGATAATAGCACCCGATTGAATAAGGCAATGCTGCCCAATTTCGGCAAACGCATTGACAATGGCACGGGCGGCAATCAGGTTGCCATGCCCAATCGTAGCCATTATTGACACGGTAGCGGTATCGTGAATCGCATTTATAGGCTGCACTTTACGCCGTTCGTTAAGCATCTTCACCAATCGTTTCCGCACCCGGCCATCGCCGATAGCGACGAAGGCTTCGCATTTGTGACCAATAAGTTTCAGGAAACCATCATCGTCGGTCTCACCCAGCACCGACACGTCGCCAAACTCTTTACCGTGCAGATCCTTATTATCGTCTAACAACCCATAGACCACGACATTATTACGCTGGAATAGGTCCAGGACTGTCATACCTAAACTGCCTGCTCCCAAAATAAGCACGGGATTCTCCATATATGTTGTTTTATTAAGTCAACGTGAACGATTCAGCTTTTATGCCTATAATAATGTCGATTTAGTAACATTATGATAAATCCTGGTTCATTTATGGACTTTATATTCGTCCATGAAATCAAGTACACAATTCCGAACAATTGTCCTCTCTGATATTCATTTGGGAACTGCCGGGTCGAAGGCCAAAGAAGTTACTGATTTTCTACGGACGTATTCCTGTCAGAAACTCATCCTTAACGGCGACATCATCGACGGCTGGCAATTGAAACAGTACGGTACCTGGAAAAAGAAACACACTGCTTTTTTTAAAACGGTTTTAAAACAAATCGTTCACTACAATACGAAAGTCATTTATCTGCGCGGCAATCACGACGACTTTCTGGACCAGATAATGCCCCTGAAAGTAGGTAAAAATTTTTCCATCCGTAAAGATTATAAGCTCACCTCCGGGACCAAAAAATTCTATGTGACGCACGGCGATGTATTCGACTCGATCACCTCGCAACTGAAGTGGCTAGCTTATCTGGGCGATATGGGCTATACGTTCCTGCTTTGGGTAAACAAGTTTTACAATCAATACCGGGCCTGGCGTGGGTTGCCCTACTATTCGCTTTCACAGCAGGTTAAAAACCGTATCAAACAAGCGGTTAGCTACATCTCCGATTACGAACAGAAGTTGACCGAGTTGGCCCGCGCCCGCGATTGCGACGGCGTCATCTGCGGCCATATCCACCAACCCGCCATTCGCAACTTCGAGGGAATCATCTACATGAATTCAGGCGACTGGGTCGAATCGCTGAGCGCTTTAGTGGAAGATCATGATGGTAACTGGAGCCTACTCTACTATACGTCTGATATAGGCGATGATAAGCCTTACAGTACCCCACCCGTGTCGGCGCAACAGGAATCCCGTATAGCATCCGAATTGATTCTAAGGTAAGTCTAACTCAATCTGATTATGCGCGTTTTGTTTTTAATACAGGGCGAAGGTCGTGGCCATTTAACGCAGGCGCTCTCACTGGCCCAAATTTTACGAATGGCTGGGCATGAAGTTATTGGCGCGCTGGTTGGCGTAACCGCCGATCGCTCTGTTCCAGCCTTTTTCAGCGAGAACTTCACCGCGCCCATTACGCCCGTTTTTAGTCCGGGGTTAGTGTATAATGCCGGAACAAACGCACTCGAACCCTTTAAAACGACGGTGCAGGCTATTCGCTATGCTCGCCCATTCTGGCGCAGTCTGAAGCTGGTACGCGATGCTATCGAAACCCGGCAGCCCGATGTTGTCGTTAATTTCTATGAAATGCTTGGCGGATTAACGTATGCTTTGTTGCGCCCGTCGGTTCCTATGGTGTGTGTTGCACATCAGTACATGGCCTTTCACCCGAATTTTCAGCGACCAGATGGTCAGTGGTTATATCGGCAGGCGTTCAAACTCAATACAAAACTAACCTGCTTTGGGGCCCACGAGTTACTCGCCCTGTCGTTTGATAAACAGCCTGATGTACCTCGCCGGCGGTTGCGTATCGTGCCCCCCCTGCTTCGGCAGGAAGTAACGCAGTTGAAACCAACTGAGGGCGATTTTATGCTGGCCTACGTTACGCAACCCGGTTTGAAGGTCGAATTGCTGAAGGCACACGAGCAACATCCCGATATCCGGATGGATGGGTTCCACTCGGGCGTGACGGTTGCTGACCAGGTTATTGACGAAACGCTAACCTTTCATGCTATTGACGGCAGGCGTTTTCTGGACTTTATGGCCCGCTGTAAGGCCATTGTGACAACAGCAGGGTTTGAGTCGGTTTGCGAAGCAGCTTATTTAGGAAAACCAGCCCTGATGATTCCGCAGTCGAACCATTTTGAACAAGCCTGCAATGCCATCGACGGGCAACGGGCGGGTGTTGGCATTGCATCCGATAATTTTGACTTAGAACAACTGCTGGCCTACCTACCCAGGCACAATTCGCAGGTGAGTGAGCAATTCCGGTCGTGGTACGCACAGGGGTATTTTATGTTTCTGGCCGCCTTAAACCGGGCCATTACACCAACGAGCAGACCTTCGCGGGGCTTTTTCCGATCACGAATGCGGCATCTGCTCCGGTCATAATTCGTAGAAGAACTGCAATGGGTCGGGATAGCGAAACTGATAATTTGTGCGCTCGATTAACTTCGCGGGGCTGATAACTTTAAACGGAATCGCTTGCGCTGGAGCAATGAAATAGGGCAGTTGGTAAGCAAAATCAGCGCAGCTTTTTCGGTAAATGGCTTCACGCGTCGGGTGTTCGGGCGAAACAGCATTGAACGTTCCGGCGACAGGCTCCTGAATGAATCCAACTAAAATTTCGACGGCATCATCGCGGTGAAGGTAGTTAACCGGCACCAGGCCACTGTCGACTCTTTTCCCGGCCACGTATTTACCCGGAATGCGATTGTAGCCCATCAAGCCGCCACAACGAAGAATTGTCACGAGTTTAGCAGGCGACAGCCTTTGAACTAACCGCTCGGCCTGAACGAGTGCGGGCGCGGCTGAGCCATCGGGCGTTGTCACGTCTTCTTCAATTACCTCCCGGCTTAACTCTGGATAGACTGATGTGGAGCTAACATAAATGACGTGACGAATTGGTGATTGCCCAATGGCATCAGTCAGGTGCCGAAGTTGCTCCGGATGAAAATCGGCACCCACCTTCCCGGCTTTCGGCGGAATATTGATCACTAATGTATCGGCCTGTAGCAAGGCCAAAAGATTACCGATTGGCTCCGGGTTTAGTTGAAGCGTAAATACGTCAATACCTTGCTGTTGAAGGGCAGAAATATTTTCGGCTGATGTTGTGCTGCCTTTTACGCCAAATTCCTTTGCCGACAGGCGATTTGCCAGTGGTAAGCCTAACCAACCTAATCCAATAATTGAAACTGTTTTATCGGGCATATATCAAAAGCCAATACCAAACGTAAGTGTCCGAACATCAGGGCCTTTATCTGTCACAAATAAGGGACTAAGGTCGTATTTCACGAAAAAATCGAAACTTCTTACCCCTACGTGGGCCATTAGCCCATAGCGAAAATCATTGAGGTAAAAATCGGAATGGCGACGGTCTCGGCTGCCATCTGCTTCTTTAATTTTTCGGTAGCTATCGAGCCGGTAATTGATGTATCCACCTACACCGAAGTGGCCCATTTTCCGGCCATCGCCGTTGTAGAAGGTAAGGCGCGGCACCACCGGAATACCAACCGTACAAACCGTCAATTTGCTTTTTTGCAGGTCGCGGCCCGCATCGGGGAATGCGATAGCCGTGGGTGTTTTTTCGGCCACATTGTTCCCTTCAAACATGAAATTATTCCAGGCCACTTCAACGCCATAATACAGTTTCAGCGATACGTATTTACCCCGGATCAGCGTGGGTATGCCCCCCACCGACACGGCTACATAGCGCGATCCCAATGGGCGCAAATCATAACTCTCCTCGGGATAGATCGGCATAACGTTCTCCTGAATCAGGGTATTCAGGCCAAAGCTTACGCCATAGTCGAAATCCCAGCCATTATTTCGTTTTCTGCGTTTTGCCCGCTGATAATCACGGTCGTTATCAGTAGTATTCCCCCGCGAATCGGTTGTAACCGTTGTGTCGCCGGAGCTACTGATGGTTATCGTTACCCCCTCTTTTTTCTTTGTCACAACCAGTACGGTGTCTTTCAGAAAACGGCCACCATCCTGCGAGATTACCGTTGGTCCACCCGGAACGGAGTCGAGTTTCATGCCCATCTCGCGCACAATTTTGTTGAGGTCGTAATTCGATAAGGACTGAATACCAGCCTTATCGGGGGCATAGATAACTAAGCGGGTGCGATTGGCAAACCGAATCACTAACGAATCCGTAGGGCTTCCGGGTTTCGCCCGTGCCGTTAGCGCTATCATCAATACAACTGCCATTGCAATTGCAGTTACTATCTTATTCATTGCTTTGTTGATTTATCCTTATCCAAGCTTTGTTTCAGGCCACTATAGGCCCTACCGATCAACCCCCGCTCGTCATCAGCCCGATTACGCTGAGCAAATACGTCTCCCTGTTTAATCCGTTTTATCTGGTTCCATAACCCCCCGCTTTTGGTTTCTTTTTGAGGATTTTCGGCGAGAGCAACCGCCGTGTTTTCCTCAACAGTGGTGGCTGCTTGTCGGGCCGCTACCAATGCCTGAGGTTCGGCAATCGTTACCACCAAAACCCGCTCAGTTGCGGAAGCGGGCCTGACTGTATTTTCGGCCAATTGCTCTGGTGTTGGCAGGTTAGCAGGCGCATCGACACCAGACATCACGGGATTATTTTTTCCGCCAATCGGTTTTATTTGGGCTACGACAGGCTGTTCATTACGTTCAGGTGCCAGGGCCATCATCGGCGTCTTTTCTGAAGCATCGGGTTGACTTCTCAGTCGATTCAGTTCCCGGTTTTTGGCTGATGGTTGCCCCATATCTGCCAGTTGGTCCGTGTTTATTTCATTCGTCGGGCGATTGGGCGATGTCACATCCAGGGTTGACTTCTTTGGTAGCTTATTTAACCGGCGTTGCGTCGGCACTTTCGGATGTGGCAGTCTCTTCTGATTGGCAGCTACCTGTTGCCCATCTGGTCTTTGTATCGTTGCAGGTGGCCAATAAAGCCAGCCAAATGACCCTACCAGCAGTAGACAGGCGGCAACAGCCATGTAGCGTTGCATTGTGGGATTACGCCAGAAGACAAGCCGCGTTTCTGGCGTAATCTGTCCCATACGCGCCTGTAACCGCTCGAACCCATCAGGGCTTGGTGGCAGCGACATATTGCCCAATTTACGGGCAAACAGGTCGTCAATTAGCTGATTTTCTGGCTGTTTTTTCATAGTATTCATTTTGACCGACCCGACGATGCGCGCCCGACTCCTGTTCTATTTTTTTCAAATTCGCCTGGAGCAGCATCCGTGCCCGGCTTAACTGTGATTTTGACGTACCCTCAGAAATACCCAGCATATCAGCAATTTCGGCATGACTGTAGCCTTCAATGGCATACAGGTTAAACACCGTCCGATAGCCATCGGGCAACTGATTCACGATTCGCAGGAGGTCATTTTCATTCACGGCCGTATCGGCCCATTGATAATCTGGCTCAACAACTACATCCTCAATTGGTATTTCCTGCCGCCACTGTTTGTTTTTCCGTAGAAACATCAATGACTCCGTTACCATAATGCGCCGTAACCAGCCCTCAAAACTGCCATCTTCCCGAAACTGCCCAATCTTCTCGAACACACGCATGAAGCCATCCAGCATTACTTCCTCGGCATCTGCTTTGTTGGCGCAATAGCGTGTGCAAACAGCGAGCATTTTACCTGCAAACCGTTCATACACAACCTTATGAGCACGACTTTCGCCCTGCTTTAAGGCAGTAATGAGCTGCCTCTCAGTTGTGAAAAACGGTATAAGTTTGAGCATAGTTGTTTAGGTTCATCGACAAGATGCAAAACAGTTGGGAGAAGGTTGCATGAAGAAGCTACTTTTTTGTGAACTATCAACTGGTCATTAATTGAGCACAAAAAAAGGGCTTTTTACAGCCCTTTAACATACTTAATACCCGCTACGTAATGCAACCAGACTACTCTTGATATTCGAAAATTGATTGGTGCAATTAATACCATTACAGGCGCTACAACAACGGCATACACCCAGCCATCCGGGTCATTTGCCAGGTGAAAAAGCAGAAAACCCAGCACCAGCGCTACCCCGCCCGAAACGGCGTAGCTTACGTACATAGCCCCAATGAAGTAGCCTGGTTCAATTTCGTAGCGAAGCCCACAGTGAGGACATAATTCGTACATCTCGTCGAATCCTCCGGGCGAGTAAAACGGCTTTTTAAAAATTTTGCCTTGTCTACATCTGGGACATAGCCCGTTTAACGCGGCCTGCAATTTCGAGACGTTTTCCATGCTCACGTTTACTTTGCCGGTACCAGAAATACCCGATAGATGCAACAATAAGGTAAGGTGCAACTAATAAATACAGAATACCCAGATTCAAGTCGGAAGCAATTATGCTTCGGCCATTACTGACCGTACTTTCGACCGTTCCCCGGCACATAGCACACTGGGCAAACAAGTCTGGCGCAACGGTTATTAAAACAACTATTATCAACAACACTTTCCAGGTCCTCATAACAGCTTCGGCTTAATGGATGTAGTAAGGCTTAATTAGTAGATAAACAATCACCCCGGTAATACTGACGTATAGCCAGATAGGAAACGCATACTTTACAGTCTGCTTATGCTTACTGATTTGGCCGCTTAGGGCAAAATAAACCGCCCGCAAAACAAACCAGACCACCACTACCGACAGGACAATATGTGACACCAAAAGAAAATAATACACGGGGCGAATCCATCCCTGCCCGCCAAAAGGAGTCGATTCATTGGTTAAATGATAAAGCACATAACTGACTAAAAACAACGAACCTAATGTAAAAGCAGCCAGCATAGTGCGCTTGTGAGCTATCACATTTTTCTGTCTGATATAATAGAGTCCCATCAGCAGCAGAACTGATGTCAGCGAATTGATAGTGCCATTAATGTGAGGCAAATAGGTTGTCCATGCACCCAGGTCAACTTTTTGCCGGATACCCAGCAGCACTGCCACTGCAACAGGAATAGCAATTGACAGGACATTGATAACCCGGCTGGCTTTATGTCCCTGAACAGGTGATTGAAGCGTTTTCATAGCGAGTGGGTTGCTAATCAACGTTTTAGGCTTCCGGGTTAGCAACTACCCAAGAAGTATACATGGTGTAAACGCCAGAGCGCTACCTTATTTCTTTACTATAGATATCTATAAGCACCCGAATTTCGAGCACTAAACGGTCGACATCTTCCTTATTTGTCCCATCGTAAAACCCTCTAACAATACCGTCTTTGTCTACTAATACCAACTTTTCACTGTGGATAAAAGTTTCGTCGGGTTTGCCTTCTTTCACACCTGCATCCACGGTTGGCAGGTAATATCCGTGCATCGCCAGGTCGTAAATAGTGGCTTTGCTACCGGTCAGAAAGTACCATTTCCCCGGAATAGCTTCATATTTCCGGGAATAGGCTTTCAGTTGCGCTGGTTGGTCGTGCTCGGGGTCGACTGTGTGCGACAGGAAAATCAGGTCAGGATTGTTCCGAAAAATGTCCTGCACCCGCGTTAGTTGTGACGAAATACGTGGGCAAATGGTGATGCAACGGGTAAAGAAGAAGTCAGCCACGTAAATCTTATTTTTTACAATGGCCTGATTAACTGTTTTGCCGTCCTGGTCAATCAGGCTGAACGGTGGAATGTGATTATAAATTGTATCGGTTAGTTCGCGGCCATCCGGCAACGTAACTTTACCCATCAACGGTTCACCTTTCGTGGAGTCGATTTTAGGCAGATAACGCGGCAGAACGTAGTGGTTCTGCGTTCCAAACCTGAGAAATAGATACAGCAAAGCCGGGACCAGCAGCGTAGTGAGCAGAATCCCGGCTTTTCGAGTGGCCGTCATGGATTAACGTAATTCAAAAATTGAACCGCCTTCGGTCAGTAATGCAAGGAGTAACCAGACAATAAAAATGACAGGGAGCACAATAGCCCAAATCAGGCTTTTAACTTCATGCTTCAGGTGCATGAATTCGCCAACGATGTAAAACGCCTTTACCAGGGTCATTATCACAAATATCGACGTTCTGAAGCCGCCAGCCTTCATAAAGTAAGCCAGCGTGAATTCAAAGGCAGTAATGACGGAGAGAATAACAAAAGTCCGCCAGATGATGCCTGTATTTGCGGGTGGAATTTCGCCAGCCTCATGTGTTCCGTGTGTATGATCAGACATAGTGAAAAATGATTAAACCAGATAGAAGAATGTAAAGACAAATACCCAGACGAGGTCGACAAAGTGCCAGTATAAACCTACTTTCTCAACCATCTCATAATGACCCCGGCGGTCATATAATCCCGTAGCTGACCGATAGAAAATCAGAATATTAAGGACTACGCCACTAAATACGTGTGTTCCATGGAAGCCCGTAATAAAGAAAAACAAATCCGCAAAGGCAGGTGGGCCATATTGATTCTCCACTAAATTAGCCCCAAAAATAGTGCGCTGAATGGTCTGCCCGTTCACTAACTCGCTGATTGTTGTGCCCGTTTCAGTGCCATGAATAAAGTGACTCCATTCCCACGCCTGACTACCTAAAAACGTGAGTCCACCCAAAATAGTCCAGAGCATGTATTTTTCAACATCGGCCCGGTCCATACGGTGGCCAGCCTCAACAGCTAACACCATTGTAACGCTACTGAAGATAAGGATAAACGTCATGATGCCGACGAAAATCAGCGGCAGGTCAAGCCCATGCAGAAAGGGCAACGAGTTGTAGACTTTCTCAGGAGTTGGCCAGTAGAGATTGGAGAATTTGAATACTTCACCGTAAATGGCCGGGTCCCAGGCGGGGTAGCTGTACCGAATCAGACCGTAGGTTACCAGCAAGGCTGAGAACGTAAACGTATCAGAAATCAGGAAGAACCACATCATCAGTTTGCCGTAGCTCACCTTCATAGGCGAGACACCACCCATCCAGGTTTTCTTGTCGAACGCTTGGTCCGATTCGGTGGTTAGGGTATCGTGTGTTACAGTAGCCGCCATGCGTCTAAGAGATTATCAATGAAAATACACTAAAAATAGAAACAAATACAACCACAAAATGTCTAAAAAATGCCAGTATGTAGCGGCAATCTCAATCTGATTCAGGCTTGTGGCATGAATTTTAAGCCGAAAAGCAGCAATCAGGGCAACAACCAGGACAACCAGGCCAGAGATCAGGTGAAATCCGTGCAGGCCCGTGAAAATGTACATGAATGAACCGGCAGGGTTGCCAACAAAAAATACATTTTGGTTCACTAAAGCTACCCAACCCTGGAACTGCATGTATAAAAAAATCATGCCGAGCACAAAAGTAACAGTTATCGCAATTCTCAAACTGCCAAAGTTGTCTTTTTTTGCACCCAGATACGCCCAGTGCATCGTCAGGCTACTCACTATCAATACAATCGAGCTATAACTGAAAATGGGCGGAATGTCATACTCTAACCAGTTACCCTCGGCCCGCCGGACTAAATAGGCACTGGTCATGGCTGCAAAGAGCATGATGATGCTTACAATGAACAACCATAAAATGAATTTACGGGGGTTCATTGAGAGCGTTTCCTGCGGCTCTTCGATAATTGATATATCATTTATTACGTCACTCATGATTTGTTGTTATACTTTATCCAAGAGGTAAACAATCTGTACAATTGGCAAATAAAGCAGCGAGCCAAACATCATTTGCAAAGCGGCTTTATCGGTACAGGTTCTCATTAAGTGAAACGTTTGGGCCAGAAACAAGATTCCGCCAAGCATAGCTACCAGGGCAGAATTAATGCCCGTCATACCAAGCAGATAGGGTAGCCAACCCACTGGAATCAAAAACAGTGTATAAAGCATGATGCGGAAGGCTGTTTCGGTCGTTTTACCGCTCCCCGGCATCATTTGAATCCCTGCTTTTTTGTACTCATCGAAAGCCAGCCAGCCAATGGCCCAAAAATGCGGAAATTGCCAGAAAAACTGAATAGCAAACAAAATACCAGGTGCCCAGCCAAAGTGGTTGGTAGCGGCTACCCAGCCAATCATCGGCGGAAAAGCTCCTGGAAGAGCACCTACAAATACGGCAATTTGGCCTTTGCGTTTCAGTGGCGTATACACAAAGCCATACAGCAACAACGATAAAACAGCCAGGGCAGCGGCTCGTAGGTTAAAGAATTCAACATAAAGAAAACAGGCAACACTAAATTGGATAAACGCAAAGGTTGCAGCTTCACGAACTGTCAGCCGCCCTGTTGGCAAGGGCCGGGAAGCCGTTCGCTTCATTACTTTATCTGAATCTTTTTCAATAATCTGGTTAATGATATTGGCAGCACCCGTCATGCAGATAGAAGCAATAATCAGCACGGCCAGTTTCCACCAGCTAATCTGGTCAACGGCAAGACAATAACCAAATACGCCAGAAAAAACGACCGCCAGTGTAAGTTTCAATTTTACCAACTCAATATAGGCTTTTGCTTTTATGTTAAGCCCACTGAGTGCTACTATTTTTTCCATACTAAATTTCTACAAATTGGGACGCTTTTGTCGTCCAGTTAAGCCTGCCTATTCCTGTCGACACCATCAGCAGGGCCACAAATTGTAAGCCAATCATCAGGATAGCCAGCAACAGGTGAATGGGTTGAGCGATGGCAGGAACGCTTAGATAAGCCATTATAACCCCGGTTGCTACCTCAAGCAGTGTAATTACCAGCAGACATCCTGATATCCACCTTAGCCAGCCCGTTCGATTTGCATTACGAAGCTGGTAAATCACAACTAAATGAAAAGCTAATACGACCAGTGAAAACGAACGATGGACATAAAAACGCCAGTCTAAGCTGCCAATCCAGTTCTCACGCTGATTATAGCCAATTCGCTTTACCACTGTGTCGAGTGCATCCCGAACCTGCGCTCCCAGCACAATTTGCCCAAGCGTTAAAGCCATAATGGCTACCAGCAGCCAGCGTAGTTTTTCACTTCCTGTAGCTGGTTGGTTGTTGAGCCACTGCCCTGTAGTGGAACGCACTAAAACGAACAGCAATGCCAGAACAACCAGAATTGCCAATAGAAGATGCAGCGTAATCATGTACTGGGCGAGTTCGGTAGCAACTACCCGCGAACCAAGCCAGCCATTTGCACCAATGAGCAGAAAAGCAACAAGGCTCCCCCAAACAATTGCCTTATCTTTTTTCCAATACGAAAAAGAGGTCAGCAGCGTAGTGAAAACGAAAAACCCAGATAACACGCCTAACAAACGATTGACGTATTCTATCCAGGTTTTTACGGCGTTGAACTCAACTTCCCCTTTCAGTTTAGCCCCGTAAATTTTCTGGTAGTTTGCCGGTAGCTGCGCTAACTCAGTGGGAGGAATCCAGCGGCCAAAGCATCTTGGCCAATCAGGACAGCCCATTCCAGAGCCGCTGCTTCTGACAATACCTCCCGCTAAAATAAGTAGGTAGACAATAATTACTGTCAGATAGGCAAGGCTCTGGAATCGCTGTTGCGGTTTATTAATGAGGCTGTTTGAACTGGTCATTCAGGTTTTGTGCCTCAATCTCTTTTTCCAGGCCAATCAACTCATTCTCATGAGGCAGATTGGATTCTGGTGTTTGGGAATAAGGTACATTTTGAGGAATGAAATCATCCTTCGCACCTGGCTTGCTATAATCGTAAGGCCAGCGGTAAACAGGCGGAATTTCGCCAACCCAGTTACCATGCCCCGGACTTATGGGCGCCGTCCACTCTAACGTATTCGACTTCCACGGGTTTTGTGGAGATTTACGGCCCTTAATCAGGCTATGTACGAAGTTATAGATGAATATCCACTGCGCCGTAAAGGTGAAAATGGCCGCCAAACTGATGAAGGCATTCATATCAGCGAAGATATTCTTAGTGAAGTCATAGCTGGTAAACGCATAATATCGGCGTGGGAAGCCGGCAATGCCAATGTAGTGCATCGGGAAAAATACCAGATAGATACCAATAAAGGTTAGCCAAAAGTGGATGTAGCCAAGCTTTTCGTTCATAAGTCGGCCAAACATTTTCGGGAACCAGTGGTATACACCTGCTAACAGACCAAATGCCGATGCAGCACCCATTACCAGGTGAAAGTGAGCAACCACAAAATAGGTGTCATGCAGTTGAATATCTAAAGCCGAATTACCCAAAATCAGGCCCGTTAGACCGCCCGAAATAAAGAAGGATACCAGGCCAATAGAGAACAACATAGCGGGCGTAAAACGAATATTCCCGCGCCACAGGGTTGTAATGTAGTTAAACGCTTTCACCGCCGATGGAACAGCGATAATTAACGTCAGGAACATGAATATTGACCCCAGGAATGGGTTCATTCCCGTCACAAACATGTGGTGCGCCCACACAATGAACGCAAGGAAGGCAATACCCATCATCGACGCAATCATGGCACGATAGCCAAAAATCGGCTTACGGGCATTGGTTGCGATGATTTCTGAAGTCATTCCCAAGGCGGGTAGCAATACGATATACACCTCTGGGTGACCCAAAAACCAAAACAAGTGCTGAAACAAAATCGGGCTACCGCCTACATTTGGTAAAGCCTCACCTTTGATATAAATTTCAGACAAATAGAAACTGGTGCCGAAACTCCGGTCGAAAATGAGCAGCAACGCGGCCGATAATAGCACCGGAAATGAAATCAGACCAAGTACGGCAGTCAGGAAGAACGCCCAGATTGTCAATGGTAGTTTGCTAAACGACATACCGCGTGTCCGAAGGTTGACTACGGTTGTGATATAGTTAATACCCCCCAGCAACTGCGATACTATAAACAAGGCCATACTGAGCAACCACAACGTCATTCCAAATTCTGAACCTTTATGTGCCTGTGGCAGCGCACTTAACGGCGGGTAAATTACCCAACCTCCCGAAGCTGGGCCCGTTTCAATAAATAACGACCCCAACATGAGCATACTGGCAACGAAGAAGAACCAGTAGGACAGCATATTCAGAAAGCCAGATGCCATGTCACGAGCACCGACTTGCAGAGGAATCAGGAAGTTAGAGAAGGTGCCGCTTAAACCAGCCGTTAGCACGAAAAACACCATAATGGTTCCGTGCATGGTTACTAAAGCCAGATAAAAATCGGGGTCGAGTTTATCCGTTTCGTTTATCCATCCACCCAGAATAGGGCGTAGAAAACCTAACTTCATATTAGGAAATCCTAACTGAAGCCGAAACATTACTGATAAGCTGATTCCAATAATCGACCAGATAATACCTGATATTAAGTATTGCTTGGCAATCGTTTTATGGTCTTCCGAGAAGATATACTTGCGCCAAAAACTTTGCGGCTCGTGGTGTTCATGCTCTGCTTCATGAGCCACAATTGCCGGGTTAGCTGATACAGTCGCCATTGTATGTAGTTTGTTGTAAGTTTAGATTTAAGGATTGCTGGCTACTGATATACCAACAGCAGGCAATTTAGAGGCCGTTGAACTATCTGCAGGAGCAGTTGCAGCGTCAGCAGGCAGATACTTAGCCGCTTTCGCCTTTAAATTTGCCGGAATACGGGTAGCTAGCTCCGGTGTCGATGTCAACAAAGGTTTCTGCTCTTTCGACCAGGCTAACCAGGACGCTTCATCTTCAACAATCAGGCGTATCCGCATGGAAAAGTGGCCCTGTCCACAAACTTCTGTACAGGCAATCTCGTAACCAAAATTTGGATTGCCTGTGATGTTCCGCATTTCATCCGTTGTCTTATCGGCCATGAACTGGAAACGAGTGGGCATACCCGGTACTGCATCCATTTTCACTCGAAGGTGAGGAATGAACACGCTGTGCAGTACGTCACGAGCACGGATTTTCAGCAGAATAGGCTTATTAACGGGTATATGTAGTTCCGATGTTGAGGTAAAATCATCAAATGAAGCTTCATCTGTATAATCAATTCCTGTATCGTTATTGTTGTCAATAAGTTTGTAATTAAACGCACCCAGCTTGTTATTATCGACGCCCGGATAGCGTATAATCCAGTTAAACTGCTTTCCAACAATCTCAAAAACCTGTGCATTTTCAGGAGCTTCGGCCATTATGTCGCGCCATTCGCGCCAACCCGTAAACACCATCACCGCCATAACGACTGCCGGAACGACCGTCCAGATCAATTCTAACTTATGGTTTTCCGGGTAATAAGCTGCCTTACGGCCCTCCTTATGCTGATAAAGCCAGGCGAAAACAAACAACAAAGCGTTCGTGATAACAAAAGCCAGTGTAATAATGCCCATGGAAAGCCAGAAGAGAAAATCCGTCCGGCGACCGTGTGGCGAAGAGGCTTCAGGCAGGAAGAACTGCTTTGCATAGATGAATGACCAGACAGCGGCAATCAAACCAACCACGAAGAAAACCACGAATAGAACACCGTTAATCCGGTTGCTCATCCCGATACGGCCCTCTTCAACCGGGCCACCTGCGTTCTTCGCAACGGTAGCCATCCGGGAGACAACTAATGCGGCCAGGCCCAGAAATAGTGCTGCCAACAAAGCGATTATATAAACCATTGTTCTGTACGGGTTAATGAATTAAATATCGTGGTGCAGTGTCTCCTCCAGCATCGGGTGATTCTTTGGAATCAAATTAGCTTTCGTCAACTGTGAATAGACAGACCAGATAAAACCACAGGCAAAAATCAGAATCATACCAAACTCCATCGGACCAAAACCACCATGCTCACCGACAGTTCCGGGCATAATGTTTACGTAAAAATCAAAGTAATGACCAATGATTATACACCAGGCCGCTACCTTCAGAATAATGTGCGTCCGTTTTGCATCTCTGGTCATCAGGATCAGGAATGGGAAAACGAAACACAACAATAAATTAACAAAAAATGGGGCTTTATAAATCCCGCCAAATCCACTAAAACGCTCGCGATAGTAGATAGTTTCTTCGGGTAAGTTGGCGTAGTAAATGAGCATAAACTGGGCAAACCACACATACGTCCAGAAAATAGTAAAGGCGAACATGAATTTACCGAGGTCGTGAAGATGACTTTCGTTAACCCACTGCATATAGCCACGTTCTTTTAAGGTAACAACGGTGAGGGTAATGATTGCCAGACCCGTTACGTGCCAGCTTGCCAGCGTATACCAGCCAAACATGGTGCTAAACCAGTGTGTGTCAATGGACATGACGAAATCCCAGGCCGATGTTGAGGAGGTTACGCCAAATATTAATAAAAATGCGGTACCGAATTTAATGCTTTTGTCATAGTACTCGGTGCCGCCATGTAAGTCTTCCTGTAACGAGAAGTTCCGTAGCACACGCCAGAGCATGTACCACAGAACAAAATACAGAATGATACGGGTCAGGTAAAACGGCGTATTCAGAAATCCCGATTTACCAGCGATAATTGGGTCGTATTCGGGACCACCTTTAACATATAGACCGGGATTTGTCCAGTGAAAAAGGTCATGACCCGCGATAAAAAACACAGCCACCATAATAATTCCCATAAAGGGCAAATAAGCAGGTAGCGCTTCTGAAACGCGTTTAAAGGCAACAGACCAGCCAGCCTGCGCCAGATAGTTGTAGGACATAAAAAACATGCCGATAACTGACGCGCCTGTGAAATAAATTGCATTAAGCCAAACGTTCGCCCACAAGCGGTTTGTCCACTTATATTCATGATGCCCAGCCCCATGTGCTTCCTGAGCGCCAGCGCCATGAGCCACCGCGTGCGTTTCATGCGAACCAGCACCCGATGCCAACAGAAAAGCACCAATGGCTACCAGAACAATCCCAGCCCCAATGCCAATCAGCAGGTTACGCTTGGATTCCGCAGTAAATTCAAATTCTTCGTCTAAGGACGTTATTGCGTGAGCCGATGCCATTCTTATTTATAGAGTTAGTAGTGAGAGCCAGTAAAGAAACAAGTGAAGACTCGTTTCCCGTTACCAACCAATCACTTCCTTATTAATTTATCCTTGTTGAAGTTTATGCACATACTGGACAATTTTCCACCGGTCCTCGGGTGTCACTTGCGATCCATGTGGCCACATCCGTCCTTTGCCATGCGTAATCACATGGAAAATATGGCCATCGTTCATGGTTTTATAGGCATCGGCGGAATAGCTTGGAACCCCTTTGTATTCTTTTCCTACCAGTCCGTCGCCTTTGCCACCCTCACCATGACAATGGCTACAGTAACGCGTGTAGAGTATTTTGCCTTCAGCCAGCGACTGCTCGGTCTCTGGAATTGGGTTGGTTAAAACCCGCTCAGCGATTCCGATGCTATCGGCCGGGATATTATACTGCATCAGGTCGGTCTTCGCGTTGCTACCTTCGCCAAATTTTGTATGGTAGTTTGGCCGTGAAACTGTGCCACGAGCCGGAAGACGCATATTCAAGCCTTTTTCGGCAACGTTTATTGTATTAGGCCGCACCTGACGATAAGGTTCATACCCTACAGGACGATACATTTGCGGGGCATACTCTACGCCGGTACTATCGTGGCCTTTTTTACAGGACGTTCCTGTTAACAAAAGACCAATAATAGCCAATGCTGTTACGCTCGTATGTTTAGTAATCATTCTTGGTCCGAACATTAGAACTGCTTAACATTTACTTCAGCAGCACCTGATCTTTTCAGAATCTGCTCAATATCAATCTCGCCGATGTTGTTTTTGCTCAGGTCAATAGCCATCGCAAATTTGTTGTCGGTTGTTCTGAGGTCATACATCAGAGGCTTTACTGTTGGTCCCATTCCGTTTGAAACAAGAAATGTAGCGACCATACCCAACGCACAAAAAAGAACAGTCAGCTCAAATATAATGGGAACGTAAACAATCAGCGAGTATGAATCTTTACCACCCACAATCATTGGCCAGTCATACCCCTCCATGTAATAGGTTATAGCAAGAGCCGTTAAGGTACCAGATAGAGCGAACATAAAAGCTGCAATGCCCAACCGACTGCGTGGATGGCCCAGGGCAATATCTAACCCGTGAATCGGAAATGGCGTATAGACTTCGTGAATCCGAACGCCTGCTTTTTTTACATCTTTAACGGCATTCAATACTACGTCGTCATCATCATAGATGCCAACTAAGAATTTACCGTTACCAGTTACGTCTGACATACTTTTGCTGTTTCAAGTTTCAGATTTCAAATTCCACACAACGAAGTGGAACCTGAACAAGTGACCTATTTTGATTCTACGTCTTTATTGAACGTTGGATTAGCAACACGCTCGCCTTTGGCAACGCCAGATACTGAAACAGGAAGCTTCTCCGACGACGACTTAATAATCGCTTTCACTTCGGCCATATTCACCACCGGCAGAAACTTCGAGAACAACAGGAACAGGGTGAAAAAGAACCCAAACGAGAAAATGTAATCGCTAATGTCGAACAGCGTTGGGTGAAACATGGCCCAGCTCGATGGTAGGTAATCGCGATGAAGCGAGGTTACGATAATCACGAACCGCTCAAACCACATACCAATGTTTACAATAACCGACAACACGAACGTCCAGACGATACTCCGACGAATAGCCCGCGACCAAAAAAGTTGCGGAGTAATTACGTTACAGGTCATCATTGCCCAGTAGGCCCACCAATAAGGCCCGGTTGCCCGGTTGATAAAGGCGTAACTTTCAAACTCAACGCCTGAATACCAGGCAATAAAGAACTCGGTCAGGTACGCTACACCGACAATAGAGCCGGTCAGCGTAATCACTTTGTTCATTGACTCAATGTGCTCGATGGTGATGTAATCTTCGAGTTTAAATACGACCCGGATAATCAGAACTAAGTTTTGCACCATGGCGAAGCCGGAGAAAATGGCACCAGCCACGAAGTAGGGAGGGAAAATAGTTGTGTGCCAGCCTGGAATGACCGACGTAGCAAAGTCCATACTTACAATCGTATGTACTGAAAGGACAAGCGGAGTAGATAAACCAGCGAGAATCAAACTCATGTATTCATACCGCGCCCAGGTTTTAGCCGACCCATTCCAGCCCATCGCAAACGCACCGTAGATGTAACGTGATACTTTGCTCCGCGCCCGGTCACGAATCGTAGCCAGGTCAGGGATAAGACCCATGTACCAGAACACCAGCGATACAGTGAAATACGTACTGATGGCAAATACGTCCCAAACAAGCGGAGACTTAAAGTTTACCCAGAGTGACCCAAACGTATTCGGAAGCGGCAATGCCCAGTAGGCCAGCCAGGGGCGGCCCATGTGCATCAGAATAAAACTGGCCGCACATAATACAGCGAAAATGGTCATGGCCTCAGCCGCCCGGTTAACCGCCGTCCGCCATTTCTGACGGAACAGAAGAAGGATGGCCGAGATAAGCGTACCGGCGTGACCAATACCGACCCACCAAACGAAGTTAGTAATATCCCACGCCCAGCCAACGGTTTTGTTCAATCCCCAAACACCCAGCCCTTCCCACCAGGTCCAGAACACACAGGCGGTTCCGTAGATGAGCACAACCACCGCAATGGTGAAGGCAATAGTCCACTCGCGAGTGGGAGCACCTTCAACCTGTCTGCTAATATCCTCCGTCACGTCGGCGTAGGTTTTGCCACCGGTAACAAGGGGAGTTCTTACGGCTGATGTAACATGCGACATATATCTTACTTATTTACGATGTATGATTTATGATATACGAGTTACGAAATGTTTGCCTTATTGTTTAAACAAATCAGGCATTGACTTTCATAACCCATAGTAAATTTAAGCTTGTGACTCCTGAACTGCGTTTTGATTCTGCTTCGGCTCTTCGTCCTTGTTGCGAATTTTGGTCAGGTACGAGATTTGCGGTCTCACGTTGATTTCTTCCAGTACGTGAAAAGCACGACCTTCCTGTTCCGACGTTGTCAACTTACTAACCGTACTTTCAGGATTATTCAAATCGCCGAAAATAATAGCGTTGGTTGGACAAGCCTGCGAACAGGCCGTCTGTACTTCATCAGGCTCTAACCGACGACGTTCTTTCTTGGCTGTCAGCTTACTTTCCTGAATCCGCTGTACGCAGAACGAACATTTTTCAATTACCCCACGCGACCGAACCGTTACATCCGGGTTAATGACCATCTTGCCAAGGTCATTATTGAAGTGATAATCGTAATTATCGTTGTCATGGTATTTGAACCAGTTAAACCGGCGCACTTTATACGGACAGTTGTTCGCGCAATAACGGGTGCCAACGCAACGATTATAGGTCATCTGGTTCAGTCCCTCCGTGCTGTGAGTTGTAGCCAATACCGGGCAAACCGTTTCGCACGGGGCATTGCTGCAATGCTGGCAAAGCATCGGCTGGAACGTTACTTCTGGATTAGCCGAAGCTACTTCCATAGCTGAATAGTCCTCGGCTTCGCCGTCGCTGCTGTAGTAGCGGTCAATCCGCATCCAATGCATCTCGCGCCGGTTGATGACTTCCTGGCGACCAACCACCTGAATGTTGTTTTCAGCGTTACAGGCGACAATACACGTTCCGCAGCCGATGCAGGAGTTGAGGTCTATGACCATTCCCCACGAGTGATTCGGCTTGCCATAACCGTTCCAGAGTGTAATATCGGTCGGGTCAGTTGGGCCTACAGACGTTTGTACTTTAGGCTCGTAGCGACCTGCTTTCGGATTCTTCTGATAGGAAGCTAACCGGGCTTCCTGCAACACAGCCCGCCGGCCCATTACGGTGTCGTGCGTCTGTGTTTGAGCAATTTCGCGTGTGCCACTTGCTTTCTCCACTTTCGCATTCATTGCTGAGTAGGTAGCATAGCCACCCATAAGGCTCACAAATGGGAACGCATTCTTACCCACGCCATTTGCCGATTTACCCGCTTTCTCCCGACCGTAGCCGATTGCTACCGATACGGTATTGTCAGCCTGACCCGGCTGAATGAGTATGGGCAATTCCATCGACTTACCATTCACTGAAACCGTCACCAAATCATTTTGAGCAAGGCCCATGTCTTTGGCAGTTTTCTGTGAAATGGCCGCGTAGTTATCCCAGCAAGCTTTCGTAACGGGGTCAGGCAACTCCTGCAACCACGGGTTATTAGCCATCGCACCCGTTCCTAAACCAACTTTTTCGTACAGAGCCAGTTCCATACCAGTAGTTGGCTTATACCGTTGAGCAATACTCGCAGACGCCTGCGCGACATTACCAGCGAAGGCAGCACCTCCAGCAACAGCTTGCCCAGCGTTCGGCTCAAACACGCCATCGTTCAGGCATTTTATCCAAAAGGCATCGAACGAATCAAAGCCCGACGCTTTCGGATATTGCGTTGTCCGCCAATGGTTTTTCAGGTATGCTTGAAAATCGTTTGGCTTGCCCATCCACGTTAGCAAACTCGACTGAAACTGGCGCGTTTTGAAGATGGGGGTAATAGCGGGTTGAGTCAGGCTATAAAAGCCCTGTTTAGGCTCAGCATCATCCCAGCACTCTAAATAATGCGGTGCCGGAGCGATGTATTTTGATAATGAAGCCGTTTCATCAGCTCGGTCAGCAAAGGAAACCGACAGAGCGATTTTCGGCAATGCTTCAGCCAGTTCAGCACCACGGGGATGGTCGTAAACCGGATTAGAACAGAAAAACAGAACAGCCCCAACCTGACCCGCTTTGGCTTCGTTGATAAATGCGTTCATCTGCTGGTCATTACCCTGACGGTAATTGACTGGCGTGTTCATATCAATTGTTGTCCCGTAGCTACCCAACAGATTGTTCAGTGCATTAACCACAATCTGTACGTTCGGATCGTTAGAACCCGAAACAACCAGCGCCTTACCACGTGAATTGGCTAAGTCAGTAGCTGCTTTATCTAAATGAGCTACCGTAATTGATGGCGTACTAACAGCAGCGCCACCTAATTTTGCCGCTACCTTATTATAGAGTGCAGTCACAATTAAACCTTCCTGCGAAGGCTTAATCGGCGTTCGATAGTCAGCATTGGAACCCGTCATCGAAAGCCCTGTCTCAAATTGATAATGCCGCGACATAGTTTTCTTACCACCGCCAATGGCGCCAATTTTACGACCCTTTGCATAAGGCCCCATGTACTCGATAGGTGCTATCCACGTACCCAGAAAATCAGCGTTGACGCTAACAATGGTTTGTGCCTTGCTGAAATCATAGGATGGGATAACCGCCTTACCAAACGAGGCCTGATTCGCCTGCACCAGTCCAAAAACTGAGTTGGCATCGTATGTAATGTGGCGGGCAGTTGGATATTTCGCAATGAACTCAGCAACAACTGCTTTGGTGGCCGGGCTAAGTATAGTTGATGTAATGATACGGATGCCTTTTCCTGCGGCCGAATTCAGTTGATTAATGATCTCCCGGTCAGCAGTGGCCCAGTCAATATCCTTATCTCCCCGTTTTGGGCCTTTTAGTTTGTCAATATCGTACAGCGACAATACCGATGCCTGAGAACGGGCGGTTGTTCCACCTTTCGATACACTCGACGACGGATTGCCTTCTATTTTAATGGGCCGACCTTCACGAGTCTCTACCAGAATAGCTACATAATCGCCCCCTTCGCTATAGGTAGACGCGTAATAATCTGAAATAGAGGGGAATGTAAATTCCGGCTTATTGATATACGGAATAGCTTTATGGACGGGCGTTTCGCAGGCAGCCAGGGATACAGCAGCCATGCCAAAGCCCATTACTTTCAAAAAGTCACGGCGTTGGGTATTCGAACCACCGAGCAGACCTTCGAGGTCATTCGAGGATTCGCTCAGGTTAGGGATAGCAAACTCGCTATTGGCGTTCTTTACAAACGTAGCGTCGTTGCGTAACTCCTCAACCCCTTTCCAATACCGTTTAGATGTATTTTCCATGCGTGGTCTTTGTAAATGAATAATGTAGAATGAATAATAAACCGCCGGGCGGCCCCGAATGAATTAATTGCTCTCGCAGAAACTCATCATACATTCGGGGCTGCCCGCCTGGCGATTCAGTATTCATTAGTTAATAGTGACATTTAGAACATTCCAGACCGCCGATGTTGGCAACTTTGAGCGGTTCTTTGTTTTCTTTCCGGTGAAGCGCGACGAGTTTGTCGTAATAGGCGTTATCCTTGGTATTGACATCAGTACGACGGTGACAGTCGATACACCAACCCATCGTCAGCGATGCCCGCTGCTCCACAACTTCCATCTTCTCGATTTCGCCGTGGCAGGTCTGGCACTGAACATTACCCACGTTTACGTGCTGTGCGTGGTTGAAGTACGCCAAATCGGGCAGGTTGTGAACCCGAATCCACTCAATCGGTTGATTATTTTCGATGGCGGTATAAATCTTTTGAATCTCCGGCGATTCCTTTTTAATAACGCCGTGGCAATTCATGCAAATGTTAGCCGCTGGAATGGTGGCGTTTTTCCCTTTATTAACCCCTGTATGGCAGTAGTTACAGTCAATTTTGTATTGACCAGCGTGCAGCTTGTGCGAGTAGGCAATGGGTTGTTTGGGCGCGTAACCCTGTTGAACACCTACGCTATAGGCTCCATCGAGTGTCTCTTTGGTAGCAACTAAGATAAATAACCAGATGACGATTGACCGGAGCGTTGAGTTATTGAACGCATTTGACAAACCCGTTTTAAGCCGTTGGCCGAGCGGAGCAGCGGTTACAGTTCCGTCAGCCGCCATTACAGGCGTAACTGCCTTCGACAGAATCGTTACGATAACCAGCAAAACGCCCAGCACCAACAGCATAACTACCAGCAAGGCAACCAGTACGACAGTAAATAACTCTGATGGACCGGAAGTAGCAGTACCTCCGGAGGCTGGTGTTTGGCCCCCACCGGCAGGTGCTACAGCAGCCTGAGCCGGTTTACTGGCCTGGTCGATGTAGGCCAGAATACCATCGATGTCGGCATCCGACAAATTTTGGTAAGGCGGCATCTGCACTTTGCCGTTAGCGTTGAACACCTGGTTCGCATAGGCATCGCCGGTCGCAATTAACGCCGACGAGTTCTTAATCCATTTGTGCAGCCAATCAACACCCGGCGCTCGCTCCCGAATGCCTCTCAGGCCAGGACCAACAACTTTCTCATCAGTTACTGCATGGCATTGGGCGCAGTTACCAGTAAAGATCGACTTTCCCTTTTCAACATCCCCCCCGGCTGCCGGAGCTGCTGGTGTTGAAGCTTGGCCACCTTGAGCAGTCGCGTCCTGTGCGTTTAGCTGACCTGCGTTCAACAACAAGGTTAACAACAGAGCTAAAGGCCCAAAAAACGTAAACAAGCGACTCATGTTGGGATATGTATTAATTTGCTTGGTTCTCATAACTACTACTGACTTTCATAGGTCCACAAAAGTACGATACGATTGCGGATAGGCAAAAATTGATGTTTAGTTATTTTTAGGCCTTTTTTTTATTTATACATATTCTAATTAAAGAGATGTATCGTTTTTAAATGACTGATAGATAAGCTTTTGCAAAGAGTTGAACATAAAAAAACCACTTAGTTCGTAACCTTTTAAGAGACGAATTAAGTGGTCGATTCGGCTGTCTAAGCCGGTAAATGTGAGGTTCCGAGCGGATTCGAACCGCTGTACGAGGTTTTGCAGACCTCTGCCTAGCCACTCGGCCACGGAACCCTGAAGAATCCGAATACATGACAGGTCCTGCAATCGGGACTGCAAACATACAATTTTATCCGTTACGGCGATAAAGTCATTCTAAAAAAATACCCCCAAACGTTAACGCCTGGGGGTATTCCACTACGATATAAGGCAACTAACTTAGTTGCGACCTTCAAGTTGCTCTTTCAACGCAGCTAATGCATCAATATCGCCCAACGTAGCGCCACGTTCGGCCTGAGCCGGAGCGGTCGTTTTGGTTGCAGCCGCTTTGGGTGCTTTTTGCTCTTTGGCAGGCTCGCTTTTCTCCTGCCACGTTTTCGTATGCGACAGCATAATCCGCTTCTCCTCTTTCGAGAACTCCGTTACTTTAAAATCAAGCGTTTCACCAGCTTCCGCTAATGTACCATCTTCTTTGCCCAAATTCTTGAGCGACGAGAAACCTTCGATACCATACGGCAATTCGAGGGTTGCCATTTTATCATTTTTGCTCTGAACGGTAGAACGATGAATGGTGCCAACGGCGAAAACGGTCTCGAACGTATCCCAGGGGTTTTCTTCGAGTTGCTTATGGCCCAAAGCCAGACGGCGATTGTCGACATCAAGTTCCAGAACAACAACTTCAAGGTCGTCGCCAACCTTAATGAAATCCGAAGGATGTTTGATTTTTTTCGTCCACGACAGGTCAGATACGTGTACCAGCCCGTCGATACCTTCTTCCAGTTCGAGGAACAGGCCGAAGTTCGTCAGGTTACGAACTAAGCCTTTGTGCTTGGTGCCAACGGCATACTTCGCCCGCAGTTCGGGGCGCGTCCAGGGGTCTTCGGTCAGTTGTTTGATACCCAGCGACATTTTACGGTCGTTGCGGTCGAGCGTCAGCACTTGTGCTTCTACTTCATCGCCAACTTTCAGAAATTCCTGTGGGTTACGCAGGTGCTGCGACCACGACATTTCCGAGACGTGAATCAGCCCTTCTACGCCTGGCATTAATTCGAGGAACGCACCGTAATCGGCTACGTTCACGATTTTGCCTTTCACTTTCGAGCCAAGCTGCAGGTCTTCGGCCAGCGCATCCCAGGGGTGAGCCTGGAGTTGCTTCATACCCAGCGAGATACGCTTCTTGTCTTCGTCGAAGTCGAGAACAACCACGTTGACCTTCTGGTCGAGATGCAGTACTTCCGATGGGTGGCTGATGCGGCCCCACGAAATATCCGTAATGTGCAGCAGACCATCGACACCGCCGAGGTCGATGAACACGCCGAAGTTGGTCATGTTCTTGATAACACCTTCCAGAACCTGCCCTTTTTCGAGGTTGTTCAGGATTTGAGCGCGTTGTGCTTCGAGGTCTTTCTCAATCAGGACTTTGTGCGAAACGACAACATTGTCGTTGGCATAATTAATCTTGACAACTTTAACCTCCATTTTCTTGCCAACAAAGATGTCGAAGTCACGAATCGGCTTCACATCGATTTGCGAACCGGGCAAGAACGCTTCTATACTAAAAATATCGACAATCAGGCCCCCTTTCGTCCGGCGTTTCACGAAACCGTCGATAACGAGGTCTTCGTCCAATGCCTTCTGAATTTTCTGCCAGGCAGTAATCACTTTCGCTTTCTTGCGCGAGAGCACCAGCTGACCGTTAGGGTCTTCCTGATTTTCTACGTAAACTTCAATTTCATCCCCCATCTTCAGGTCCGGCATATCGCGGAATTCAGAAGCTGGTACTAAGCCATCCGATTTAAACCCAATGTTGAGTAATACTTCCCGGTCTGTTATCCCAACGACGGTTCCCATTACTACTTCTTTCTCTTTAACCTCCGACAACGTATTGTCGTACAGTTCCAACATCCGGTTATGTTCTTCAACCGAATAGCCACTTCCAAACCCTTTGTTGTCTGCCCGGTCCCAATCAAATGCCGGCAGTTCGCGTTGCTGCGTTTTGCTCATAAAAAATAGTTTCCTGACCCACTCAGTACATCAGCCCGTAGGTCAATCGAGGCTGACTTTTAGTTGCAGTCCTTTTTTGCCTTCAAAAAAGGACTGCAAAGATAGCAAATGCTGTCGGAAAAGTTTCGGAATGGGAAAAAGTCTTTGGAACTAAGGAGCGGCCCGCCGTTGCGGAAAGGAGAGAGGACCTGTTGTGGAATTCTCTCTCCTTTTCCGCAACGGCGGGCCGCTCCTCATTTTTATTGAAACGCTTTTTCTTTCTTGGCCAAGAACGGCATCCAGCTTTGCTCAATGGAACCGGAAAACTCGCGTAGAAAAACCAGAAATGTTGGCTTAAAGGGTCTCTGGCGTAATTTCAGATTCGCTTCTTCGGGGGTATAGTCGCCTTTTCGCGAGTTGCAGCGTTTGCAGGCAGTGGTGAGGTTATCCCAACTGGTTTTGCCACCCCGCGATTTTGGCAGAACATGGTCGAGCGTCAGGTCATCCGTGGTGCCACAATATTGACAATGGTGACCGTCGCGCTTGAAAATATTCTGTCGGGTGAGCATCACGCCTTTGTAGGGCAGATTTACGTACCGATGAAGCCGGATAACCGACGGCATCGGGAACTCGGCAGAGATGGTTCGAAGCTTAAATTGCTCGGATTCGGCAACGAGTTCGGCTTTGTCTAAGTATACCAGCAGGAATGCTTTAGGAACGGAGCAGATGCTGAGGGCACTGTAATCTTGATTTAAGACTAATACTTTCCTACCCATATCGCGTTTAGATGCCTCTGTGCGGTAGCAAGTTACAGAGTTATCCACATAAGGGCAAGAATTGCGAAAAATTTAGTATCGCTCCCGCTGCATATCCCGTTCTACCTCGCGCTCTTTGATGCTGTCGCGTTTATCATAGAGTTTTTTGCCTTTGGCCAGGGCGATTTCGACTTTGGCAAAACCACGTTCGTTTGTAAACAGGCGAGTTGGCACGATAGTCAGCCCCTGGTCTTTTAGTTTTTCGTTCAGGCGTTTAATCTCACGCTTCGTGAGCAGGAGTTTACGGTCGCGCAGGGGTTCATGATTGTAATGCGTACCTTCGGTATACACCGATATGCTCATCTGCCGGATGAAAAGTTCATCATTGTGAATGAGGCAGTAAGCATCCTGCAAATTCACTTTTCCCTGCCGAACTGACTTAATTTCGGTGCCGGTCAGGACAATACCGGCGGTGTACGTTTCTAAAAACGCATACTCAAACGAAGCCCGACGGTTCCGAATATCAACTTGTTTAACGATTGAAGCAGAAGCCATGCACTACTAATATAGGATGTTGGTGTATTGAACGCCTACAACGTAAGCGGGTAAGACCAACAACACCGGAAATTAACGAGTGGTTTATAATTTAGACAGCGAAAATAGACAAACCCGACCCGTTGCGACGATAGTGTCCAACGGGCCGGGTTCGCTAATTAGTAGTTTACACTATTTTTTCGCTGTCTGCTTAGCCTGATATTCCTTGTTGAGTCCAGCCAGAATTGTTTTTGTCTGGTCGGCAGATGGGTCGGCGAACAGAATGCCTCCGCCTTTGGTATAGCCCAGCACAAACTCATAGTTGTTTTGCGCGTTTATCTTCTTCAGATACTCGTAAATCTGGTCGTATAACTGCTTGTTTTTGCTTTGTTCATCAGCAGCCAGATTTTGCGCGGCCCGTTCCCGATAGGCCAGAATATCCTGCTGTTCTTTCTGAAGCGATGCTTCGGTGGCCCGGCCCTGTTCCTGAGTCATGGTTGGGGCACGCTGCTGAAAGAAAGCCACTTTATTTTGCAGGTTCCGGCCTTTGGCGGCCAGGTCGTTTTCTAACTGGAACCGCTTGCTTTCGAGAACTTTCTGCGTGTCTTTGAAATACTCGTACTTAGTCAGCAGTGAATCAACATTCACATACACAATAGATTTGCCTTTGGCTTCGATGGGCGCTTTAACTTCGGGTGCCGTCTGGGGTTGACGATCTTTAAAATGCAGGTAGTAGAGTATAGCTACGGCAATCGTCAGGATGACGTTTAGAATCAACGAGGCATTCTTCACAGGAAATGAATCAGTTAGTTATCGGTTTATCCGACAAAGGTAGAGGATTTATAAGTTATGAGGTACGATTTGCCAGTTGATTTCCAGTTGCCTGCCTCACTAAGGATCCCGACAGCCCAGCCAGCCCGCCGACCAAACCCCCTAAAATTGTGGTGACAACCATCGGAATAGCCGCATTATTGGATTTAAAGAGCAATTCGCCCATTCTCCCGGTGAAGATTCCGTCGGTTTGTAAATGGATAAGCAGCGCGTAGGCCAGCCACACCAGCGCAACGCCTGCAAAACCAAACACAAACGCCCGACCTGCTCCGGGACTTCGCCAAAAGCAAACCAGGAAGGCAATAATAGCCACGCTCCACCAGGGAAGAACAAATTGAGCCAGCAGGCTCAGAACAGCAATGAGAAGAGGTTGAATCATGTGTCATTTAATTGGGCATTCCAGGTTCAAGGTTAATTCTGCATCAGACAACTTTGAACCTGAAACCTGGAACTTAGAATCTATTTTATAACAATCGTTCGTTTAATTCTCGGATGTTTATCCTGCGCCGATTGCAGATAGAGCAACTCATTCAATTGTCCCGTTCGCCAGGTTTCAATCATATCCTGATAATACGGGCTGCCGGGGTTTCCCGACTGCCCGCCCGGATAGATACCATACGCTTTGGGTTGCGGCCCTAACGCCACGACCATCCGCCAGGAAGGACCATGACGCTCGTTAGTCGCGTTCACCATCACATTGCCGCCACCTATTTGCAAATTCAATACGCTAAATGCATCAACACCGGGCAATAAATGCCGAATGGACGTATTTTTATGAGGTCCCCAGGCCCAGCCCGAACTCACAGGGCCATGATTTTTAGTGAGCGTGTCGCAGGTGGCCCGGAAACTTTGGGTCAGCACATCAGTCAGGCGTTCGCGGGCGGGGGTCTTCACGTTGTCGAACCAACGCGCGTTGGGGTCGCGCTGCATGAGGGTTAGCGTCCGGTCGAAGGATGGGTTACGCATGGGTAACGTATCGCCCATGTTAAACTCGTCGGCCCAGACGGTTTCCATAAGTCGTTGGTTCCAGACGGTAAAAATGGTTGCCCCTACTTCCGATGTATCGTTGTTGAATTTCCAGGCTTTCAGCGTGTCAAAGGCTTTTTTCTGGGCCTGACTCAACTGGCTCACAGTCACATTGGACAGCATGACGGGCAACGCATCGGCAGCCCGCAGATTAAAATTATCGTTTTGCAAAGTACGCAGGCTATCGGGCGTGGCCCTCTGCATAGTTGTCAGGCGCTGGTTGATGCGTCGCCCCCGTTCATACGGTGCAAAGGCCCAGTTAATGTAATAGGGATAGGTCGGGTCGGTAGACGACTGATTTGCTGAACTGACAAATCCTCGGGGTGGATTTTTGACCAATGGGTTCTGGTCAGCCGGAACGAAGCCATGCCAATCGTCGGCGGGGTCGGTCCCATCCAGTAAAAACTTGCCCTGTCCCTTCCACTTGAGCGGGTAGCGACCATTGGGCGAAATGGCAATGTCGTTCTGGTTGCTGGCAAACACGAAATTCTGTGCCGGAGCGACGTAGTAGGCCAATGCCTTTCGATAATCGGCGAAATTTTTAGCCCGGTTGAGTCGGTAAAAACAGGCCATTTCGTTTGATGGCTCGTGAGCAATCCAGCGGGCGGCATACCCCACTGGAATATTTTTCCTGAACGCTTTAGCACCTGGTTTATACACAACTGGACCATGATGCGTGTAGAGTACCGAATCGACAACATCGGGTTTGCCTTTCACTTTAATCATTTCGATTCGTGTGCGAACGGGCTTCCATTGGTTATCGTGCCAATACTCCCGGCGCGTGTTGTCTTTGAAACGGATTGCATAAAAATCCAGCACATCGGCCCCAACGTTAGTAACACCCCAGGCTACATCTTTATTGAACCCAATAATGACGTTCGGCGCACCGGGCAACGTTGCGCCATAAACGTTCACCGTTGGCGAGACGAGTTGCATCTGGTACCAGATTGACGGCAAACTTAAACTTAGGTGGGGGTCGTTGGCTAAGATAGGATAGCCGGTTGCCGATTTCTGCGCCCCAACAGCCCAGTTATTCGAACCAATTTCGGGCGTAGGCCGACGAAGGCCCGCGTCAAATTTCGCAATCAGGTCGTTGATGGTAGTGTCTTTGGGGGCAGCGGGAATTGGCAAAGGCTCGAAATCCCATTTTGTGCCGGGCGGAATAATCGGGTCTTCGCGGGTGGGGTAGTCGGGAAACAGGTCAGCCGTGACAGCCGCGCCATATTTTCGCAGCACATTGGTCATCAGCAGGTCATCGGCTCCACTGGCTAAGGTGCTGGTCATTTGCTTGAGCAGGAGCGCACACTTCAAAGGTGACCAGGGTTCGGGCGCATAGCCCAGCAGTTTGTATTCGATGGGATAATTGGCGGGCGTCAGCTTACTGATCCAGGCATTTACCCCTGCCGAATACGCATTGAGGGCATCGCGGGTGGTTGGGTCGTCCTGCATTCCTTTCAGCGTTTGTTCGGCTCCGTATACCATGCCCAGATTACGACTGAACCGGTCCAGTTCTACCGCTCGCTCACCCACTAATTCAGAAATCCGTCCGGCGGCGGCGTGCGTCTGAAATTCCATTTGCCAGAGCCGGTCGCGGGCGGTCAGGTAGCCCTGAGCGAAATAGAGGTCCTGGTCGTTTTGGGCAAATACATGCGGCACCGCTTTGTCATCGAACACAACCGTGACGGGAGCGGTGGTACCCTTGAGCGTGATTTCTTCGTCAGTAGTGTTCACGGCTTCCGCATTTTGCCAGAAACCCACAAACGGACTTAGCAATGGCCCAAAGGCCGGAACACTGCCCCAGGGGCGGTTTAGTGCCCAGACAAGAACGATAGTAAGCAGAGAAACAACAATTGCTTTTGTGTAGCGCATGGTGAAGTAAACGTGGGCGGGACTATTACAAACGCAAGTTTACGATTGCACCCATCAAATAAAAAGTATTCTTTTCCTAACGGGGGCAATTCTTTTTTACATTTGCTGACTGTGATTATTCAAGGATTGCGTTTTGAATACCTTTATTCGAGGTAGGCGACAAAGAACAGGATGGAACTGACGGATACGGAATTAGCCCTTCGACTAAAACAACACGACGAAGCTGCGTTCGAGACCTTGTTTCGGCGGTACTACCGGTATCTATACAGCGTAGCCATTCAGTACGTCAAAGACCCTGCTTTAGCAGAAGATGCGCTCCAGGAGGTTTATCTGAAATTATGGACGAATCGGGAACAGGTAGACGAAACCCGGTCGATCAAGAGTTATCTCGCTACGGCCATGCGTCACCAGGTCCTGAACGCCATCCGCAACGAAAAAAGGGCTATTCTGCGTCACTTGAACCACCAGACAACCCAGCCAGATACCGATACCTCCACCGAGGAAACCCTCATACTCAATGAATATGGTTCGGTTTTCCAGAATGGCCTGCGCCAGCTTTCCGCCCAGCGTCGGTTAGTGTTTATACTCCGCTCCGAGAAAGGGCTTACCAATGAAGAGGTGGCGGCCCAACTCCAGATTTCGATCAACACGGTCAAGGTGCAATACTACCACGCCTGCCGCTTCCTCCGCGATTACCTCCGCCAACATGCCGGCATTGAAGCCATGCTGGTGCTGATGGCTACGTTTTGCAATTAAACACGAATTATTTTTTTCTTTCCAATAATACTCAAGGCAGCGGGTGGTGTATAGGGAGTATACTGGCTTTCCTATTCCTATGACCGAACACCTGTTACAGCGGTATTTTGCCAATCAGGTAACGCCCGACCAAGCCCGGAGTGTGCTGAGTTGGTTCGATACCGAAGCGGGCCGAAGCTACCTGATGAACCGGCTCGACACCCAGCTCGGCCAGGCCGACTGGCACGCCCCTCCAAACAATCCCATGCCCGATGCCGAACGGATGCTGGCTGCCATCCGCCAGCGTATACCAACCGATTCGACCAGGGCGCCAATGACAGTCATTCGTCCGGTCAACTGGTGGCAGCAGCCCATGCGCTGGGCGGCTGTTCTGGTCGGTGCGCTCCTGCTGGCGACGGGCGGCTATTTCGGGAATCGGTACCTAAACCCAGACGACTTGATTCGGCAAACAGCCTTTGGGAAGACATCGACGCTAACGCTGCCCGATGGGTCGATTGTTACGCTCAATGGCAACAGCCGCCTGCGGTATGCTCCTCAGTGGGCCAGCCACCAAACCCGCGAAGTTTGGCTTGACGGGGAAGGGTTCTTCCAGGTGACGCATCAGCAAAATCACGAACGGTTTGTCGTGCATTTGCCCAACAAGCTAAAAATTGAAGTATTGGGAACCCAGTTCAATGTGGTAGCCCGTGAGAGCCGGGCAAAAGTCGTCCTGAACAACGGAAAAATACGGCTCGACGTGGGCGAACAGGCGAAAGAGAAGCTGATTATGCTGCCGGGCGATTTGATTTATGCCGACGTAAAAACAAAAGAATACTACCGCAAGCGGGTCGACGCGGCTGCCCAGTCGGCCTGGCAAACGGGAAGGCTGAAATTCGACGGAACCAGTTTGCAGGAAGTGGCCAATATGCTGGAAGATACCTATGGCGTAACGGTGGCAATTGCCGACCCTGAGTTACGCAAACAGACGCTTTCCGGCACCATTCCAAACCAGTCGATGCAAACCATTCTCGACGGCCTGTCAACCCTGTTCGATTTGCGGATTACACAGCAGGGCAATCGGATAACAATTCAACGAACCAATTAACCTCGACCATGAACCGAAAACTATTTGTCCTTGTAACGCTGCTACTGGCCGGAATTTTGCCCGTTCGGGCGCAGCTTCTGGCCTCCGGCAATCGATATGCAATCTACCAGAACCGGGAAAGCGATACCCGACTGGTTACGCTACGAAGTGCCCTGAACGAACTGGAACGGCATTACGGCGTTTCATTTATCTACCCAACGAACCTGGTCGATACTAAAGTAATGCTGATTAATCAGCATCAGCAGAATGTGGAAACGGAGTTAACCAACCTCTTGGTTAACAAAGGGTTGACCTATAAAAAAGTACAGACTAATTTCTACGCCATCGTGCCGGTAAATGAAAAAAGCCCACGGTTTTTTCGTAAAATCGAGCAGATCCAAACCAAAACCAGTGCAGACCAAACAGCCGAACCCGTAAGTTTGCCCAACCGTATGGTCGACAAGCTGGAGCACATCGGCTGGTCGATGACCTCGGCACAACCATTGGCCGACATTAGCGGGAAAGTATCCGATAAAAACGGACAGGGCATTCCGGGCGTCAGTGTCATCGTAAAAGGCACCAACCGGGGCACAACCACGAACGTATCCGGCGACTATAGTCTCAATGCACCCAATAATGCAGTGCTCGTATTTAGTTTCGTGGGTTACGCATCACAGGAAATTCCGGTGTCGAACCGAAGTCGGCTTAACGTTACCTTACTCGACGATGTGAAGGCGCTCAGTGAAGTGGTCGTGGTGGGGTATGGAACCCAGAAACGGGCGTCGGTTACGGGCGCTATCTCGTCGGTCTCGTCTCAGGAAGTGACGCAACTACCCGTTCCGAGTGTAGAGCAGGCCATTCAGGGCCGGGTGCCAGGCGTTACGGTGGTAGCCAACGGATCGCCCGGCGAATCGCCAATTGTACGGATTCGGGGCATTGGCTCCATCAACTATTCGGCAAATCCGCTCTACGTAATCGACGGCTTTCCGACCAGCGACCTGAATAACTTCGATACCCGCGATGTTGAATCGGTCGATGTCCTGAAAGATGCCTCAGCAGCCGCTATTTATGGGTCGCGGGCGGCCAATGGCGTCATTATCATTACCACCAAAAAAGGAACCGGCGACGGTAAGCTGCACGTCAGTTACGACGGGTACGTTGGTACGCAAAGCGCCTGGCGACAACTCGACCTGCTGAACCGGGATGAGTATATCCAGTACGGCACGGCCCTGCGTACCAATGCCGGTCAGCCGGTGCCCACCCGTTTCGCCAATCTGAATCAGCCTATTTATACCGGTGCGACGCAAACCTACGCGCAAACCGATACCGACTGGCAGAAGGCCGTGTTCAGGAGTGCGCCGATCACGCAGCACAGTGTTCAACTGTCGGGGGGGAACGAGCGGTCGCGGTTTTATGCGTCGGTCGGCTACTTCGACCAGCAGGGCATTATGGTTGGCACGGGCTATAAACGCGGCAACTTCCGCATTAACTCCGACCATACCATCAGCAAGCGTTTTTCGTTCGGGCAAACGCTCACCATTTCGTATGACGACAAACTCAACGAAGTTAACGCCGGTGGCCGCACGCAGATTCAGAACATGATTCGCATGACGCCCTACATGCCCGTTGAGGACCCCACGAGGGTAGGTGGTTATCGCGGGCCCGATGGCTCCGACGCGTCTGACCCGCAAAATCCCGTGCGGGCAGCTCTTCAGGACCAAAGTGATACACAGCGGATGAAAATTCTCGGCAGCGCCTATATCGACGTGAAAATCATCGACGGGTTGACTTACCGGCTTCGGGGCGGCATCGACTATGTAACAGCCCGCACCTATTCGTTTTTGCCTATTTACAACGAAAGTTTCAATGCCCGTTCACTGGCCAACCTGACCGACAACCGCTATACGTTCACGTCGCCGTTGATTTCCAATCAATTGAGTTACGAGAAAACGTTTGGCAAACACAGCATCAACGCGGTGGCCGTGGCCGAGCGGCAGGCGGGTACGCTTCTCGACATTAATGGGTCGGGGCAGGCCGCTTCCAACGATATTCGGGAACTGAGTGCGCTGATCGGTACAAGTGTGGGCCTGACCGGCACGCGGTCGGAGAACGTACTGATTTCCTACTTAGGCCGTGTCAACTACGAATATGCGGGTAAGTACCTGCTGGGCGCGTCGTTCCGGCGCGATGGCTCATCGCGGTTTGCACCGGGCAACAAATGGGGCGATTTCCCGTCCGTGTCGGCGGGGTGGCGCATCAGCGAAGAAGGGTTCATGAAAAATATACCTGCCATTTCTGAGTTAAAACTCCGCGCCAGCTATGGCACGATGGGTTTCAACGGCATTGGCGATTATTCGTGGCAAGTGGCCGTTTCTCAAAACACCAACTCCATTCTGGGCAGCGACCGCGCACAGGGGACTTATTTCGACCGCTTAGGCAATAGTAATCTGCGCTGGGAGGTCACTAAAATGACGAACGTAGGGTTAGACCTGGGGCTACTCAACAACAGCATCACCCTGTCGGCTGAAGTCTACCAGCGCAATACGGACGGGTTAATTCTGAATCAGCCCATTGCGCCCTCCATCGGGTACTCGCAGTCGCCCATTGTGAACGTGGGCAGTATGCAGAACAACGGCGTAGAACTGCAACTGGGCTATAACAAAACGAATGGGGCGCTGCGGTTCAATGCCTCGGGCAACATCGGGTTCGTGAGCAACAAGGTGCTGAGTCTGGGACCAACGGTTTCGCCCCTGCTGAATGGCTCAAATGCCGATTATGGTGGGTTCGACATTACCCGCACTGAAGCAGGCCAGCCGATTCAGTATTTCTACGGCTGGAAAGTAGCCGGTATTTTCCAGAACGCCGATGAGGTCAAAGCGGCTCCTGCCCAGGCCAACGCCAAACCGGGCGATATCCGGTTCGTGGATGCCAATAACGACGGAACAATCAACGCTGACGACCGGGTAAATCTGGGTAATTTCCTGCCAAAGTTCACGTATGGCTTGAACCTGACCGCCAATTATGCAGGCTTCGATGCGTCGCTATTTTTTCAGGGTGTGCAGGGAAACAAAATTTACAACGGCGTTAAAGTGCTGGAACAGGGCATGTTGCGGTTGTTTAACGCGGGTACCGACGTGCTTCGGGCCTGGACGCCCACCAATACCAACACCGACGTTCCCCGTGCTGTTGACGGAGACCCCAATGCCAACTCGCGCACATCGGATCGGTTCATTGAAGATGGATCGTACCTGCGGTTGAAAAACCTGAGCGTTGGGTATTCTATACCGGCGGCCACCCTGCAATCGTTCTCACGCGGAACACTCAGCCGGGTGCGGCTCTACGTGGCCTCCACCAACCTGCTGACGTTCACGAAGTACACCGGCTACGATCCGGAAGTCGGCTCGCGGTATAACGGAACGCTTACCAATGGCGTAGATTATGGTCAGTTTCCACAAGCCCGCACATTCCTGGTAGGGCTGCAACTTGGTTTTTAACGAAACAGAAACAAACGAATCAATCATGAAATCGACACACTGGACAACAGGTATAGTGGCAATGGGGCTGTTCTTCGGATGCAGCACCAGCAGCCTCGACAAGGTGAATCCCAATCAGGTTATCACCGATAATTATTTTAAGAACAGCGCCGAATTAGTGAAGGGAGTTAACTCAGTATACGCCATCTGGCAGAGTTTTAACCTCACGGGCCGCGAGTGGTGGTTCCTCCAGGATTTGCGTTCCGACGATGTGGCCTCGGGTGGGGGTCAGTTGGAAGCCCCCCGCAACCAAATCCTGATTGGCGCACAAAACCCTGGCAACTCGGTGGCCCTTTCGGTCTGGAATGGCCTGTATCGCTCCATACACCGGGCCAACGTAGTTATCGACAAGGGAGCCGCCGTTACCGATAACCCAACCCTGGCGAAGCGGGTTATCGGCGAAGCCAAATTTCTACGGGCGTTGGCCTACTTCGATCTGGTAACGAATTGGGGGGGAGTGCCTCTCTATACCGCCTTCGTAACGGCAGTTGATGGGTCTAAAGTAAAGTCGTCGGCCGATGAAATTTATGCGTTGCTGATCGCTGATTTACAGGCAATTCAGGCCGACCTTCCGGCTACCTTCAGCGGTGCTGACCTCGGACGGGCCACCAAGGGAGCGGCTCAGGCCCTGCTGGCCCGGATTTACATGCAAAAAGGTGATTATGCCAATGCCAAAACCCAGCTTCAGCAGATTATCACCGCCGGAACGTATAAGCTGACGGACGAATATATCGACAATTTCACCGAAGAGGCAGAGTTCAACTCCGAGTCGGTTTTTGAGATCGGTTTCTCTAAAATCGGCGACTTTAACTGGGATGGCGATGGCAACGATGGCGGTGCCAATGAAACCATGACCCGAAGTCAGGAATATTCGGCCATTGGCTGGCGAAACCTGATCCCGTCAAATGCCCTCCTGGCCGATTATGAACACACGGCCAAAGGCGACGCTAAAGTTGATCCGCGTTTGACCTATAATTTTTACTTTATCGGCGATGCCTACAACAGCGGTAAAAACACCCTGGGCGAGTCTCAAGTGCAGGGAAATACGTCGGTTCTGAATGGAGTAACCCAGAAAATTAGCTGGAGAAAATACACGGCGATGTATAAAAACAATGAAACCTTTTACACGTCGGGCATCAACATGCGTCTGATTCGCTACGCCGAAGTGCTACTCATGATGGCCGAAGCCGAGAACGAAACCGGTAATTCTGCTAACGCCATAGCCCTGCTCAATCAGATTCGGGCGCGCAAAAGTGTAGCTATGCCCGCCTACCCTACCAAAAACTACCCCGTCAACAGCAAAGACGAGGTGTTTCGGGCCATTGTTCACGAGAAGCGGGTGGAGCAACCCGGCGAACAGGTTCGCAACCGCGATCTTCTGCGCTGGCGGGCACAGGGTAAGCTCAAAACTGAGCCAATCACCTACTTTGTCAAAGGCAAGCAGGAGTTGTTGCCCATTCCACAGCAGGAACTGGATAGTAACAGCAAACTGAGTCAAAAAGACCAGAATCCAGGCTATTAGTAGTATAAGGCCTATTTAAGTGTGGGGTAAATCCCCGGCTGGCCAGCGTTGCCAAGCCGGGGATTTTGTTTATCTTTCAACTATGCGTTACCCCTTCAGGCTAACCCGTTTAGTATTCCTCATCCTGGTCGGCTGCACTCACCATCCCACCCGATTTGAGCGGCTGACCGCCGATCAGACGGGTATCGACTTTGCCAATACCATCACCCAAAGCGACTCACTGAATGTACTGGAGTTTGAGTACCTCTACAACGGCGGGGGCGTTGGTGTCGGCGATTTTAACGGTGATGGCCAACAGGATATATTCTTGGCGGGCAATCAGGTATCGAGTCGATTGTATCTGAACAACGGCGGATTTACCTTTCGGGATGTGACCGATTCGGCCGGTGTCCGCACTAACTTCTGGTGTACGGGCGTTGCCGTAGCCGACATCAACCAGGACGGGCGACAGGACATCTACGTCTCAACCATTCATCCCGACCGCAATCGGGCGGTTCCCAATCTTCTGTTCATTAATCAGGGGAACGATAAAAATGGCATTCCCCGCTTTGAGGAATCCGCACAGGCCGCTGGGCTGGCCGACTCCAGCTATTCGACACAGGCTACGTTTCTTGATTATGACCGCGATGGCGATCTGGACGTTTTTCTGCTCACCAATGCCCTGGAGGCCTATAACCGTAACGCCGTTACCGGTCCGCGCAACGATGGTTCGGCAAAGAGCCGGGACAAGCTCTTTCGGAATGACGGGCGGGGGGCGGGGAGCAAGGCGCAGGCAACACGGTCTGCGGTCGGAATGCCGGACCACCCGCGCTCCATGCCCCACGCTCCTCTCCCCCATTTCACCGACGTGTCCGCTCAGGCCGGTCTGTTGCACGAAGGCTGGGGATTGGGCGTGGTCGTTAATGATGTGAATCAGGATGGCTGGCCGGATATTTACGTGGCCAATGATTTTCAGTCCAATGATGTCTGGCTAATCAATAATCAGAATGGCCGGAGCGCCGGACCGTCGTTTACAAATCGCATTGCCGAGACACTTAAACATCAGAGCCACAACAGCATGGGCGTTGACATGGCCGACATGAACAACGACGGCCTCAATGACCTCGCCGTTGTGGATATGCTGCCCGACGATAATCTGCGGCAGAAAACCATGTTCGCCAACGTACCGTATGACCGCTTTGAGATGGCCCGGCGACTTGGTTACCAGCCGCAATACGTTCGGAATGTGCTGCAATTGAACCGGGGATTCGCACAGGGAGCATGGGGCGGGGAGCACGGAGCGAGGCAGGAAGATTCCCTGCTCCGTGCTCCCCGCCGGAATGCCGGACCACCCCTGCCCTTGTTCTCCGACATTGGCTACTTAGCCGGAACAGCCGCAACCGACTGGAGCTGGAGCGCCCTCTTCGCCGACGTAGACAATGACGGTTTACGCGACTTGCTGATTACCAATGGCTACCGCAGGGATATTACCGACCTGGATTTCACCAGCTACAACCGCGACGCCGGCACTTTCGGCTCCGACGCCGACCGGCGAACGGGGTTACTCAAACGAATTGACGACCTCGAGCCAGTTTATAAGCCAAACTTTTTGCTCCACAATAAGGGCGATCTGCGCTTCGCCAACGTCGCTAACGACTGGGGGTTAACCGAACCGTCGTTTACGAACGGCACCGCCTACGCCGATTTTGACAATGACGGCGATCTGGATTTAGTCATGAACAATATCAACGATCCGGCTTTCATCTATAAAAACCTGACGATTGAGCAGGCCGTAGATTCGACAGCAAATCACTTTCTAAAGATAAACCTGTCGGGAAAGCCGGGAAACCTCGAAGGCTTAGGATCGAAAATCCAGATTTGGGCGAATGGCACCATTCATTACACCGAATACACCCGACAGCGGGGCTACCAATCCACGATGGAATCCGGTATGCACATCGGTTTAGGCAAGGTTCAACGTATTGATTCGCTGAAAATTCAGTGGCCGGATGGTAACGGTCAGGCCATTTATAACGTAACGACAAACAAGACCTTAACGCTGAACGAACGCAACGCAACCCCTCAGTCCAGCCCATTCCTGCAGTTACAGTCCCCTGCCCGACCCCTCCTGCACGACGTTTCCGACCAGGCGGGCCTGACGTTTCAGCATCGGGAAGCTGATTTTGTGGACTACAAAGCCCAGCAAACGCTGTTGGCACATAAACATTCGCAGATTGGACCGGGGCTGGCCGTTGGCGATGTGGATGGCAACGGGCTGGACGATATCTACATAGCGGGGTCAGCGCACCAGGGCGGCACGTTTTTTTTTCAGGAAGCCAACAGGAAGACCGGGTCAGGCACATTTCGCCGGAAAGACCGACCCGCTAAAGAACCAGAAGAAACCGGCGTCCTGTTGTTCGATGCCGACAACGACAGCGACCTTGACCTCTACGCCGTTCATGGCAGCACCGAATTTGGCCGCAACCAGAGCCGCTATCAGGATAGCCTTTACCTGAACGATGGCCGGGGCAACTTTCGGGCCGCACCAAATGCCCTGCCCAACACAATGGCCAGTGGCTCCTGCGTTCTTGCCACCGATGTTGACCACGATGGCGATTTGGATTTGTTCGTCGGTGGGCGCGTGGTGCCGCAGCGGTTTCCCGAACCGGCAAGGAGTTATTTGCTGCGAAACGATAGCCGAATTGGGCAAATTCGTTTCACTGACATTACCGACCAGTTTGCGCCGGGCCTTGGTCAGGCGGGGTTAGTATGCACAGCCCTCTGGACCGATGTTGACAATGATAGCTGGCCCGACCTGATGCTGGCCGGTGAGTTTATGCCCATTACGGTGTTCAAAAATCAGGCGGGTCGGCGGCTGGCTCCACTGCCCATGCCCACGCTGGCAAAGGCCGCTGGTTTCTGGAATAGCCTCACTCCGGGCGACTTCGACAATGACGGTGATCTGGATTACGTAGCCGGAAATTCAGGCCTAAACAGTCGTTTTCAAGCTTCAGCCGACCATCCAGTGTCAGTCTATGCGGCTGATTATGACAAAAACGGCACGTTGGACCCAATTTTAAGTTTTTTCAACGGCGAGACCGAATACCCGGTTCACCCGCGCGACGTGCTGACCGATCAGATTCCGTCCTTCAAGCGTAAAATGACGTCGTATGCGGCCTACGGAAAAATGAAATTGAGTGATTTGCTATCCGCCAATGAGCAGCAACAGGGGCTCATCCGACGGGTAACTTATCTATCATCGGCTTATCTTGAAAACAAAGACGGGACGCTGGTGCTGCACGAACTGCCCATCGAAGCGCAGTTTTCCCCCGTTTTTGGCACCCTGGCTACCGACGTCAATCAGGATGGCAATCTGGATATACTCCTGACCGGCAATGACTACGCCACCGAAGTGCTGTCGGGCTGGCAGGACGCCGGGCTGGGCTTATGTTTGTTAGGTGATGGACGAGGTCATTTTAAGACGCTGTCTCCGGCGCAGTCTGGCTTTGTGGTGGATGGCGACGCGAAAGCATTGGCGTCGGTGCTGTTGGCAACTGGACAATTGGCTTACGTAGCAACGCAGACGAATGGCCCTTTGCAGATATTCAGCGAAGTTTCCGGCCAAAAATACGCGCGGGTAAAACCAACTACTCAACAGATAACCCAACCATCAGGTGGTGGGCGAAAACGTAAGACCGAATTTAACTGGGGCAGTGGCTACCTGTCGCAGTCCTCGCGGGTTATCCCGTTAAGGTCGGTAGAAACAAAGGGTAACTAAAAAAGAAAATGTACTTTTGAGCCTACGTTTCAGCCACACCGTATGCGCGTCAGTCTGTTTCTCACTTGCATGATTGCAACTGCCTCTACTCAGCTTCCACCACCAGCATTGGATATACAGGGCCATCGGGGTTGCCGGGGCCTGATGCCCGAAAATACCATACCGGCCTTTCTGAAAGCACTCGACCTCGGTGTTACAACGCTGGAACTGGACGTTGTCATCAGCAAAGACAACCAGGTGGTTGTTTCCCATGAGCCGTACTTCAACGCAGCCTTTAGTATTGCCCCCGATGGGAAACCGGTGGATAAAAAGGCCCAGAAAGATCTGGTGCTTTATCAAATGAACTATGCCGACATTAAACGCTATGATGTGGGGTCAAACGGGAACCCGGCTTACCCCGAACAGCAGAAAATCAAAACCTACAAGCCGCTGTTGAGCGAAGTCATTGACCAGGCCGAAGCGTATCGAAAAGCAAAAAACCTTCCCCTTTTTTCGTATAATATTGAAATCAAGAGCGACCCCTCAGAATACAACAAAAGCCAGCCCGAACCGGCGGCTTTCTGCGACCTGGTGCAGGCGGTTATAAAAAAGCAATTGTCGCCCGAACGGGCCAATCCAGGCCGGGCCAATCCAGGCCGGGCCAATCCAGGCCGGGTAGTTATTCAGAGTTTTGACTTTGCTGTATTGAAGCAGTGGAAGCAGGGGGTCGACAAAGGCCAATACCTTAATGTTCGGCTGGCGGCTTTGGTCGAAAACCTTCGCAGCCCGGAAAAGAATCTGGAAGAACTTGGCTTTAAACCCAATATTTATAGTCCTTATTTTAAACTTATCAGTCAGGATAAAATTACCCGGCTGCACGAGCAGGGCATAAACGTTATTCCCTGGACGGTGAATCAGCGCGACGATATGACTCGCCTGAAAGCCTGGGGCGTCGATGGGATTATTACCGACTTTCCCAACCGGGCAATCGGGTTGTAAACCGAAGCATGTAAATTTGCGTTTATTGCTAACCAGTTCAATTTGGTTAGTTTATGTTATTTTTAGCCGCATGACGTTCCTCAATACCACACTTAAATGGCTGCTACAACGACGATTGCCCCGCATTGAGGCAATGATGCAGCAGCCCGGATTCGTGCAGCAGAAAGTGTTTACCCAGCTTATCCGGGCCGGTCGCCGAACGGAGTGGGGTCGGGAACATCAGTATAAATCCATTCAAAACATCCGGGATTTTCAACAACAGGTGCCCCTTTCGAGCTACGAAGACCTGTTTCCCTACATCGAGCGGGTGATGAAGGGAGAAAGCAAGGTATTGTGGCCCTCGCCGGTTCGCTGGTTTTCCAAATCGTCCGGCACAACCAACGCCCGCAGCAAGTTCATTCCCGTTACGATGGAGTCGCTGGACGAAAGCCACCTGAAGGGCGGCAAAGACATGATGGCTCTCTACATTGCCAACAATCCCGACAGCCGGGCGTTTGAGGGAAAAGGACTTTCCATTGGCGGCAGTCTTCATGCCAATCCATACAGTTCCAATAGTGCAGCGGGTGATGTGTCGGCAGTGGTTATGAAAAACCTGCCCAGTTGGGCGCAGTATATCCGCACGCCTTCCATTCAGGTTGCCCTCATGGACGAGTGGGAGATGAAGCTGGAACGAATGGCCGACATCACATCGCAGGAGAACGTAACCAGTATGCTGGGTGTGCCCACCTGGGGATTAGTTCTGATTGATAAAATTCTGGCCCGAACGGGCAAATCGAATATTCTGGAAGTCTGGCCAAATTTCGAGGTGATGATGCACGGAGCGGTTAACTTTCAGCCATACCGGGAGTTGTTTGAACAGCAGGTATTTCCGTCCAAATCAGTTCGTTATCAGGAAGTTTACAACGCATCGGAAGGATTTTTTGCCATTCAGGACGACCTCACGCGGGTGGGCGAAATGCTGCTCATGCTCGACTATGGCATTTTCTATGAATTTGTGCCCATACACGAGGCCGACCAACCGTTCCCCAAAGCATTGACCATCGACGAAGTTGAGGTCGACAAAAACTATGCCCTCGTTGTTTCGACCAATGGCGGCCTGTGGCGCTATAAAGTGGGCGATACCGTCCGGTTCACATCGGTCTATCCGCACCGGCTGAAAGTGAGTGGCCGGACCAAGCATTTTATCAATGCGTTTGGCGAAGAGGTCATTGTTGAAAATGCTGAGACGGCCATCACTCGTGCCTGTGAAGCCACCGGAGCCGTTATAACTGACTATACCGCCGGGCCATCCTACATGGGCAATGGCAAAAACGGCTGCCACGAATGGGTCATCGAATTTGCCCACGAGCCACGTAGCCAACCGTATTTCAATCAGATCCTGGATGAAACCCTCCGGCAGGTCAACTCCGACTACGACGCCAAACGCTACAACGACATGGTGCTGAAACGGCCCCGCGTTCATGTTGTTCCGCCCGGCACGTTTTATGCCTGGATGAAACAACGCGGCAAAGTAGGCGGGCAGCACAAAGTGCCACGTCTGGCTAATTCGCGGGAGTATCTGGACGACATTCTGGGGCAATTAACCGTTGACCGGTAGCCTTAATCGAACGAAGCATTTTGCGTTTCTGTTTCATAGGCAGAACCTATTATCATTGAGCTGACGGTGAAAGACATTCCTGCGTAGTGGTTCGTTCGTTCACTCTCTCGCTCGCTCGTTGAGCCAATGAAATCCTTCGACATACCTGAGTATTACCGCAGCAGCATTATCACCCCGCTGAAAGAATTTCGGCGGAAGCACGATAAACTTAAGCGTGATTTCACCCCCACTTTACTTGATTTTGGTCCAATCCGCGTGTACATAGCCCGGCATTTTGGCTTTTGCTACGGGGTCGAAAACGCGGTCGAAATTGCCTACAAGGCTATTGCCGAAAATCTAGGCAAACGAATCTACCTGCTTAGTGAGATGATTCACAACCCCGATGTTAACGCTGATTTGCAGGACCGGGGCGTGCGCTTTATTATGGATACAAGCGGGCAGCAACTCATTCCCTGGTCTGAGTTGACCCCCGATGACGTGGTGATTATTCCGGCGTTCGGCACTACGCTGGAAACGCAACATCAGTTATCGGCCTTAGGATTAGATGTTGCAAAATATGATACCACCTGCCCGTTTGTCGAGAAAGTCTGGAACAAAGCAGGCCAGATTGGGCAGAAAAATTATACCGTAATTGTACACGGCAAACCCAGCCACGAAGAAACCCGCGCAACCTTCTCGCACAGCAAAGAAGCGGCCCCAACCGTGGTTGTGGAAGACATGGCACAGGCGCAGCGGCTGGCGAAATACGTTATGGGTGAACTGGCCGCCGACGAATTTTACAGGGAATTTGCCGGGCAATATTCGGTTGGTTTCGACCCTGCCCGCGATCTGGAACGCATTGGCGTCGTGAACCAGACTACAATGCTTGCCTCTGATACACAAGGCATTGCCGACTACCTGAAGCAGGTGATGATTCTGAAATATGCGCTGACCGGAGATGATGTTGACGCTCATTTCGCCAATACGCGGGACACGCTTTGCTACGCTACCAACGATAACCAGGATGCCACCTATGCGCTCCTTGCCTATCCATTCTCGTCCGACCCGGCCAATCCGGCGGTGCCTCGTCAGGACCGGATCAGTCCGGACCGGGCCGATTTTGCCATAGTTGCCGGTGGCTATAACTCGTCTAACACCTCGCACATTGTTGAACTCTGCGAGGAAAAACTGCCCACTTATTTTATTGAATCAGAGCAGAAAATTTTGTCTGAGAAGCTAATTCGCCATTTCGATAACCATACTAAACAGGAGATCGTAACCGAAAACTTCATTCCCCGACTAGACAGTCTCCAATCGGATGGCACAGCCAATCGGCCCGTAACGGTACTACTTACCTGTGGAGCCTCCTGCCCCGATGCGGTCGTGGAAGGTATTCTGCTAAAACTGATTCGTTTTTTTCCGAATGCCCGTCCTATTGAGGAGGTAATGCACGATTTTTCCTGATAACGTCAGGGTACTTTTATGACAACTTCACGGCTCTCATTCTGAAGCCGGTCCAAAGCCGTTACTGCGTAGACATACTTCTTTTTCGGGTCGGCGGTTTTGTCTACAAACCGAGTGGTGGATTCGCCGATGCACTGTGCCACAATCGTTCGGGTATCGTCTAAACGAAGGCGTGGGCGTCGTCCCTCGAAGCGATAAACGATGTAGGCGTTGGCGCCGTCGCCATCGAGAGCCTGTGCCGGCTGCTGCCAGAACAGTTCAATTCCCTCCGGAGTCTGGGCCGCTTTCAAATCACGAGGTGGCAACGGTGGAATACTATCCAACCAGGGCATGGCTGGAATAAGGGCCGGGTAGCGATAGAAATTGGTTTGCAACGAATCCCGGATAGCCAGCGGATTGGTCTTCAAATTTTTAGCGCTAAAAAACACACTCCCCTGTACGGCCTGTTGCTGTCGGTTATAGCGAATTTGGTCTGGAAATTCCGTGGCTCGCCACCAGCCTGGGTCACGTTCCGAACCCCGCCCAACCCGGTAGGCTCCCTGGCCAATATAAAGATGGCACCTTCCCGTGTTGCGCGTCCACCATTCTACCAGCGTTTTATAGGGCACCCGTCCAAATTCCGAGCTAAAGTACACTTGCGGCACAATGTAGTCAACCAGACCCTCGCGTACCCATTTGCGGGAGTCGGCATAAATGTCATAGTACGATTGCCCGCCGTTGGTAGCCGATCCGTCGGGGTCGTTACTCTGGTTTTTCCAAATACCAAATGGACTTATGCCAAACTTCACCCAGGGTTTATTGGCCCGAATCGAGTCGCGAAGTTCAACGACTAATTTGTTGACATTATCACGTCGCCAGTCAGCTTTTTTCATGCCGTTGTAATTGGCCTGATAGGTACTATCGTCGCGTAAGGTCTGTCCAGCCTCGGCGTAAGGATAAAAATAATCGTCGAAATGGATGCCATCGACGTCGTATTCGCGCACTACATTCGCTACGATGCTGGCAATATAGGAGCGAACAGCCGGCAGGCCGAGGTTAAACAGTTTTCGCCCACCGTAGGTCAGCATCCACTCCGGCTTGCGGTAAACAATGTTGGTTGGGGCTATGCTGGCTGTTTTGCTGAAGGTTGCCCGGTCGAGGTTAAACCACGCATGGAACTCCAGACCGCGCTGGTGGGCCTGATCAATCATAAATTCCAGCGGGTCATAAAATGGCTCCGGCGCCAGGCCCTGCTGTCCCGTCAGCCATTCCGACCACGGTTCGGAACTCTTTGCATAGAAAGCATCGGCAGCCGACCGAATCTGCACCACGACTGCATTTAGCCCCATTTGCTGCTGCTGGTCAAACATCTCTACGAGTTCACGCTGCTGGTCGGCCACAGGAATTCCTTTTTTGCTTGGCCAGTCAATATTATCGACCGTTGCAATCCAAACCGCCCGAAACTCACGCTTGGGGGGCGGTGGCGTCTGCCCGGCAACGTCATCCGTTTCCAGTGAATCAGCAGAGGCCGCCAACACGGCTGTTGCTGGCTGAGGGGTTGTTGTCTTAGCGGTTACCGGTTTCTGGGCGGGCGGCTTACTAACGATTGGCCTGGGAGACGGCTTTTTGGTTGTTGTTACAGGCTTGGCCTGGCGACAGCTCATCCAGAAAGAGGCAACAAGAAACAGGAAAATATAAGCGACAGAACGCATCAAGTACGGCAGGTTATCCGGCAAAATTAACGATAGACTATCATACCTACGCTGGAGAGCCTTTTTTGTTGTTTGGCATTTGTGCGGCAAGCGTCGCTGCAATATATGACACTATCCCAGTTAGCTGCCCATTTTTTACGCCAGCTAAACGGACGAGTGCAAGCAGGGCAGACTTTGGTGGGCAGGTCTGATTTTTTACGCATTTTCATATATCCAGAACCTTATCCGATTCAGTAAGTTTAATTGTCATGAATATAGCCACTAAATTAACCCGTTTCACAGCCGCTGACATTGATCGTATTATCGAAATGGCCTGGGAAGACCGTACTCCGTTTGACGCCATCGAAACTCAGTTTGGACTTTCGGAGCAGGACGTAATACGGGTTATGCGCCGGGAGTTGAAAGGATCGTCGTGGCGCCTGTGGCGGGCGCGTGTACAAGGGCGTTCAACCAAACACAAGGCTCTGTCGGCGGTTGATAACGCCCAATTTAAAGCTATTCAGCAACGGAGTATATCCATGAACAAGATTTCCAAACGATAAAAGCCACATTTGGCACTCGCTGGAATTTACTTAATTTTGTGCCGCTTAAAAGAGTAATAGGCAACATTTGTTTTGCTTTTTGCAAAAATCCAACATCTTTTAAGAATTTTCTATTGCAAAACATAGTAGCTTTGCGCCGTCTTACCATCAAGTGTCAACTGATTACTTCGTTTATGTCAAGCCAAAAATTAGATCAGATAGATCGAAATGTGTTAGAGATTCTGCAAGGCAACGCTAAAATCACCAATGCTCAGCTTTCCAAAGAAATTGGCCTTTCGCCCGCCCCCACCCTGGAGCGCGTCAAAAAACTCGAAACATCAGGTATTATTCAGAGTTACCACGCCCAGCTAAACCGCGAAAAAATTGGTTTGGGTGTTACAACCTTCGTCATGGTTACGCTTGTCGGCCATAAGAAAGAAACAACCATGTCGTTTGTTGACCGGGTTAGTGAAATTGCTGAAATCATTGAGTGCCACCACATTACCGGTTCAGGCGATTTTCTCCTGAAAGTGATTGCAAAAGATATTTCGTCGTATCAGGGACTAATGCTCGATGTGATCAACGAAATCGACGAAGTGGCCAGCACCCAAACGATGGTTATCATGTCCACCTTTAAAGAAAGCAAGGTGCTGCCAATTCCCTAAAGAATGAATAATGTTTAATGAGTAATGAACAATGAATAATTGTCAGCGAACAGGCATTGTTCATTATTCATTAAACCTATCCCTTTCGCTTCCGGCGCTCTTCCCGCCTTGACTTCTTGGCGTCGTCAACAGCTTTTTTTGCTTCTTTGAATTGGCTGGATTTTCGCTCGGCTTTATCCACCACTTCATTAAAGTAGGTTTGCGCCAGGTCGTAGTTTTTTTCCTCGGTAGCAATCTTCGCCAACCCCAGCACCGACGACCAGTAATAGCCTGCATTGGTTGAATTGGTTTGTTTAGCAAAGTCAATCGATTGCTGGTAATACTTTTTTGCTTCGGGCGAGTTCTTATAAAACTGGTGGTTTACATACGCCAGAATATAAGCCGCTGTTCGGCCGCCTACGCCCTCATAACCCGACTGAGACCGCTCAATTTTAGCCAGAATATCCTTTGAAATCTTCTCGGCTTCGTTTAAGCGACCGGTCACAAACGCCGACCGGGCATAATACCGCTCGAAGAATGGATTATCCGGATATTGCTCATTCATGTACTTCGACATCTGGTAAGCCTTGTCGTACTGATTTTCCATGCTGTAAATCTGCACTAGAAAATAACGGGCTTCCACACGGGTGTAAAAAGCACTATTGGCCGTTTTCTCCAATTCCTTAATACCACTAACTTTATTTCCTTTCGGGAAAAACACCAGAATTGGCTTCAGCAACGGGTAATTTTCTGGAATCCACTGGGCATAATAATTGTACATTCCATCGCCAAAGAGCAGTTCGGGACTGAAATCGGCATTGCCTTTACACTTCTCGAAATACTTCAGCGCACTTTTTCCAGCGAACGTAGCCTTTGTCCATTTTTTCCGTTCCGAGTAAAGCCGACTTTTGAAAGCATAGGCTGCAGCCAGAAAAAACGACGGTTCGAGTTTATTCTCGTTGTTGTCATACATTTCCTCGGCCAGTGTAATTGTCGAATCCATATACATCAGGCAGCGGTCGTCGTAGTCGGTTATATCCGTATTGGGTACGATTTTCCACCACTCGGACAGTCCCATCAGAAACGTCGGCATTGGATGATTCGGGTACCGTAGCCGCAACCAGCGAAACTCCTTCTCGGCATCGTAGAACTTATAGTTATACATTTGGTTGATAGCCTCCGCCGACTCAATCTGAACGCCGGGGTGTTTGAGCAGGCCATCATATTTTTTATCAAACGCCGACGGGTCATAGAGTTGGGCCTGCGTCAAAACCGCCAGCCCCGCCAGCCACACCGTCAACACTAATGTCTTCATCTCGTTAACGTTATATTTTCGGGCATCAACCCATATTTAGTAGACTTATTGTAACGCGGGCAGTGCGCCGTTGCAGTTGGAAACCCGCGTTACACTAAAGAACGCAATTCATCCTCAGTCCGTTTACCTGCGTTTATTTTTCGGTGTTTTTTTGTCCGCTATACCGCGTCACGCGTATCTTTGACTCTTGCTGACGCCACTATGCTAACGATTAAAGACAAAACGTTCGTCCCATTTATTGCGGCCGATACCATTCAGGCCCGCATTAAGGAGCTGGCGAGCCAGATAAATCAGGAGTATGCCAATAAACAGCCGCTCATTGTGGTCGTACTGAACGGGGCATTTGTGTTTGCGGCCGATTTAATCAAAAACCTGACCATTCCGTGCGAAATTACTTTTATCCGGGTAGCTTCGTACACAGCCACCGAATCGAGTGGGCAGGTAAAACAGATTTTGGGATTGACGGATGATATTGCGGGCCGCGACCTGATTCTGGTTGAAGACATTGTTGATACCGGCCTGACAATTTGTGAGGTTCGCAATCAACTTGAGGCCCAGCAACCGGCCTCGTTGGCTATTGTCACCCTATTATTCAAACCGGCTGCGCTTAAAAAGCCGCTCGATTTACAGTATGTAGGTTTTGAAATCGAAAATCGTTTCGTGCTGGGTTATGGCCTCGATTATGACGGCCTGGGCCGGAATACAGCCGATATTCTGGTGCTGGAAGCAGGGGGCGCGGAGCAATGAGCAGGGAATTGCAAAGGCAAATAAATGATTCTTTAGCAATTCCCTGCTCATTGCTCCGCGCTACCAATTCACTACCGGTCCACCTCGCCCATTACGACATCGATTGAGCCAATTACGGCAACCAAATCGGCCAGCATAGCTCCCCGGCTAATTTCGCTGATGACTGACAGGTTGTGAAAGCAGCACGAACGGGCTTTGCAGCGAACCGGTACGTCGGATTTTCCATCCGTTCGGAAGAAGAAACCCAGTTCGCCTTTTGCACTTTCGGCACGAGCGTAGAAGTCCATGGCTTTAGGCCGGATTTTCTTCGGCACGACGGCTTGCGGGTCGTAGTCGCGGGTACGTTTGTGCGTGCCCATAAGTTGGTCGAGACACTGCTCCACAATCCGAATCGACTCATGGCACTCCTGTACCCGCACGTTGTTGCGGTCCCAGCAGTCGCCAACGGTGCCCATTTTGCCTTCGCCAATCGGGATGTCAAAGTCCAATTCGGGATAAACCGAATAGGCATCTACCCGCCGAAGGTCGTATCGCAAGCCCGAACCGCGCAGCATGGGGCCCGTGCAGCCGTAGCTAATAGCCACCGGCAGGGGCAACACACCGACATTGGCCGTTCGTTTCACGAAAATCTCGTTTTCGATAACTACCTGCTGCAACTCCACTAATTTGGGTTTCACGTAGGTTATAAACTCCCGGCAGCGTTCCTCAAAACCCACCGGAAGGTCATAGAACAGGCCACCAACCCAAATGTAATTGTAGAGCATTCGGGCGCCACTTACCCATTCAAGTAACCGTTGAATGTGCTCCCGGTCGCGCATGAGCCACAGAAAGGGCGTGTAGGCGCCAATGTCGAGCGCATACGTACCAATCCCAACGAAGTGAGCCGAAATCCGGTTGAGTTCGGCCACCAGCACCCGGATATATTCGGTTCGTTTTGGCATATCGTTCTGAATACCCAGCATCCGCTCAACCCCCATCACAAAGGCGTGTTCGCAGTTCATGGCGGCCAAATAATCGAGTCGGTCCACAAACGGAATAGTCTGATTGAATGGCAGCGATTGGGCATGTTTCTCAAAACAGCGGTGCAGATAACCTACGTGCGGCACAACGTCGACAATGATTTCGCCATCGGTTACGACTTCGAGCCGCAACACACCATGTGTGGACGGGTGTTGCGGCCCCATATTCAGAATCATTTCGCCCTCGCCGAGCCTATCGGGCCGGTAAACATTTGGCTCCGAAGCCCGAAGATGACCGGGGGCGTATTCGTATTGAATCGTTTGTGTAGTCATCATTTGGCGCAAACGCCCAGAAGCGGGTTGGTCCATAGCGGTATCAAAGGTCGAAAGCCGAACGTCGAAACCAAACGATTACGGCTTTTTTCTGCCGTAATCCACTACAAATCATCGGTTTTTCTTAAGAAGCTATTGGCTAAGTAAAACTGATTTCGTACCTTTGCGCTCCTTATCGAGAAAACAGACTTTAGCGATGGCAAAGAAAGGCGCCAATAGAATCCAGGTTATTCTGGAATGCACCGAGCAGAAAGACAGCGGTGTTCCCGGCATGTCCCGGTATATTACTACGAAAAACCGGAAGAATACACCGGCGCGTATTGAGCGGAAGAAATACAATCCGTTCCTCAAGAAAGTAACACTGCATAAAGAAATAAAGTAATCAGTCTATAGTGGTTAGTCATTAGTCTATACAGCACTAACGACTGGCGACTGACTATTAACGACTATAAAGTCATGGCAAAAAAGGTAGTTGCAACCCTGAAAACGAAAGATAACGGCAAGGCATTTGCTAAAGTTATCAGAGCCGTAAAGTCGCCTAAAACCGGCGCGTACACGTTTAAGGAAGAAATGGTTCCGGTTGACGAAGTGCAGGCCGCACTGAAAAGCTAAGGTGGTTTGTTTCCATCAACCGTAGCGACGGCCCAGCGTAGCGATGGCCTGATGCTTCGGCAAACGGCCTCTATCACAGGCCATTTCCTGCGAAAAGACATTTGTCCCACAGCCTCTAACGGGTTCTGTGGGACTTTTTTTATTAAAAATCAGTTAGGTCAGTGGGTTAGTCAGACAGGCGGTGAATAATTTGCAACCGGAAGACTCTCTGACTAACACCTGACTAACTCATTGGTAATTACTATGGCTTTATTCGGCTTATTCTCGAAAGAAAAGAAGGAAACTCTCGACAAAGGGTTAGAGAAAACCAAAGACAGTTTTTTTTCCAAGCTGGGCCGGGCGGTTGTTGGTAAATCAACCGTTGACGAGGAGGTGCTTGATGAAGTCGAAAACGTTTTAATTTCTTCGGACGTAGGCGTTGAGACCACCGTCAAAATCATTCGGCGAATCGAGGAACGCGTGGCCCGCGATAAATACATGGGCACTGATGAGTTAGACCGGATTCTGCGCGAAGAAATTGCGGGCCTGCTCTCCGATAACAACACGTCTGATGTAGCTGACGACTTTGACCTACCCGCTGGACAGAAGCCCTATGTAATTATGGTCGTTGGTGTTAATGGCGTAGGCAAAACCACTACGATTGGCAAGTTGGCCGCCCAATTCCACAAACGCGGCAAGAAGGTCGTGCTGGGCGCGGGCGACACGTTCCGGGCGGCTGCTGTCGACCAGCTTAAACTCTGGGGCGACCGCGTGGGCGTGCCGGTCATTTCGCACGGCATGAACACCGACCCCTCGGCAGTTGCGTTCGACGCGGTGAAGAAAGCCACCGAAATTGGCGCCGATGTAGTGATTATCGACACCGCCGGACGATTGCACACGAAGATTAATCTGATGAACGAGCTGACCAAAATTAAGCGCGTGATGCAGAAATTCACGCCCGACGCCCCCCACGAGGTACTGCTGGTACTCGACGGATCGACTGGTCAGAACGCGTTCATTCAGGCAACCGAATTTACGAAGGCAACAGAAGTTACTGCCTTAGCGATTACCAAGTTAGATGGCACAGCAAAAGGCGGAGTCGTCATTGGCATATCCGACCAGTTTAAGATTCCGGTTAAGTATATTGGCGTGGGCGAGAAGATTGACGACCTGCAGACGTTCAATAAGATGGAATTCGTGGATTCATTTTTCAAGAAGTAAACGGCAATTATGGCAATCGTAACGGATTTAGAGCGCGTAAATCGGGACGTGATCGACATGATGAAACGGCATTACGGCGACCGATTAGCTAAAATTGTACTGTTCGGCTCCTATGCACGTGGCGATTTCCATAAAGAATCGGATGTGGATTACTTAGTGGTTCTGGCTGAAGAAAATGTGTCGCCGTTTAGGGAAGTATCCACTACAATTGCAGACCGAAATGCATACTACCTTGAAACGTTTATTTCTATATCGGCCATTGTGGTATCTCTTAACCAATTTTTGACATCAAATCGTATTTTCTACCGACAGGTAAGAAAAGATGGAAAAAGTATTTGTGAGCGAGGACTTGAGCCATTGTATCGGGAAAGCAGAAGCGTACTTAGCTAATACTAAAACGCTGTTAGTCAAGGAGTTCCCTAATGGGGCAATTACGTCAAGTCACTATTGCTTTTTCTGGCTTGTGCGTGGGCTTCTTGCCGATAAAAGACATTGTTACGAAACGACATTCAGCGGCTCGTGAGATGTTTTCACTGCATTACATAAAATCTGGTGAGATACCGGAAAGATACAAAGATGATTTCGGGCTTCTTTTTGATCGTCGGAAAATAGCTGACTATGACTTAGACGGTGATTTCTCTCTTGACGATATCAACCGCTTGATTGAGTTGGCAGAAAACTTTCTGGCTTTTGTTAAAGAAAAGTATGCGTAACACTTTCCTCTTTCTGACTCTTCTTCTGGGCCTCTCATTCATTGCGTGTGCCCAAAAAACGCAACATCGGAAAGCGACTAAACCGGCTGTTTTTCAGGGTATTTGTGGAACTGTTCTGATCAGGAGCGGTAACCAGATGCCCAGCCCTGACGCCCCCCAAAAGAATCCCAACGGCACACCTGCTGTGCGCGAAGTACTTATTTTCCCGTTGTTGAATATAGGGCAGGTCGATGTGGGCGAGAACGGGTTTATTCATTCGGTTCGGGGCGTAAAACCCGTTAAAACCACAAAATCGGGGAAAGACGGCAAATTTTGCGTGCGTTTGCCTGCTGGCCGATACTCGGTAATCGTGCGGGAACCGAAAGGTTTGTACGCGAACCTATTTGATATTGAGAATAATATTTTCCCTGTCAACGTCCAGAAAAATCGCCGGGCCAATGTGAACGTCGAGATTACGCATCAGGCTGTATTCTAAGCAAGTGGAAACGTTTTTCATGTTGATGGTGCTTGTTTTTCTTCCTTTTGGATGGTTCATGCTCCGTATGTTGCGGTTCACGAATGAGACCGTTGGCGAAGATTCTCCAGTATATCGGGAGCGAACGTATCAGTTTTCAGCTTCTCAGTATTTTGGTCAATTCACCAAGTTATTATTGGCTTTTCTAATAATAGGAATGCCGATTCTGGTTTATGTAATGATCAAAGTTGCCATTCAACAAGATCAATTTATAGGACTTCTCTTTGCGTTTTTCTTTAGTGTCTTCGTTCTTTTCCTCACGTTTTTCTTTTACGTCGATTGGCTCTACTGGATTATTACCCGAAATATATCCATTACGTTTAACCCATTTCAATCAAGCCTTACTATCCACTCTCTCAAGGGATCTATTTGTCTAACGACTGATAATCTGTCACGTATTGAAGAGCATTTAACTAAATCGAGCAACAGTAAATATGTATTTGATAGGTATGGATATATTTTATTTTACACAACAGATGGGCAAATCGTACAGATAAACAATATTTTTTTTAGCCATATTGGTCATGTAGAATTCATTGAGCGTTTTTTCCAAAAAATCCCTAAAACAATTGTCTGGCATCGCCTACTGGCCTGGCCAATACGTATCGAATCCGCCAAAACTCACCCTTAGAGAACTTTGCCGCTTGAAATCAGCGTTAGTCTTAATAGTCTGAAATTTATCTCTGTTTTGAAAACCAAAGGAATACGTACCAATAAAATTAACATCGTCACGCTCGGTTGCTCAAAGAACTTAGTGGATTCGGAGGTGCTGTTTACGCAACTCAGGGGCAACGGCATGGCCGTGACGCACGAATCGAAACGCGATGATGCCAACATTGTGGTTATCAATACGTGTGGCTTCATCGACAACGCCAAAGAAGAATCCATTAACACCATTCTGCGTTATGTGGATGCCAAAGACGCGGGCATTGTCGATAAAGTGTATGTGACTGGTTGTCTGTCGCACCGCTACAAAGACGAACTCGAAGTCGAAATGCCAACCGTCGATGCGTGGTTTGGCACCAACGAACTGCCCCGCCTGCTGAAAACCCTTCGTGCCGATTACAAACACGAACTTGTAGGCGAACGGCTCCTGACAACCCCCGCTCATTTCGCTTACCTCAAAATTGCCGAAGGCTGCGACCGTCCCTGCTCGTTCTGCGCCATCCCACTCATGCGCGGGATTCATGCATCGCGCCCGATGGACGAGTTAGTAAGCGAAGCCCGGTCGCTGGCCCGGCGGGGAACTAAAGAACTGATTCTGATTGCTCAGGATTTGACGTACTACGGTCTCGACCTCTATAAAAAACGCAACCTCGCCGACCTCATCAATCAACTCGCCGATGTTGAGGGCATCGACTGGATTCGCTTGCAATACGCCTACCCGTCAGGTTTTCCGCTGGAAGTGCTCGACGTAATGCAAGACCGCCCAAACGTTTGTAACTACTTAGACATGCCCCTGCAAACTGGCTCAACCGAGTTGCTGAAACTCATGCGCCGGGGCATCACCCGCGAAAAAACCGAAGGGCTGATTCAAACGATTCGCGAGAAAGTGCCGGACATCACGCTCCGTACTACCCTGATTGTGGGCCACCCCGGCGAAACCGAAGCGATGTTTCAGGAAACCTACGACTTTGTGGAGCGGATGCGCTTCGACCGGCTGGGTGTGTTTACCTACTCGCACGAAGAAAATACGCATTCGTTTTCCATGCCCGACGATATTCCGGCCGATATAAAACAGGAACGCGCCGACGAGTTAATGGAGTTGCAGCAGGGCATTTCGCAGGAGTTGAACCAGCAGAAAGTTGGCAAAACCTATAACGTGTTGTTCGACCGGAAAGAAGGTGGTTATTTCATTGGCCGCACCGAAGCCGATTCGCCTGAAGTAGACAACGAAGTGCTGGTGTCGGCCAGCCAGTATGTTCGAATCGGGGATTTTGCCAATGTTCGGATTAACCGGGCGGAGGAGTTTGATTTGTACGGAGAGGTTGTGTAAAATAGCCTAATGAAACTGACAACAAATGAGTTAGAAACCATTACCCAATACCTATAGGGTATGCCCGTAGTGCGGGCATACGTCTTTGGCTCTTATGCACGGGGCGAAGCCAACTTACAAAGTGACCTTGATTTACTATTAGAACTGGATGATACCCAATCCATAGGTTTACAATTTGTGGGAATGAAATTTGACCTGGAAGAAAGGCTTAATAAAGCGGTCGATTTAGTATCTGCGAATGGGTTATCACCCCGGATTCGCCCGTTCGTTGACCAGGACAAACAACTCATTTACGAAAGGTCGATTCGGTAATAAATAACGCATAGAGCATGCCCTTGATGCGATTGCAGAAATTGAAGACTATATAGCAGAGCAAACATTTGCTCAGTTTCTGGGAAATTCAATGATGCGGTTTGCCTGCATCAAGCAGCTTGAAATTATTGGTGAAGCCTGTAATCATATTGATGTTGAGACTATAGCTACTTATTCAGACGTAGAATGGCGTAAGATTGTTGGTCTTAGAAACTTTCTAATACATGAATATTTTGGCGTCGATGCAGCTCTTGTCTGGGATGTTATTCAGAATAATCTGCCTCAGTTGAAAAGTCAATTGAATGATATAGTACTGGATATGTGAATTACGATTCCAAACCCGCAGGCACCGAACCTTGCGGGTTTTTTCGTTGTTAAAATCCGGTAACCGCAACCCCGCCCACTGCATGGACTGTCAGTACCTGCCGCTTACCTCAACCGGCCAGTTTTCGTCACTCTTCCTCGATTACATCACCAAAAAAGAAGGCCTGACCCCATTTTACAGCCGTTTTCCTGACATAGCTGCTTTCGGCGAACAGCTAAAAGACAAAGCCTTCAACGACGCAAAGCGACAGATCTTAGTTGATGTGCTTGAGCGACAGTATCAGGCCATCGACAAAAAACCTGATTTTTCGGTACTCCTCCAGCCCAACACGTTCACGGTCACAACGGGCCACCAACTGAACATTTTCACAGGACCGCTATACATCGTTTATAAACTCATCACGACCATTAACCTGGCCCGGAAGCTAAAAGCAGCCTACCCCAGTTATAATTTCGTGCCGCTTTACTGGCTGGCGACCGAAGACCACGACTTTGCTGAAATCAATCATTTCTCAATGTTCGGCAATGATTATGCCTGGCAAACTGATCAGCGCGGGGCCGTTGGCCGCATGAATCCAAAAGAATTACAAACGCTCTTCCACCAGATTCCTGAAAAACTGGCCCTGTTTGAAGAAGCTTACTTAAACCATGATACGCTGGCCGATGCCGCCCGACATTACGTCAACGAGTTATTTGGGGCCGAGGGTTTGGTTTGTTTAGATGCGGATGACGCCAACCTCAAGCGCGTTTTTGCTCCCATCATGCGCGAGGAACTTGTGCATCAGCAGGCGGGTGAGTTAGTGCAAAAACAAACTGAACAGATAGAATCTCTGGGTTATAAAACGGTTATTACCCCCCGCGACATCAACCTGTTTTACTTAGACGAGCAGCTTCGGGAGCGCATCGAGCGCCGGGAAGATGGAACCTATAGCGTGGTTCACACCAAACTGAAATTTTCGGAAAGCGAGTTGCTAAAATTATTGGATGAGCACCCTGAACAGTTCAGCCCAAATGTCGTGTTGCGTCCCCTATATCAGGAGACGATTCTACCCAATCTGGCTTATATTGGCGGTCCGTCTGAAGTACCCTACTGGTTGCAGTTGAAAGGTGTTTTTACCCACTTCCAGACGACATTCCCCATTCTGATGCCGCGTAATTTTGCCATGTATGTGCCATCGGTGGCGGCAAAACGTATCTGCAAACTGGGCCTGACCCCGGAAGAACTCTTCCAGGATACGCTCACGCTCAAACGCCAATACGTTGAGCATCACACCCGCCACATTCTGAAGTTCGACAACGAGAATAAGACGGTTAATAAAGCGTTGGATAACATTCTGCACAAAGCGCAGATGGTTGATCCAACGCTTGAAAAAGCTGTTCTGGCCGAAACCAAGCGGTTTGCCAACGCCGTTGCCCGACTCGAAAAGAAAATGCGACGCGCTGAAGAACGCAATCAGGAAACAGGTGTGCGGCAGTTGCTGGCCATTAAAAACGAACTCTTCCCGAACGGCGGCTTGCAGGAACGTAGCGAAAACTTCCTGACGTTTTACCTCAGCGACCGTCAATTTTTACAAAAAATGCTGGCCGCCTTCGACCCGTTCGACTACCGGATGCAGCTTTGTTTAGAGTAGTACCCACCCAACTGGATTAATATTGACTGCCTATGACAAAAGTTGAGTTACGCCGGGCGTTTCTTGCCCAGCGAATAGCCTTGCCTGTTGGTGATGTCGAACGCCGGAGTCAACTAATTGCGGAACAGTTTTTCACGTATTTTAAGGCCGAAAGACTTGCCGACATCCCCTCGTTTGTTCACTCGTTCCTGCCTATTCGGCGATATAACGAAGTCGATACATGGCCTATTATTAAGGGTATCTGGACAACGTTCGACCACATGGCCATTAGCGTTCCCGTAACAGACCAGGCAACCCGCCAAATGAGGCATTGCACTATTTTTCCTGACACACTGATAGTCGAGAATAGCATAGGCATACCCGAACCGGCAGTTGACAGTCGATATGAGACTGACCTCAAGTACATAATCGCCGTGATTGTGCCGTTGCTGGCATTCGACAAACGCGGCCACCGAGTGGGCTATGGCGGTGGTTACTACGACCGTTTCGGCTCCGAGAGGGTGCCCAACAGCCGAAAAATCGGCCTGTCACTCTTTGATCCGGTTGAGGAAATTGACGATATTGAGCCAACCGATGTTCCACTGGATGTTTGCATAACACCAACACGGATCTGGCATTTTTCGAAATAAGTTAGCTGTGCGTCAAACTTTTGGCGTAATTTTGCGGCCAATTCTGTACGGGTCCGTTAGATAATCCCGCGAGAGTCAGTTTTTTATTAACCAATCAAAAGCGGGTTTCCCCGGCATTGGCCGACCGTCCGCATTACTAAAATGAAAATAGCAGTCGTTGGGGCTACTGGCTTGGTCGGTAGCGAAATCCTGAAGGTTCTGGAAGAACGTAACTTCCCTGTATCCGAACTCATTCCCGTTGCTTCCGAACGGTCAGTTGGTAAACAGGTTGAGTTTAAGGGTAAACCCCACACGGTGGTTAGCTTCGAGGATGCCATTGCCGCCAAACCGGCCATTGCGATTTTTTCGGCGGGTGGCAGCACGTCGCTGGCGCTGGCGCCCAAATTTGCCGAAGCGGGTATCATTGTTGTCGACAACTCGTCGGCCTGGCGTATGGACCCGACTAAGAAACTTGTCGTACCCGAAGTAAATGCGGATGTGCTGACGGCTGATGACAGAATTATTGCCAACCCAAACTGCTCAACCATTCAGATGGTGGTAGCCCTGAAACCTCTGCACGATCGGTACAAAATCAGGCGCGTGGTGGTCTCGACCTATCAGTCCGTTACGGGAACCGGCAAAGCTGCCGTTGACCAGCTTTTCGCCGAACGTTCAGGAAATCAAGATGTTCAGAAAGTATATCCGCACCAAATTGATCTCAATGTATTGCCCCATATTGATGTTTTCCTCGACAATGGCTATACGAAAGAGGAGATGAAGATGGTGAATGAGACCAAGAAAATCATGGGCGACGACTCAATCCAGGTCACGGCTACCACGGTACGTATTCCAACCATCGGCGGCCACTCCGAAGCCGTGAATATCGAATTTGAGAACGAATTTGAGCTAAGTGAAGTCGTTGAACTACTGAGCCATGCCGAAGGCGTTGTTGTACAGGATGACCCACAAAACAAAGTGTATCCTATGCCGCTGACGGCACATGGTAAAGACGACGTATTTGTTGGCCGTATTCGACGCGACGAGAGCCAGCCTAAAACGCTGAACATGTGGATTGTGGCCGATAACCTCCGGAAAGGGGCCGCGACCAATGCCGTACAGATTGCTGAATATTTAGTAAAACACAGTTTAGTGGAAGCTGACATCATAATGGCCTAATCAATTTTTATACATCATAGGCTATACAGACCATTTAATTAAGTTACCGATATGCTTAATTCAAGCCTATTTTGTTGACAATATACACCTATAAAACACCAAATAGATACACAATTGAAATGCTGGCTCCATTGGAGCCAACATTTTTTGCAAATAGTCGTTTAGGTCCGTTCTGGCCTGATATTTGCTAAAAATCACTCTGATTGAAGGTTGACTGGCTCAACCTGAAAGCACATTTATGGGTTAGGTTAAACGCCGATTCTTGTAGAGTCGGCGTTTTTAAGTAACGGGCTGTTAGTTTATCCCCTGGCAAGAAAGTTGCTTAGCTCTACCCATAAAACGGCGTTTCGCCTAACCCACACGTTTCTGATCCAGCCTATTCTACCATAAAAGCCCCGTCAGTAGCGACGGGGCTTTTATGGTAGAATGGAACCACGAGTGCAATTGTAACGGTAAATATGAACCCGCCCAGGCTATAAAGCATAGCTGTTTGGAAAGCTCATCATAATCCTTATCCCATACTATTATCGATACGACAGGGCGAATTGTCACCTTACCGTTCAAATCAGTTTGAAACTGGTACCAAAATCAGATATCTGAGCGGTTAGCTTGTAGTACGTCAACGCATTGCTCTCAGAAACCAGTTCGTTTACTACTACCACGTTCTCAACTGCGTTAAGGTCCTTACTCCGTTCTATGAAATCTATACTGTTGATTTCTAAGGAAGTAGTCCACAGCAAGTTGATAGAATGAGTTGACTGTAAACGACCTGGGAAAAATCAACTAAAGCCATCTAAGAAATAGCCCTGCTATGATTAAAGGTATATGGTTTAACAGGTTCCGGACTCAAATTCGTGCACAGACACTAAAACAAAAACCGCAACCAACTGATTAACAATTGATTGCGGTTCACAAATGTGCCGAAGGCGAGACTCGAAGTAGCTCTAAAAAGAGCAAAAAACGCCCCTGAATGGCTCAGAAGGGCGTTTTTTGCGTATAAGAGTAAGGCCATTTTGACTAATTCGTTTGCCATATTTTAGCCCATTATTGAGGCTTTTCCCGAAGTTCTTTTTCCTTATACTGAAGTAATTCACGTTGCATAGCAATGACCTCATTTGTAGGCAATAATGTATAGCCTGGCTGCTCCTGGGTAGTTAGTGCTTCAGGTGTAGCATTGATGGTGCCACTGGCCAGCCACTCCACATTAGTCCCCAACACTTCGGCCAGTCGAACGAGTTGAGACAGTGACGGCTCGCCCTGCCCGCGCTCCCAACTGGAAATAGTTTGCTTGCCGCTTTTACTGGCTATAAGGTCTGCTAATAAGCTCTGTGTTAGGTTTTTTCTTTTCCGCGCAAAGGTCAATCGTTCCGCAAAAGAGGTAATCAAACTATCCATATAGATTTATTTTTATTACAAATACTTGACAAGTGATATTTTTCTATTACTTTTACGCCGTAGATATTACTCCGTAATAGTTACTCCGTAAAAATAGTAGAAAATCGCATGAAAAAGCAACCCATTGAGCCTACGGTCAAAGAGGAGGAATTAACGGTTAAATATTGGCGTGGGCGTTTTCCTGCCGTTTTTGGTCGGTTCAAAAATTTAGTTCAAGTAGCTGAGGAACTGGCCGAAATTGACTCCGAATTCGCGGGCATATCAGGCTATAAGCGTCTTGAGAACATCAAGCGAGATAAGGCAGGTCTTCAGCTAACGGCTAAAGCTGTGCGCCTTATGGAACAGCTACGTCCCGAAGTACATCACCCCCCCTCCCGCTTGGCCCGCCAAAAACTTGCCAGCGTTTCCTGACGATTCAATCAGGTTTTTTGACCGATTTTTTTCTCGCCGGTCACTGTAATCTGCCCGACCCAAGCCTACGGCTATCCCCTGCAATCAATTAACTGTTCGATAAAATGAAAAATACCCTCCCATTCCCCTCGCCGGTGGCCCTGCTTCTGGCAACGGATACGCTGGTCTCGGTCTTCATGGGCTGCGATGGCGCTGACTACCTGCGGGAACAGGTCGAGCGTGACATTACGGCCAAAGGCTTAGGCTGGCGACCGCTCCCCTTCACCCTGTTTGAACTGCTGGAGATTGAGCGGCTCCTGCCGGATGAGACCTGCAACCGGGTCATGTTCAGGAACCAGTCCCGGCTCCTGGCTCAGTACTGCAATAACTACTACAACCTGGCCTGTGAGGTGGAGAACTCCAAACTGATGTGGGTGTATGGCCAATTCCTGGACCATTTACTCGACCTGACTGAGATCACTTTTCTGCTATGAACCTCGAACCCCTAACCGATTATCTGCTGATGAATCCGATAAAACTTCTGGCCCTCCTGCTGGTGCTGATCGCGGTCTGCCTGGCCTTGCTCGTGTATGCGTTTCTTCCTCAATCCATCCAAAAGCGCATCAGCCGGGGCTGGTGGGCAGGCATGAACCACTAAACCCGTATCCGCCCTATGAGCCTTCAAACCATTCTCAACAGCGGCCACGTCGATGAAACTGAATCGACCGACGTGCTCGAAGAATTCGTCGCCAAAGCCACTCCGCAGGTAGCCCTGCTGCGCGAAAGTGCCGACTGCAACCGGCCCTGCCTTGCCGAAACCATCGCCCGGACGCAGGATGCTATCGACCAGGCTAATACGCTCCTTAACCGCCGTCGTGGACTCGACGGCATGACCCCCGTTCAACCATGAGACCTTGCAAAACCTTACCCAAACATGAATGCAGGCCGACGCCCTTCGTCGGTTATGCCGAAGCCGCCCGCTGGATTAGCCTGAAGCATTGCCAGGCACTGGAGCTAAAGAGCCATTTGAGCTGCGACCTCCAGTATCTATTAAAAAAGGTGCCCAGCTACAAGGAATTCCCGCTGGAGCCGCGTCAGTGCTTAGCCATCATCGAGTGCCTCGATGCACAGTTACCCGCCACCGCTCCGGAGAACTGTTGCACCGAGCTAAGCTTTCGCCTGAAGGAATCCGATATCTACCTGCTTCGCCGGTGGGTGCAGTGGATGGACCAGTTCTTAGCTGATCTGGCCACGCCCATTGATGAATTGACCATCGGGGGAGCCATTGCCATGAAGAAAGCAGAGCGACTCTATGAGAAGCTGACCGAGTTCCGAAAGCGACTGGCCGCTCCGATTCATAGCTGAGCCTACCCACTCAGAAGTACCTACCGTAACCCACGTTAATACCTACCCTTTTCTTTCAGTATCCCTATGGCTTTTCTCAAAGCACAGGACATTTACGAGGCCACGCAAGGCGGTCTCGACGTGATTACCCGCTACATTCCCGATGCCGCTGACTGCGTGGGGAAGAAGAAAACGTTTCGCTTCGATGTGTACGATACCAAGCCCTCCTGTTCGATTTATGAGCATGGGGGCTTGTATTGGGTCAAGAATCACGGCGAATCCGACCCGGCCATGAACGCCATCGAGGTGGTCATGAAGCTCAACAACTGCGACTTCAGTACGGCCGTCAAGACCATCGCCCAGGATTTCGGTCTGAAAGCCGATGACAAAGACGTGGCGGGAGTGCGGGCTGAGTATCGCAAAACACCGGCACCGGCAGGTGTGGACGAGAAGTGGTTCGAGTTAGAGTTCAAAGACTTTAGCCTGGCTGAACTAAAAGGCGTCTTCAGCAATGAAGTCTGGAAGCGGCTGAGCTATGACTCGAAGACCAAACAGACCAGCGATGAGGTTGGCATTTTGGAAGCCCAGAAGCTCTGCATCTATTATCACTTCCGCAGCCTGGCCAGCTTTAAATACATTGGCCGCGATAAAGAGACCCAGAGTTTAGTCGTGCATGAATTTCGCAGCACGGAGAACTACCCCATTTTCTGCTTCGATGAGCAGGAGTTCAAGAAAATCTACAAACCCAAAGAGCCGAAGCTGGAGTTTCGCTTTCGCTACTTCGGAACCAAGCCCACCACCTTCCTGCACGGCCTGGCTCAGCACCAGCGTAAGATTGCCGAGACCAACGCCGAAGCGGATAAAAAGTATGATTCGTTAACCGACGAAGAGAAAAAGAAGAAACGCTCGGAGGAATTCAAGCTACCCGAATTGATGCTGTTATCGGGTGGCTCGGATGCGCTGAACGTAGCGGCTCTTGGCTATCACGTGGTGTGGAAGAACTCGGAGACTGATACCCTGAATGAGCGGGATTACAAAACAATGGAGGGCATGGCAGAGACGCTGTATCAATTGCCCGACCTGGACCCGACCGGCGTGGCCAGTGCCCACCGGCTGGCAATGGAGCACTTAGACCTGCGAACCATCTGGCTACCTGACTGGCTGAATCAGAAACGCGACTGGCGGGGCAACGCCTGCAAGGATGTGCGCGACTACCTGCGCTATGCCAAACGGAAGGACTTTGACGGGCTGGTGGCCAATGCCTACCCCTACAAATTCTGGGAGGAGTCTCAGAAAATGGGCAAGGGCGAGAAACCCATTTACCGGAAAGGCAAGCCGGTGATGAAGTACACACCCCACCCGGTGCTGGTGATGAACTTCCTGTACCGCAATGGCTTCGCCCGGCTCCACGCCCCTTCCAACCCCGAAACGACGTTTATTTTCGTGACCGGCAACATTGTCCGCAAAGTCGAAACGAAGGACGTCCGGGCCTTTATCCGGCAGTTTCTGGAAAGCCGCCACCTCGATTGGGATTTGCGCTCCGCCTTCGCCCGAACCACGGATTTATCCGACGGTATGCTGGAGCAGCTTCCGGAGCGGAAATTAGACTTTCAGGACTTTTGCCCGAATAGTCAGTGGATGTTTTTCCAGAATGTCTGCTGGGAGATTCGGAAGGATTCGATTGTGGAGCATAAACCTGAAAAGGCCGGTCGCTACGTTTGGGAAAACGAGGTGATTCCCCACCAGGTGAAGCTGTTAGACCCTGCGTTTACGGCTAACCGTTCGGATGAGGATCAGTATAACCTGACGCTCACCAATACCGAAGGCACCTTCCTGCGCTACCTCATTCTGGCCAGCCGGGTCTACTGGCGCAAAGAACTGGAGGAGAAATTAGATGCCACCTCCGAAGCCCTGCGCCCGGCGTATCGAGAACTTCACCGTTACGATTTATCGGGGCCGCTGTTGAGTGAACTCGAGCAGCGCGAACAGCAGCAGCACCTGCTCAATAAACTCTGCGCGTTTGGCTACCTGTTGCACCGCTATAAAGACCCGGCCAATGCCTACTGCGTCTGGTCGACGGATTACACGGTTCGGGATTTGGATGAGTCGCATGGGGGTACGGGTAAGAGTTTGGCCGCTAACGCCATGATTAACCTGATGCAGACCGAAACGCTCGACGGGCGCAATCCCCGGCTGACCCAGAACCCGCACGTCTTTGAGAACGTCACCGAGCATACGGATCAGATTCTGCTGGATGATGCCCAGAAATACATTGAATTTGAGTTCTTCTTCTCGCTCATTACCAGCTTTATGAAGGTGAACCCGAAAGGAAAGAAGGGCTTCACCATCCCGCAGGAACTGGCTCCCAAGCTGCACATCACCAGTAATTTCCCGCCCCTGAAGGCCGACACGTCTACGCTCCGGCGCATCTGGTTTATGGCCTACAGTGACTATTTCCACTACAATCCGGGCGGGGAATACCGGGAAGAACGTCGGCCCATTGATGAGTTTAACAAACGCTTTTTTAAGGAAGATTTCGGGGCTGAGGAGTGGAATCACTTTCTGAACCTGATGGCCCGGAGCGTGCAGGCCTGGCTGAGTCTGGGCAAGGTCAATCCGCCCTTAGAGCAGATGATGGCCAATGCCTACCGCAATAAAGTAGGCTCTGAGTTTGCGGCCTGGGCGGATGTCTTCTTCGATGAGGACCACACCAACGCTTACGTGCAGCGCATTAAAGCCTTCGAGATTTATAAGCGGGAGGTCAGCAGCCAGACAACCCCCCAGAAGTGGCACAGCAAGCTGGAGTACTGGTGTCTCTATAAAGGGTACGTGCTCAATCCGGCTGAGTTAAAAGGCTACCGGGAAGATGGGCGCATTACGTGGCGGGGCACCAAAGAGGTCTGGCAGAACAATGCCTGGACCAAAACCGGGGAGAGGCCAATGCTGGAGTACGTCTACATTCAGACCCATTCCCCCAGTGGCATCGGCATGGCTGAGCTGACCGAGCGGGGGCTGGAGGTCGATTTAGGAACTGCTTTTAACTAACGGACTACATATGACTTCAGACGAGAAAAAATTTATAGACGCGCAGCAGGAATGCTTCAAACGAATGGATGGTATGGCCAATGGCGGCACGATTCCATGCGAATATCATGGCTGTAGCTGCTCGGCACGTCGTCAGATTACGGCCTTAACGATGTCATGCATCGTAACGCCCGACATCGCCATCGAACTGGTCTGTCAGCAGGGAGCCGAACACTTCATGATCAAGCATGGCCGGGGTGATGCCGTCCACCGAATCAACTAAACGAGTAATCAATTAACTGTTCACCATAAATAAGTACGTCTATGTTATCAGGTAAATCAGACTCACGCTGCCGGATCTGCGGCAAGCTGCTAACTGACCCCGTGTCGGTCGAGCGGGGCATTGGCCCCGAATGCGCGGGCAAGTACAAACGCTCCGAACATGCTGATAAAACTGGCAACCTCTTCGCCCATCGCGCTGAGTACAGTTGGGGAGTGGATGGGCATATTCTTTGGATTCAGGATGAGGAAGGCGCGAAATCGGTCACTAATGACATTGAGTTTGTGATGGGCGATATCTTCGATGCCATCGGGCAGCAGCTCTTCAATAAGCTGATTATGTACCGGGATTCGATGCACATCTGGGATGGTGTTCGCCTGGCTAATCGGGATTGTTACGTCGGCATTACGGCGGGCAATGAGCGCAGCAGCCGGGTCGATATTGACGATTTTTTCAGCATTCACGAAACCGACTACAAAGCCGCTAAACTGAAGCTGCTCTCGATGTGCAACAACACGGCCACCTTAGCTAAAGTGACCCTTACACCCGCCGACTTTTTTAAGTAACTCCTTAAATCAATTCATCAATGATTGTCAATTTTCACTTAGTGATTACTCAGAACGGGAGCGTTCGGGTACTCAAAAGCAAGCCAAATCTGGGCTGGGACGAGATCAGTATGGAGATCAAACTATCGGTACCGAACGAGGTATTTAAGCGGCCCCAATTTAAGGCCGAGTTGGTCATACCAGAGTCAGCAATTCAGTCGACTGAGATTACGGTCGATTTTACTGAAGCCGTTAAAGACGCCATTCAGCAAACCACTGGGTACGAGGTGAGGCTATCATTAGTGCCGCATGAAGGAGGTGTCCAATGAACCGCACCGAATGGGACCGCGCCCGCGTCGAGCAGTACGCCGAGCGGACGAACCAGAGCCTGACTGAAGCCCGCTATCACCTGCATCGGCTGTACATGCCGGGTTGTAATGTCGAGGCCGTCGATGCCAAAGTAGACCCGCACGTCGATGAAGTATTCAAATCACAAAACCGGCCTGTCAGCCGATTAACTGAACCCGAATTATGAAATTCAAAATCACCACTGGCCGCAAACCCGCCAGTAAACTCGAAGCTCACCTGCTCCACGTAGCCAAAGCCTGGTCGACGGGTAAAACCTCGCAATTGCTTGACACCCTTGATGCGGTGTACAACGCCCTCCAGCGGGAAAAGTCGCTCTATTGTGACCAGAATAAAACCGCGCGGGTCACCAGCATCCGCATCATGCGAACCAATCAGGATGGTATGAACACCGATTCTATTCTAATTGGCTCGGCTGAAGGAAGCATATCAGCTACACTTACGCTGATGACGGCCCAAGAGGTGGACGTGATGGAAATTCAGGACAGCTTACTGATTCCCGTGCGATAATGGCTAAGAAATCACTTATACCCGGCCCCTGGACCCTCATCTTCCTGATTGCAGGTTTGCTGGTGGTGCTCACTCTGAAAGCCTGCTTCCGCTATGCCAATTAATTACGACGACTACCATCCCAAGTGGAGCCTGATTCGGCGGCTGGTGCTCAAGCGGGCTGAGCACAAATGTGAACAGTGCGGAGTGCCGAATTACGAGGTTGGTTTCCGCATCGATGGGGAATTTCAAACGGCGGATCGACTTCTGGCCATTGCTGCTAAGAAGTCGCCTATGCGGATTGTGCTGACGGTGGCACATTACGACCACGATGTGACCAATAACCGCTTTACCAATCTACGCGCCTGGTGCCAACGGTGCCACCTCAATCATGACCGGCAGGATAACGCCCGACGTCGCAAATATGGTAAGGCGTTTATCGCTCATGCACCTCAACTGTTTTAATATTCTCACGTAACCAACAAGTGTCATGGCAATTTCTGAACGAGATAATCACCTTAGCTACAATGAAGCCGCTGAACGCGCCTTTCAGCAAATCGAAGACGAACAAGAGTGGGACGACTCTCCTACGTCTGATGAAGAAGCCATTAGTATCCAATCTGTTCAAGAGACAGGTGAAGACTTATTTGGTGAACCGATTTAAAACCGTAATCATCCAACAACCAAAACCGCCCGGCATCATCGTGCGCCGGGCGGTCTACAATTAACTGTTCGACATCCCACTCGATGTCGGGTCAAAACTACGAATAGTATGTCTGAGAACGAGATTATTGCCCACGATAAACACTATCAGAGCGATAGCATAACGGTTGACCACCCGGTCATGCCCTTTGATTCAGCCTTGCACACTGCCTTAGATGCGGCTGGCTACCTTGCACTAAATTCTGAAATGCGGGACTTCACGCTGGCTCTGTGGCAACTCGGCTACGCCATCGCGCCAATGGACCGGCACTTTGTTGTACACTCTGGAACCTAAGCACTATGCCCTTCGTGAAGATAAAAGCCAGGCAGCTTGTGAAGTACCGAACTTTTCGGTTGAAATCAGCCTCAAGCGAACCTACTCATGTATGTACAGGACTAATGCGCCTGAGCAGTGGCTACTACCGGATTTGGGTTCATGGAGAACCAAAGGAGATGTTCCTGCACGGCAGTAAAATACTCTACGTGGACTTCGAGAATGGTGGTTATTTTCAGTACACGGACGGGTACAAACAATGGAAGAATCAACCATGAGCCAGAAAGTCGCACGGACCTCAACCATTCAGTTTAGCCTGGTGCCGGAGTTTAGCTGGTGGAAGTCATCAGACGGCACCAGGCTCATGTGCGTCATCGAGGTGCACGGACGTGGCCAGGGCAATGACTTTGTCAACACGGAGGTGGCCATCGTGGAGGTGGGCATCATGGCTAAGAAGCGCGTCCCATATCAGAAGTTTAGCGAGTTGATTCACCAGGGCAAATTAGTGCAGGTGTCCTTCGTCAATACGGCCCCGCTGGTGCAGTCCTTTACTCACCGCATGAACCCTTTTTAATTTACGTATAACTATAACGATAGGTATAGTTTAAATCACTTTAACAAATCCTACTACATCGCCACAACGATACAGAAAGCCCCTCAACTGGGGCTTTTTTGTTGCCTTACCCTTCCTGCCCGGCTTTGGCCTTGATTCTCTGTACTCTTTCACTTAACAACTTAAAAAATATTGTATTTCTGTATTTCTGTATCACCGAAGGGTTATAAAGGCGCAAACTGTTGAGAATCAATAGTATATAGTGATACAATTTTTAAGTGATTCTGTATCAATTGATACAAAACATTGTATCAACTAATAAAAAGAAAGGGGGGGGCAGTTACAAAAAAACAGTGATACAAAAATAATTGTATCGGAGAGGGTTTTTAAAGTAATGTAAAAAGCTGATAATCAAGTGATAATACTATTATACAGAAATACAAACGCATGGGCACTTTAGGCCAGTGGCGTTTTCTTTTTCACGCTGGGCAGGGGTCTAATTTTTTTGTACCTGAATATATGTTAAAAAATACCTTCCAGTAAATAAGTTACCGGATTGGCCCATAAGGTAATAGGTAGTTCTACCTACATATGTAGTTTGTGCGTATCTTAAAGGCAGATTGCGCCAGACTGATTGTTGTCCTAATCCAATAGGAGCCAGCTTCTTAGTTTCGATAGCCAATTGCTCCTGCTCAATGACCTCCGTAACGCCCAAGACGTATGTTATTCCCGTGTATCCGCTTGTCGAGAAGTTCCTCTCGGCTCAGTACGATACCCAGCCGTTCATGCTGACGGCCAACAGCAACCCCTACGCCGGGTTCCTTTATGCCAGTCTGGAACGGTACGGCCATATGGATGCCAAATTGCCCCGAAAGTACCATCGCCTGACGGCAACCCTGACGGTGGGCGTTCCCCACTGGGTCAGCCGCTACGGAGCGGGGGCCAAACTCACCCCCCAGAAAATCAGCGTCTTCAATGATTTTGTGAGCCAGTTGTTTTTCGAGAAACTGACCGCCGAAGTCGCCATGCGGATGGAGTTTGGGGCGGGTCTGAAGGCCTCCGTTCAACGCTTTCTGGACCGCTACGGCATTACCGAAGAAGAACTGAGTTTAGATACCGTCCTGCGCTACTACGCCCGCTACCGTCGCCGGATGCTATCCCCCCTCCGCCCGACTGATTGTTGTCCTGATTCAGGGTCGCTTTCGTCCGTAATCTTGCCGCATGGAGATTGCACGGACTGGCAAATGGAATCCCGGTGGGGGCAGGTGGCTTGAGGTAGTACCCGCTGCCTTAGTCAGTGCCTACAGCCGTGCCTCCGCCACCAGTACGCCGGTTATTACCCTCAAATCCGGTGCTTCCTGGACGCGCATCTACTGCTCGCCCCAATCCCTCCAGTACCGGCTCAGCAGCGACTTTACCGATAACGGCCCACTCTTTACGCTGGAAATCAAAGGCTTTTCGCCCGACGACAATGCCCAAAAAGCCCAGGCTCTGGACACGCTCTTTCAGCGTGAAAAATGCCTGGTACGCTTCTGCGATAATAGTGGTCTGATTCGCTTGGCCGGAACGCCGGTGGAAGCCCTCGAACTGAACTACCAGCTTGGTACCGATGACCAGGTGGCTGGCCAGCGGGGTTACTCGCTTACGCTGAAAGGCACACTCACCCTCCGCCCCGGCTATGAATAAGCAGCACATCCTTGACATTACCGCCTTTTCCGCCATTCAGACCTGGCTTATCGATCCCGAAATCCGGGATTTGCTGCTGGCTCAATTAGTCGAGAAAGGGCAAATCGTCTTTACCCTCGATGAAACGCCCATCCACTATACGGATTACAACTGGGCGTATTACGTGGAGGCCAGCCAGCCCAATAGCGTGGCCGTCATCACCATCAAAGGGGTGATTTACGATTACTACGCGGACTATCTGGTGGGTAAACTGGCACTAATGGCCGCTGACAAAAACCTGATTGGCGCGGTCATCAAGATGAACTCACCCGGTGGCTCCGCCGACGCTGGCTACCGGATTGCCGATGCGGTGGTGAATTTACCGTTTCCCACCCACTGCCATGTTGACTACGGGCAGGCCAGCAGCGCTGGCTATCTGATTGGCTGCTCGTGTGACAGCATGTCGGCCAGCCGAGTCAATGACCGGGTGGGCAGCATCGGTACCTACATCTCCTACCAGGACTGGAGTAAATATTATGAAAAGCTGGGTATCGTCTCCAAAGACGTGTATGCCGAGCAATCCAGTGAAAAAAACATCGAAGGGCGGGAGGCCGCGAAGGGCAATTTCAAACCCCTGCAAGCCTACGTCAGTCAGGAAGCCCAGGCGTTCATTGACTACGTGAAATCCCGCCGACCGGGTCTTGAGACCGATAAACAAGACCCCTTTAAAGGCAAGGTGTTCAGCGCGAAAGATGCGCTGAACATCGGCCTGATTGACAGCATTGGCACCCTCAAGGAAGCTGTTTCGGCAGTCTCCACTAAGAATTTATCGTCAAACACAACCCCCCGAACGAGTATGTTAGGATTTATTAAACTGGCCGCACTGCTGGCCATTAAAGGTGTTGAGGCATCAGCCCTCACCCCGGAGCAGATGGATGCCGTCAATAAAGAGTTGGTGGCGGCTGGTTTCAAAGGCATTGTCATGTGCACGGAAGCCGACTACGAAAAAGCGGTCGAAGCCATCAACGCGCAGGGCGATAGCACAGCCCTGGCAGCGGCTCAGGCTGAAGTAACCCGGTTGACTACCGAGCTGACCACTGCCAACAGCAAAGTGACGACGCTGACCAATGACCTGACCACGCAGAAAAACGAAGTGACCCGGTTAGGTGGACTCAACGGAGCCGAGAAGACATTGGTCGCCAAACCCAACGAAACGCAGGCTGATGCGGGTCAGGACGATGCCGACAAGGTCATTGCCAACCTGCCCCACAACAAAGCCTTAGAAGGCTCCTGGCTCTACAATCAGGCTGCCGAGAAAAAGTAGTCAGTCTTTTTAAGTAACCGAAAGTTTCACCGCTGTAACCTGTAACTTCTTATTACCAATGGATGTAGTTGATATAGTAACTGAGTATAAGGCGTACTACCAGGATCGTGGTCAGAACGTCTCCCGACTCTTTCAGGTGGTCCGCAAAAAGCTGGCCTCTGAAGCGATTTTTAGCACCCGCCTGACCGATGACACCATCTGGGAAGCGGGCAAAACCACCTTCGGTCGGCTGGTGCAGGCGTATCAGAAAGGCTTCACGCCCATCAACCCGCTGGCCTTCGATCCGGTCGTCATCAAGATGTTCCACCACAAAGTGGACACCTCGGAGACCCCGCACGATCTGGAAGCGACCTGGCTGGGTTTTCTGGCCGATAACAACGTCAGCCCCAAAGAGTGGCCGTTTATCCGCTGGTGGCTGGAAGCCCAGATCTCCCCTCAGATTGAGGACGACATGGAGACGCTGGAGATTGGCAAAGGCGTTCGCGTCGAGCCGACCGTTGGCGCTGCCGGGGCTGCCGGTGCGGGCATGGATGGCTTTTTGACCATCATTGGTCAACACGTGACGGCTGGCCGGGCCGGGCTGATTACGATGGGCGCTATCCCAACGGATGATGAGGACCTGGTGGATTATTTTGAAGACTTCGCCGACCAGATTGACGACAAGTACTGGAATCAGGCGATGGACCTCAACACCAATCAGCAACTGGTTCGTCGTTACAGCCGGGGCCTGCGGAAGAAGTATGGCAAGGATACGGTTGATAACAGTCTGACAATGAAAATCAAAGATACCAACCTCACGTTGGTGGGCCGGGATTCGATGAAGGGCCGGAACCGCATCTTCTGCACGCCCAAAGAGAACGCCATCTGTCTCAAAAAGAAGACCGAGAATCAGAAGCGCTTTGATGTGCAGATTGATAAGCGTCAGGTCAACGTGCTGACCGACTGGTATTACGGCGTTGGGTTCATCCTGCCCGAATTGGTATTCTGCAACGACCAGGTCTAAGCCTGCGTCCTAACCCCCGCGATAAGCAAACCAGCAATGGCAGACAACGAAAACCAGCCTGAAGCGATCATCGAGTCGCTTCAGGCTCAATTAGCCGATGAGCAGGCTGCTCATGGGGCTACCATCGAAACCCAGAAGGAGACCCTTGAGTCACTTCAGGCTCAGTTAGTGAACGAGCGCAACGCGCACGAGGCCACCAAACTCGAAGCCACTCAGGTCATTGAAGGTCAGAAAGAGGCCATCGACGAACTGGAACGGCGTATTGTCGAGATGCAGACCTCCCCAGCGGCCTTTCCCGTCATCGAGGTGGGCAAGGTAAAATACGAAGTGCAGGTTAAATCCTTCAAATACAAGGGGGAGACCTATACAGTGGAGCAACTGATCGCCAATAAGGTGCTTCAGAAAGAATTGGTCGGTAAGGGTGTGGGCTTTTTAATCAAAAAGGAGGGCTAAGCAATGGGCTATAAATCAATAAAAGACCCCGGTAAGGCGAACCGCCAGGGCGGTCTTCAGCAGCGCATTCTGGTGGCACCCTTCGGTGATTTCACCTTGCTGAAGGAACCCGCTGCCAATACCTACAACATCACCGAAGCCCACACCTTCCCGGTGGGCAAAGGCTTTTTGGAGTTGTACGTAACGAAGGATACCGGCACGATTAAATTCTCGCCCCTGGGTGGTCCTGACCGCAACAGCTTTATGATCGAGGGTGAATTCTACCATCCGGGTGAAGCCGACGAGATCGTCAATTTCGTCAACCTGTGTAAGAATGACCGGTTCATTGTGCTGGCACCACTGCCCGGCTCGTCCGAGTTGATTCAGGCTGGTAACAAGGAGTTTCAGGTGCAAATCGAGCCAAGCTACGATGCCACCAAGAACTCAGGCGATGGCCGGGGCTTCCTCTTTAAATTCACGGCGTTTGCGGCTGACTTCATCAAGTACAAAGCTGCCACCATTACAATGGCGGTTGACGCATAAAAGATGCCAAAAGAAACAACGCCGTCAGTTCAGAACTCACAATCGAGTTCTGAACTGACACCAGCCACCTTCCGGCTGGTCGGACTGGATGAAGCCGCTCAAAACGTTTATGTCGTGCAGTTGCAGCGAAGCTATACAAAAGCCGAATTGCTGCGCCCCGATTTAGCCGTGTTGCTACACACTATGGGCTGGCCGCATATCGAGAAGAACTAACCCATTCACCAAAAAATAGCGGCCTGACTAAGCCGCTATTTTTATACCCTTTCTGCGTATGCTAACCGAGAACATTAACACCTGGCTTCTGGCTTCCGACGAGTATCAGGCGGGTCTGGAGCTACTGAGACAAACAGGGTTTACCGGCATCGCGCTCACGGCTCTGTCGATGGGTGAGGATGCCTACACACGTCGCCGGTTAGAAACAGAATTGCGTAAATGGGTGGATGGACAGAAGAATGTTTCGCCGATCGCATCTGCGCAGAGCTGCTATCCAAAAGATAATTCGGTTCCGGTAAATCCGACAATACCCGCCCTGGCTGCACCCGAAATTCCAGAAATTCCGACACCGGCGACGGAGCCAGTGGCGGTCGCGGCCATCCGCACCCAGATTTATCAGTTGATGGATGAGCGGGCTGAAGCCAAAGCATGGCTGCGGGCGAAAGCGGAGCTGGGCAATACCGATGAAGCGGCTGCCGAGCGGTTGCCCCACGCCATCCGAATCAAGACCATTACCCGTCAGATTGATGAATTGTACAGTCGACTGGATTTCTTTAACCAGCACGGCTATTTGCCGCCCTCGGCCAATGACCCGGCTGTCATCGTGGATGACCAGGCGGCCCTGCTCAACGCGCGGAGTTACGTATCACGCTACAAAGCCAAATTAAAGAAGACCCTGACGCCTGAGCAGCGTCAGGCCGCCGAAGCCCTCCTGCGGCAGTATTCGGAGGAAAAAGACCGATTAGAACGAAAACTGAGCAAACCCAATTCCAATGATTCTCACTCGACCGGGCAACAAACGACGGATCGCCCAATCCATTCTCCCCCACTTTCCGGAGCATGATTTGTACATCGAACCCTTTTTCGGAGCCGGTGGCATGTTCTTCAGTAAGCCCAAAGCCAAACACAACATCGTCAATGACTATGATTCAGAGGTGTATAACCTGTTCAGGGTCATTGTCGACCGCAAGCAGGACCTGGCTGATTTCTGGCAGATAATGCCCCTGCACGAGGATTTGTGGAAATACTGGAGAGCCAATCAGGAAGGCGACCCCATTCGCAAGGCAGCCCGGTTCCTGTTGTTTTCCAACTTCAGTTTCATGGGCCGTATGGCCACCATGAAATTCGATAGAAGTAATACCTGGGCATTGGTGCTCCAGCGCATCGATGAGGTGCAGCAGCAGCTTCAGGGTGTGCAACTGATGAACTCCGATTTCAGGAATGTACTACCCCGGATAGCCCTCCGCTCTGGCGGTAACAAAGGAGCCTTTATCTATGCTGACCCCCCGTATTTAGGTACCAAAGGCGGCAACTATGATAGCTTCAGCATCCGGGATACAACGGATTTATTCAACTGCCTGGAGGAATCCGATTGCCGGTTTGCGGTGTCTGAATTCGACCATCCGTATTTGCTGGAGCTGGCTTCTGAACGCAAACTTGCCCTGCTCGAAATTGGCGAACGGCAAAACATGAAGAATCGCCGAATGGAGATTCTTATCACCAATTATTAGGCCGTTCACAGCGGCTTCAGACGATGAAAAATGAAGACGCCCGCTTCGAGGACGATTTCGATAAAATCATGCGCTGGTACCGGGATGAAACCCGGTACCCGCTTTCTGAATCGCTCCAGCAACGGTTAAAACGTTGGAAGTCTGCTCGTGAGTGGATGTTAACGGCCCGGCCTTTAACCGATACACAGACGGTCAATTTCCTGCTTCAGACCCATCAGCCACTCTCCGAGCCACAGGCCTGGCGGGATGTCCGGGACTGCAAACGGTTTTTTGCCTCGATGGAAAAAACCAATAAGGAGTATGACCGCATCATGCTGGTGGCGCAAATCCGCGACCTGAGAGCCAAAGCGGAAGATGCCGGGCAGTTCAAAGTAGCGGCTCAATGTGACGCAACGTTAGCCAAATTAGGCGTCGGGGAAGAGGTTCAGGAAGATACGAACGCGGGTAAATCGATTGAACTGCACATCAGCTTCAATCCCAAACTGCTGGGGGCCAAAGAAATCCCGAATCTCCTCCAGGTCGCCACTAAATTTATTGGCGAGGAAGCAGCCCGCCGTGAACTGATGATTGCGGAAGAAAACGAACTCTAAGCAATGGGAACGCAGATCATCAAACATAGTCAGCTACCCGCTACCATTGAACTGACGGAGCGTCAGCCCGAAAAAGAGCTAAAACAAATGCACTTCAACTACCTCCAGTTGATTTGCTTACTCATTGGTGCTCAATACACCACCGTCGTGGCCGGTCGGGGCACCGGTAAAACCAGAGGTGTATTGGCTCCCAAACTGCACCAGCTACTCAAACGATTACACCGCTCGTCAATTGTGGTCGTGGGTGCTACGTATGTGCAACTCACCGAGCGGACGCTACCGGAACTGATGGAGGGCATGGATGCGCTGGGTTACGTCGTTAATCAGGATTACTGGCTACGTCGGTTTCCCGATAAGAAGTTTAACATGAAGCTGCCTTATAATTCACCGATTGATCCCCACCACTCCATTTTTATGCGAAATCCGGGCACGGATTCGGTGTCTGTGCTGCGGATGGTGAGTCAGGATAGGCCCGGCTCTGCCAACGGTATGTCGGTCTCGGCCATTATTGGCGATGAGGCCAAGACGTTCAATAAGGATAAACTCGATAGTGAGGTGATGGCCATTAACCGGGGTGGCCATCATCGGTATGGTGATATTGCAGAACACCATTCGGTGACCTTCACGACCGATATGCCGACCGAAAGCGGGGCCAAATGGATACTGAAGGATAAAGAGGAATGCCTGAAGCCTCACCATCAGCGGGCCATTGAGCTAATTCTAAGCATTCAGCTTGAGGTTTACAAAGAACGGCAGCGGTTGCAAACCCACGTCCGAAATCAGGCCCGGTTGGTTCGCATCGCTAAATACGAGCAGGTGCTGGATGAACTGCGTCGCGGCCTGGTCCATTACGCGGCTGCCTCCTCCTTTGCCAACGCGCACGTTCTGGGCCTGGCTTACTTTCGGGAGAAGCTACGCACGTTTAAGAAGAGCGCTTTCGAAGCGTTTATCTTAAACATCGAGCAGGACGGGGTTGAAAATAAATTTTATCCGGATTTCGATAGCCAGCGTCACCAGTATGATGCAACGAATTACGGGGTAATCGATCCTAAGATTTTTGCCAACATCCCCTACAATGATTGCCGTAAAGACGATGACCTTGATGCGGATCAGCCCCTGACCATTGGTGGAGACTATGGCTCCAGCTTTAACTGTTTAATTGTCGGGCAACGCTTCAGTCGGCTACACCTGAAGAACACGTCGGGCTATGACGAGGTGCATTACCTGAAAGCCTTCCACGTTAAATACCCGGATAAGATTCAGGATGTAGTCGCTCAATTTGTAGAGTACTATCGCTATTTCTACAAGAAAGAAGTGATGTATGTCTATGACCCGACTGCGGTGGGTAAGGATGGTAAGAGCACAATGACCTATGCCGATGAGGTTATCAAAGCACTGAAGGCAGCACGCTGGAGGGTAAAGGTTAAGTATCTATCCAAAGTTCCTGCTCACCATCACCGGTACTTAGGCTGGGGCGTTTGCCTGAGTGAAATGGATAACCGCTTTGCCAGGCAACGCTTCAACCGGGAGAACATGCGCTTAGTGGTCAAAGCAATGGGGAATGCTGAAGTGAAGGAGGGTAAGAATGGATTTGAAAAGAACAAACTCCCTGAGCAGGATGACAACGTACCCCAGGAGGAGGCCACGCACTATACCGATGGCCTGGATACCGTGTTCTGGTACCTCACCTTTGTGGAGCCTAACAAGCTGAACCTGTTGCCTACTGTATTCGGAGGATAGCTACCCTTATTGCTCTTCGTTGAAGCCCTGCCCACCAGCGGGGCTTTTCGTTGTGATACAAATCACAAATCATATATGCATGGCCTCGGCGGGGGTGCAACTGCACCCTGCCGGCAGTGCGTGGCTGGGTCGGCAGCGTGAGCAAGCAGTTGATTTTTCGGTTGCTCAACAATGCACCCCTGAAAAACAGGGATTTAGGCCGAAAACGTTGAAAAATGGGGCAAAATTATCGTGTCAAATTTGAAATAGCTTTTACGGCTACTCGTCTGAATTACGGACGGTTACGCCCAAAAAAGCGCGAATCGTCGATTGACGCTTTTTAGCCCTGTTTTGTAAATTGCATAGGCATTATGGAACCAAGAGAGCCTGATTACGGCGTGTTGCACTTCATTCGGGAGGGAAAACCACTCGTGTGGGAGGAGCTGGTGCAACTCTGGTACCGGGTGCAGAATTACGAAGCACTGGAGACCATTATCGACATCGCTATTCAGGAACACATGCCGCTCTGGGCGGCTGAGGAATCCTTCAAACAAGCCTGGCTGGAGTATCGTCAGGCGAATGGGCAGTAGTCTTTCAACTGTCTATATTTTTCGACCGAACATCCGCTCAAGGTAAGCTCGCTCTTCCTCTGATAAACTATCGAGAGAAAATTTACTGTACGTTACCATATAATCTTTTTGTTCGGTTTCATCCCCCGCATAATAAGTCATATACCCTGTTGCCCTGCCACTATATATAACGTCCTGGTCATAATTCAATGGCGTTTTTGGGTTTACTTCTGGCAGTTTACTTACCAATATTTCATGGGCAATTTGTCTGACTGTATAAAATGCAGGAGACACTGGAGGAATCATACGGACAGCTTCTCTCATACGTTCAATCATTTAACTTGGGCTAAGACCAGGAGTAGCTTTTATCGTCGTATAATAGTCCTGCACTGAATTAAGACGAGTTAGCTTGTAGTAGTCCTCCGATAATTTAGGGTCTACATGGGCTCCACCATCTTGATCAGCCATTGATAAAACAATCCTTTTTCGAGAAAATTCAGCGCCTTCTTTATCAACAATCACCCGCCTATCCCACCATGTGTTGAAGTCGACCATTCTTTCTGGCTTACGTCTTCCAAAATTCGGGCCGTAAAAATGAATTTTGTTATCTGACAATCTACCTGCCAGTGATACTTGCGCCCAAGAACTATATACTGTATTCTGGATTTCAGGTGCATTTTCACTTGACTCATAAAAAGTAGTCTGTAACCCAAGTTGTCCAAGTAAGGAGTGTGAATTCCGAGTTTGATGTACCAGTAGGCGTATCGTAGTAGCTAATCGCTTGGCCTCTTTCGTATTCCCCTTATCAAATGAATGGCAACTCTCAATTAAAAATGAAAATTGCTCTTCAAGCAATTCGTGTAATTCATTTGTACTTAGTGGTTGTTCTGCCATCTGATTAAGTAGTTGGTGTATTCCATTGCTTCTCGATGGCGACTGTAAAGCCGCACTTCTCCAGTACTTCTTCCATCTTATCCAGCGTCAACTGCTCATGGTCGAGCCGATACTTCATCCGGCTCCGGTCTTCTTTGCTGTAACCTGCCCGGAGCCAGCGCAGTAGAAATTCCTCATGGGTCAGCAGCATCCGTAAGGCGAGGTGCGTGGTGAGTTTTGCCATACCCAAAGATACACATTTCAAATTTGCGAGCGTAGCCGACTGATTGTTGTCCTGAATTGGGGGCCGTCCGGGTCGCAACTTGCTGCCCACTTAGAGCTAATAAAGCCATGTAGGTTCATTTTAACGCGATGCGCCATGTAAACCGTAACTCTGTCCCCCGTGCAACGGCACTACTCTCCTGGCAGGAGGCACTGGCAATTCTGGAAGGCTGCGATGAGCGAGGGGTTCCCATACCCTTCGCTATCGCTTTTTGTACCTGCGACGAATCCCGCCATACCGGGGGGGAGATCATCCGCTACGACAAAGCCGTCTGGCACGTGGCTGGTGGCCGGGTTCAGAAAACGGAATCCTTCGAGCGCGTGGGTGGCAAGCCGGTTCGCACCAAAACACCAAAGTCAAATTGGACCCGGCTCATCCGGGGCTTCGATACCGATCAGCCCCGCCAGATCCACCTCCACCTCATCTTAGAAATCAACGGTCAGCCGGTACGATGAAAGACTTCACAGTGAACGAATCGGGAAACGTCGCTTATCTGCCCATCGCGCAGGCGACGGTGGTCATGAAAGGCTTCCCAACGGTTAAGGGAACGCCCACCGGCCCGGCAGACCTGGGAGCCTTGCCCACCTCACCGGTGGTTCGTCGGATGCTCACGCCCGGCAATGACCTCATTAGCTTCTGGGGCGAAAACAACGATTACCCGCAGAAGATAATTGACCTGGCGGCTAAGTCGACCATCATTCCCCAGGCGCTGGCCGACAAAGCTGCGTTATGGGTAGCCGGGGGTGTGATTGCTACGCTCGATAAGAACTCCGACGAGGAGGTGGACGATCAAGAGATCTGGGATTTTCTCAACGATACCACCTTTGAAAGCTACCTGATTGAGTCGGCCTCGGATGTGTCGTGGTGGTGGAACGCCTTTCCCGAACTGATTGTCAGCCGTAACCGGGAACGGATTAACCAGATCCACAACAACGAAACGGCGTACTGCCGCTGGGGTCGGATGAATGAGAAGACCGGCTCGCTCGATAAAGTGTATCTGAATGCCAACTGGCCGGAAGCCAACGCGCAGGATAAGGACACGCAGATTTTTACCGCCATCAATACCTACCGGTCGGATCGGTTTGATTTGCTGCGGAGCGGTACCGAGTTTAAGTACATCTATCCCCTGAGTTTCCCCTCGCCCGGCAAGAGCTACATGCAACTGGCCCCCTGGGATGCGGTGCGCTCCAGTGGCTGGCTGGATTATTTAGCGGCCATTCCCCAGTTCAAGAAGTTCGGCATGGTCAATAAAATGGCCCTGCGCTATCACATCGAAGTGCCTGCCGAGTACTGGGAGCGTGTCTACGAAGACCGCTGGCTCAATGCCAATTACGACGGCAGGCTGGCCATCCGCAATGAATTCCTGACCGCTCTGACCGAAAGCCTGACCAACGTCGAGAATGCGAATAAGGCCATCATGACCGACAAATGGGTCGATGACCAGGGCAATGAGTTAGGCATTAAAATTATCGTCCTGGAGGATAAGGAAAAGGATAATAAATACAACGAAGACTACTCCGATGGGCAAGCTAATCTGCTGTATGCTCTGGGGACTGACCCGTCCTTATTTGGCTTTCAGAGCAAGGATATTCAACGCTCCGGAGGCTCCGACAAAGTGCAGGCCTTCAATATTTTTCTGGCTAAATCAGCACCCTACCGGTCCCGCATCCTGGCTCCGCTGAAGTTCATCGCCGAGTACAATGGCTGGAAAAAACGCTACCCCCGGCTCACCTTCAAATTCCGGGATACCGAACTGACGACGCTCGATACGGGCGGTTCCACCAAACAAACCCCCACCGCTGCTTAATGAGCCTGCTCCTAACCTCCATTGCCGACCTTCGGCAGTACGTCAGCTTCAGCGGTGATCTGGAGTACGACAGTTTGAAGCCCGCCCTCCGCTCGGCGCAGGTGTTTCTGAGCCGCTACGTTGGCCCGGTGTTGCTGACCCAACTGGAGACCCAGACGCCCAGCGCCGATCAGACCGCCCTGCTGCCGTATGTCAAGGCTCCGATTGCGGCTTTAGCCCTGCTGAAGTTTGTCAATGCGGGCAATGTTCGCATTACCGATTTGGGCGTGATGCGGACCAAAACGGGCGATTCGCAGGATGCCTTCGAGTGGCAGTTAGAGCGGGTAGTGCTCACGCTGAAGGCTGAAGCCTTTGAGGGCATTGAAGCCCTGCTGCGCTATTTAGGGGGCAACCTAACCACGTTTACCGCCTATGCCGATTCTGCCGAATACAAGGCCCAGAAAGGCAGTTTGATTGAATCAGCGGAGGTGTTCTCGACGTATTACGATATTGGCGGGAGCCGGTTGATACTGCAAACGCTGTCGGCCTCGATGCGGACGGCAGCACTGTCGGTTCAAAAAGTGCTGGGTAATGCCCTGCCCGATCTGCTGGCGGGGAGCAACCTCACCGAAACGCAGGCCGCTCAACTCGATGCCGCCCGGCGTGCGCTGGCTTACCTGACCATTGCCCGCGCTCTTCGGGAGAAGCTGGTGACCATCTCCGATACGGGGGTGCAGGTCTGTGGCATCTCCAACTTCGGTACGCTCAACTACAAACAACCGGCCTCGGATAAACAACTCGAAACCAGCATTCGCTACTTCGATGAGCAGGCAGCGGGCTTTGTGGCCGACCTGCTGACGGTGCTCACGCCCACCTCTCCCGAACCGGCTCCACGGGGACTGCCCATCGCCGGAACGAAAATCGTCGCTTTCTAACCGTAATCTGTATAGCCTATGTTTCCCAACCCACGCGTAAAACGTTTTTTCTGGTCGGTGCTGGCCACGCTCTCCACGATGCTGGTCATGCTGACGGCCATGCTCCTGTTGCAGGGCTGCATGACCTTTCAGAAAGCCCAGCGCAAGTTTGCCACCAATGTGGCTGATACCACCTTTACTACCATCACGACGGTGGTACCCAAAGATTCAGCCGTTCTGCGGATAGTAACCGATACCACGACGGTCGTGCATGAGATTCGCCAGGGCCGGGCCAAAATTATCTACCAGCGTGACCCGAAGATGACCATTATTAAAGCGGAGTGTGATTCGGTGGTCATCGAGAAGCGGGTGCCGGTTTACGTTACGAAACAGGTCTGGGGGGTCGATCCGGCCTACAAGGATCAGGCTAACACCCGACTGGCCATCATAAAGGTACTGCTCGGTATAATTCTGGCGGGCGTACTGGCTTACCTGTTTGCCCATAGGTTGCTCCTGAGCGTGTCTATATCCAAGCGAGGCAATGGAACTGCGGCTTAGTCGTATCGACCGGGCCGCTACCTATACCGGGGGCATTCTGTCGGTTCAAAAAGCGGGCAAATGGGTGCCACTGTGCTCCACGCTGGAAGATCCTATCCGGGAACTGGGGCCTGCTGGTGAAGGCAAAATAAAGGGCAACACGGCCATTTTAGCGGGGCGTTACCGGGTCAAACTCACCTTTTCGGAGCGGTTTGGCAAAGTGCTTCCTCTGCTGCTGGGTGTGCTGTTTTTCGCCGGTATCCGCATTCACGTGGGCAACTGGACCGCCGACACCGACGGCTGCATTCTGGTTGGTCTGAAGCGGGAAGGCAATACGCTCAAGGGGTCGATAGCGGCCATGAAACTGCTGATGGACGTACTGACGCAGGCCGACAAAGACAATCAGGCTATTTATATCACAATTGTAAACTCGTAAACAAATGGAATTTTCAAACTTATTCATCCGGGTATTGGAACTTTCGCCGTTCGTTGCGGCCCTGTTGTATTTTCTGTTCACGGTCTGGAATTCGATGCAGAAGAAAGACGATGCGCTGACGGCCACCATGAAAGACCACCAGGCACAGCAGCTTCAGATGCAAAAGGAAAGCATTATGGCGCAGAATAATTCGGCGGATGCCAACCGGCAAATTGCCGATGCCAACCGGCAGCTATCGCTCGCCCTGGGCGATTTTAAGGATCATATTTCGGCGAAGCTGGAGGATATCGACGCCCGGTTGCCCAGGAATGGCGCCACCCGTCGTCTGCCCACCGCACCCCACCCCGCACCGGCTGCATAGCATGAACGTCATCGTCATCGGCCTGAAAAAGTTCACCGGCCCAGCCAGTTGGGATGAAATCACCCCGAAGCAGTTTCTTCAGTTCTTAAACTGGCAGATTCGCTTCGGGGGCGATCCATCGGGCCGCTTCGCCCTGCTCCAGCTTTGGTACGGTATCAGGTACACGACATTCCGGCTCCTCGATGACGAACAGCGCCTGGATGTACTGGCCCTGCTGGATTTTCTGGATACCCTGCCGGAACGGTGGCTGTTGCCTTCACTAAAGCTCCGGGCACGTGCCTACATTGGTCCAGGCGACGGGTTGGACTTCCTGACCTTTGGTGAGTTTATGTACGCGCAGGCCGCCCGCGACCGCTACCGGGAAACCGGAACCGCCAACTACTTAGCTGACCTGGCAGCGGCCCTGTATCGCCCGAAGGCCCGGTTCTGGCAAAAATCGGGGGAGGCCCGGCGCAGCCTTTTTGATGCCCGTACCCACGCGGAGCAGGCGAACCGGATGGCGGAACTACCTGCGTCGGTGCAACAGGGCATCCTGCTCAATTTTGAAGGCTGTCTGGCGGAGTTTCCGGCGCAGTTCACGCATCTGTTCACCCGCAATCCGGGCGGCTCTGAGGGCGGTAGCTGGCTCGACGTGGGTCTCAGCTTAGCCCGGCAGACTGGAGCACTGGGGACATTTGCGGATCTGGAGAAAACAGAATTATTTTTAGTGCTGACCACGCTCGACGCTCTCATGAACGAAAACGCCGAGCTAAAAGCCAAACTGGAGAATGGATAACCTGCACGACTTTTACCGAACCTACGGCGAACGGCTGGCCAGCCGACTGCCCGGCATTGCCCACTCGGCTGAGCACCGTGCGTTCGTCTTTGTCGAGGAGATGGACAATCCGAAAGAAGTGCTGGAGTTCACCAGCAATGGCAAGGCACCGGCTGGCCAGCCGATTCTGGTTTGGGATAATTTCGATGAAGACCTCGATACGGGCGGGCGGGATAATTACCATTCTCAGTTGAAATGTTCGTTCTCCGTGCTGCTTAAAGCCCTTGACAATCCGGGCAGGGCGACCGCCTACCGGGTTGGCCGGGCCATTGTGCTCAATGCCCTGGCGATTATGATTCAGGATGCCGAGCAGGGTGCGCTCTATGCGGAGAGCATTCAGATGGAGCTTCGGCAACTGCCACTGGAGAAAGTCGGACCCGTGTCGGCTCAGTGGTACGGCTACGGGGTTCAGTTTAGCTGGATGGTGCCAATTAACCTGACGCTGGGTGAGGCCGACGTGCTGGCGTTGCCCGACTGATTGTTGTCCTGTATTGGGGGGCAAAGCTGGGGCAATTTCGCGGCATGGCCGTCCTTCCTGTTCTGACTCCTGACTTCTATGCGCTGACCAAAGGGGGCCGTATGCTATACCGGTTTTCCGGTTCAGGCCGCTACGAAACGACCGGGGTGAAAGCCATTGTTGGGCTGAATGTTACCGCGCCGGTGCCCGATGGCACCATCCTGCGTTTACGCTGGAATGGGCAGACGCAGGTGCTCACGGCCCGCACCACGCCCCAGCTTCCGACCGAGTTCCCGGCTGGCGATGGCTCACCGGGGTATGCCGATGCACTGGCCGCTTACTTCAGGAGTTATTTTCCGTTCCGGGCTGATTTTGTGGTGTCGCGGGTCAATTTCGGCCAGCTCCCCTTAGTCATTCTAACGGCCCGCAAACCCGGTGCTGCCTATACCCTCTCGGCCATTCTGACGCCGGGCATCGGGGCACTGCCGCCACCCACACCCCCCATCACTCTGGGCGTCGATACGGCCGGAGCCGATGCGCTGCTGCGCGAACGCTACGGGGTTTATCTGGAACTGTATTTACAGAAAGCGGATAGTGACTCCCTAACTGAAGACGACTTTGACCTGGTCGATTCGGCACACGTGGAATGCGATGCGGACGGAGTTGCCGACTACGATGTCGGCGAAGTGCTGCATGGGTATTTATCGGCTGACGTACCTGATTTTACGGCGCAGGGTGGTCAACTCGCTCAGGACTCCCACCGGGCTTATTACGTAGCCTACGGCGAAGCCTGGGGACAACCCCTGCGGCCCGGTACCATCGTGACCGACATCACCCGCCACGCGTACCTGGGCGGAGCCGATTTCCGTCACCGGGCGGAAGCCGGGTTTAATCTGCAAACCTTTTTGCTGGGGGCAACCCCCGCTACCGACCGCGCCCTGCGGTTTGGTTCGTCCGCGCGGGCGGTACGCATCGATGAGCCGCAATTCCTGACGTTTGTCAATTTGCGCGACGATGCCGATTCGGTCTCGCTGGAGGTGATGCTCACCTTCGATGACGAGGCAACGGTGGAGCGGACGGGCATTCAGGCTGTCGTTCCCTTTGCGGTGGGGGCTAAAGTCGGCTTTCCGGTAGGCGTAGCCATTCTGGATTTACTCAGCCAGGTACCCGAAGGCAAGTTTCTCAAAGAATACAGCGTGCAGCTTCGGGGTCAAACTGGCTTACGCAGCCGGGTCTATCGCTTCATTGTCGAGTATGACCTGCCGACCTACCGGCGCTACTTTGTTTATCTCAATTCGCTGGGAGCTTTCAGCAGCCTGATGACCTATGGCAAGGGCAGTGCTGAACTGCAACGCTTCTATGAGCAATCGGAACGGATGCTGCCCAGTGGGTACGAGCCGACAGCCGGGCAATTCCTGGACTACAACATCAGCCTCCAGCAGCAGGTTGAGGTGGCTTCGGGCTGGCAACAGGAAACGGAGCTGGTGCAGTGGAATGACTTCTATTGCTCCCCGCTGCGGCTTCAGGTGGTCGGCCCTAAAATCTACGCTATTGGGCTGACCAGCAAAAGCATCAAGCAGGCCAAAGATGGAGCATCTCAGTTCGCTCATGCCTTCTCGTATGCGTACCTGCACCGGGATGAATTCTACACCGATACCGATACGCCCGACGGTCAGGAAGCCCTGCCCGCTATCGTGGCTCCTGCGGGCACGGTGGTGGTGAGTCCGCTGGTCATTACGCCGGTGTTCGACCCCAGCATTCCTGCCGCTGTGCGCGAACTGACCAACGCCGACATTCAGGGCTTCAAGATGGCCGCTGCCCGGCCTAACCCCGAAACGCTCGGCTTCCTGACCCAGACTTCAGCCAGCAGTCTGTTTCGGCGCAAAGACCAGCCCGTCAATTATAGCGAGATAGCCAACACCCCAACCACGCGCGATGGCGCTGGCCTGCTCGACGTGCCCACGCGCCGGGACCTGTTTTCACTGATCAAAATCAAACCGCACCTCTCCTCCTGGACAGGCACCGACATTCCGGCAGAACCCCTTTAAACTATGGCAGGTATCCGTGTAAATACGCCCAGGGGCGATGGCTGGGAATACAGCTTAAATCAGGTCGACTGGCAGGCCAGCCGGGTCTTTACGACCCAGCCGGGTGGCGCTGCCTTTGTGGTCGATACAGCCTATCTGGTGTACTGCCGCAACATTCCTCAGAATGCGGTGGCGATTTCGACCATCATTTTTGGGGAGTCGACCAATGACGATACGCTGCCCAATCTGACTAAATCGGCAACGCTGGCTGAACGCCGGGCGGCATTCCTGCTCATGCTGCAGGCGGTCGACAGCGACCCGGTATCGAAGGCCATCCTGTGTGCTATTCTTCGTTCCTGCCCGGTTGACCCCGATCCTGACCCGGTTATTCCTGCACCCACCTTCGATATGTTCATTCACTACATCGAAGTGCCTGACGTGGTGGTTGTGGTCGACAGCATTGATGTTGAGGTGGTCGATAGCGAGTGGACACCCGTCGTGGTGGTCGATTCGATTGATGTCGAGGTCGTTGACAGTGAATGGGAGCCGGTTATCGTGGCTGACAGCATCGACGTGGAAGTGGTCGACAGCGAATGGACGCCCATTGCTCCAACCATTACTGATTCCCGGCTTGACGTCACACCATCGCTTACGATTGCCGAAGGCGGAACGGCCCTCGCAAAAGTCATCCAGGAATATTCGGATGGTTCTGAACAGCAGTACACCGGGGGCGGAACGTATGGTTTCCCTATCCCCTTAGCCGGAGTTGGTGTAACCACTGAACCCAATGCCGAAGGCGCGATAACGGTCGGAGACGATGTAGTCAACGCAGACACCGAACTCGTGATTCGCTTCACATTCCCATCCGAGGTGGGCGGGGGTATCATTGGCAACACCTTAATCATTCTGAATGGACCCCCAACCCTGACCGGCTACAGCCTGCCTGACATAGACGTTTCGGAGGGCGATAGCAGCCCCGAAATTCAGGTAACGGCGCATTTCTCGGATGGTTCCTCGACCCAATACACCGGGGCTGGTGATTATTCCCTGACCGCCCCGTACCCCGATGATATGACCCTGACGGCGGGGGCAAATGCCACCGCCGTTGCTCACGTTGCCGAAGACAGCATTACCGCCAACGTCCCCGTAACGTACCGGTTTACCTTCCCCGATAATGAATTTATTGAGGGAATTATTACGGCCGTAAACGTGGCCAGCCCGCCCGCCCTGATTATTGAGAGCATTTTACGGGAAGTACGGAACAGTAACATCATGTTTTACGTCCGCACCTCACCCGAAACGTTCGCAACGGGGAATTTCACCAGCATTTATTACCGAAGCACGATCACCGACGAAGAAGGCACTACCGGCTATAACGCCTGGAGTGAACTCTACACCCTGGGGCCGAATGGGACCGATCCGGACGCATTTATTTTCGATCCTTCTGCCTACGACGACGGCTACCATCATTTGAGTTACGGCCAGTACTACCAGGAAAGCGGAGCTGCCTTCTCCTTCAGCATCGAATTTTCTCTGTCAGTGGATGGCAGTAATGCCATTCACCTCGATTACGAAATGCCTGCAATGGCCAGCAACCCCGTTGATGCTGGCACGATTGTCTACACCGCCCCAACCCCCTAACCGACATGGCCTACTTACGCACACGATTCAGGACGTATAAATTAGTGAGCGGCCTCATCGCGGTTGACATCAGCGAGACGGTCTATCTGGTCTATAACGAAAACACGTACACCTGCGCCCAGGCGGAGGCTCTGTTTGCGAACCTGACCACTGAGGCTGCACTGGTCCTCCGGGCGCAGTGTATCACCGCAGCCCCCAATGCCGCTGCCGGCAAGCACTGGGTTGTCCGTATCTGTGATGACGGTGATATTATCGTCATCGCGGATAATTCAGGTTATCCTGGGGATGGTGATATTCTGGTTATTGGGGATAATACGGACTATCCGGGGGAGGAGGTTATCACGGGCGATGGCTTCGATACCTCCTACGCCTTCGCCCGAGTCGGTGCCGACTTTGCGGGCAATGCCTTTGTGAGTACTCCGGCTCCCCGATTGACCGCCGTCAGCCAGGCCAAACCCCGGCTGCTGGGTAACAACTTTGCGTTTACAGCGCAACCCGCCCTCAATACGGCCCTGTTCAAGCGCATCCCCACGTTTACGATTCATCCCTCAAAAATCCTGATTTATCCCGGTGGCTTGTACACCGACGAGCAGGATGACGATCTGATGGGGCGGGGCTGGACACACACCTCTGAATCGGCCAAATGGACACCAGGCGAGCCGTATCCCACTACCCTCAAACGTGCCCTCGAACTGGCTAATTACGCGGCTGCCAAACAAGCGGCTGATGAGCCAGACTGCCCGGCAAACCTGCGGCAGGAATTACTGGAGTGGTCCACAACGAACCCCGCCTTCGAGGGTACCCATATTTTCCTTCAGACCGAAGCAGCCGCCATTTTATATGCCAAAAAATGGTATCAGCTTTTCAAACAGAGTGACTGGAAAGGCGGTGGGGTGGAATACTTCAGTGTTAACCACGAAGTCTGGCAGGCGCGTGCGGGTTCCGATCCCTACATGCAGTGGTACCGGCACGTGGGCTGGATTACCAAGCACATCATCGCCGAAAGTGAGGCTGACCCGGATGGGCCTGACCTGAAGTCGGGTATGACCGACTGGGGCAACCTCTCGTTCGTGGCTCCCCATTTCCGGGATGATACGGACGGGGATACCGGCTATCCCCGCTACATGAGTTTTGGCCAGGTGATGGAACCCTACCGGGGCACCAGCCAGAGCAATCCCCTGGGCGCACCGTCGGATTTGGGCGCACTGGTGCTGGCAGGCAAAGCCTTCGTGGGCGTGGGTCGCTACATGCAGCACACCCACGACGGGCAGAGCATGTTCGAGAAAAACCCGGATGGGTCGATGAAGGTCGTCTCCGGAAATCCCGTGTGGCGTACCGACAAACGGGCCGCGACGATTTGCGGCCAGGCCAGCGTGGTCTACAAAGACGACAATTTCATGGCCATGATTAAACGCTATGGTTACGAAGCCAGTGACTACGCCAACTATTTCCTGCGGGCGGGCAGCGTCCACCTGGCCGCGTCGAATGTGCGGGGGGCTGGCTATGAAAACATTCAGTTTTCGGCGCAATTCCGGCTCGATACCGAATCCGACACCGGTAATACGGAATTGGCACCGGGCTATAACGGTCTCAGCCAGGCTGAATTTAATATGCTCAATGAGCGGCCCCTTTACCCCAACTGGGTGGAAGGCAATGCCATTCGGATGTACCTCAATTCAAGCTACGTGCGGGGCTGGATGGAAACCCAGAACCGCACGGACCTGGGTGCCAATAACAACAAAGGGTCCAAAGCCCGCGCCAGTGTCGAGCTGTATCAGAAGGGCTTTCAGCGGGCGGCTAACCTCAACTGGCTATTCGATACGGTCTACAAACCGATTGAATTCAAGCTGTGGCTGAAGAATCAGGGCATTGTCTCCAACGCCGAACCGGATGAACATTTTGGGCGTAAACCGATCCTGCGCGGAGGCATTGCCACCCATCAGGGCAAACGAACCATCTGGCTGCGGGGAGAATGGCCCTGTCAGGATGAAGACCGCAACACCGATGTCATCCTGTGGGTCGATAAAGCGGGTACGCGCTCACCAGGCTACAAAATCCGCTTAGCCGGTCGGCGGACCTACCTCGATTATTTCCATCTGCCTGACGACTTCCCCGACTTCGACGGCAAAGACGTGTATGCCCAATTTCCCAGTCTGCTCGATGAGACCATTACGTGGCGGGGCGACTACCGTGAAGCAAAAATTACCAATCACCCAACACCCCCCGAATTAGCCTAATGAAGAAGTTCCTCAGTCTCCTCTTATCAGTCTGGGCACTGGCCAGCTTTACCGCGCAGGCCCAGACGACAACCAGCATCACCTCCAAAACGGCGACCATCGCCCCGAAGCCAGGCAAAACGGGTACCAGCTACACCGTTTGGTCAATTCGCAACTGGAACACCTACCCGCCCACCACGTCGGGGCTGAACTCCTGGACAGCCGCCATCGCATCGGGTGCCTTCAACCTGACGGTGGTCAATTCGGGCTGCGTCATTGCCGCCGGAACGATACCACCCTTAGTGGCTCCGACGTGCAGCCAGACGGTGGCCGCTCCCTCGTGGGTCGGCGGGTTTCGGTATTCCTACGCGTCTCCGCTCTTAACGTTTGAAGGGGCTGGCGGAATTGGTAAACTCAAATTCGAGCGCATCGATGGGCAGTCGTTCACCACCAACAATCCGGGGGGTGTCACCATCACTTCCGGCAACTACTACAATCCCGGAACGCTCAGCGGCCAGGGAGTCTATGACAAGGAATGGACGCTGAATTATACCGGCCCCGCGCTCAGAATAACCGCGCAGCAGGCCAGTGCGACGGCCACCTACAGTTATACCCTGACGCCCACTACGGCTGCCAATCGGATAGTGCTGACGGGCAGCAATACCTCCCCGCCCAGTTCAACAACCACCACGCCACCCAGTTCAACGACAACCAGCGGGGGCGGTGGTATTCCGGCCACGACCGCTTATTTCGCGGATGGCTTCGGCGAGGGTACTTACGCGCAACTCGTCAACTCGGCTCCGTTTGTGCCCCAGACAAACCAGCTTAGTTCGTGGAATTCCAGTAATGGCAGTGGAGGCATCTCAAGTCAGTACCTTGACAATGGCACCGTAAAGATTGGCTTTCTCAAAGCGTTGGGCGGGGCCATTACCCACTTATCACTGAATGGCGGGAAAAACTGGGTAAACACCAACGCGGACGGCTATCAGGGCAACTATGACGGTATTGCTGCTCCCGACCCCGGTCGGTCGGGTGGCCCCTCCATGTACGGCACACCGGGCCACGATTATCAGGAGGCTGGCCAGAGCACGAGCGTCTATTACGATACAGGCTATAACCCGGTTGTCGGCGGGTCAGCTTATCGAAACTACAGCCCGCTTCAGTGGTACGAACGTCGGACGGTACCCGGATTCGGCGAGGTAGTCTACTTTGAGTCAAAACCCTATATGTGGGCGTTGAACGGCGTATTGTCGAAAACGATCCATCACATGTGGTATTGGTTCGACAGTCAGAACGCCATTCGCTATTTCTACATCGTTGAAAATGGGCGCGACGATAACCAGCGCATTTATGAAGGCCGGGAGAATGAGTTCCCCTTCATCTTCACCACCGCCGACCTGTGGCACCACCACATTTACGATGGCAATTCGCCCGGTACCAATGGCTCAATAACCGACATCGGCCCCGATGAGCCGCAGGAGTGTGGATGTCCTGAAAATGATAAAGTCACGGACGCACTCATTGCTACGGAAGGCTGGATTTCTTCAACCAACGATGCGGGCAATGGGGTGATTCTGGTACCGCAGCATAACACCCGCGTCGTGGCCCGTCAGGTGCTTTCGCGCTCTGGCGATGAGTTCAGCAACGCCACCAGTTACATCAACAGTGCGGTGATGATGAACTACGATGTCAACGTGGCAACGGCGGTTTCCGGCTATATCTACGTGGGCAATCTGCTGTCGAGCTTTCGCCCCTGGTATAATGCCAAGAACATCACGCACGTTGGTTTCGACTGGACCTTTAGAACCGGCACGACGGGCGGCTGGTGGTCAGGCAATCAACCGGCAAAATTCAACTCGGATAATAAATACGAGTTCTCGATAGGCGGAAAGAGTTCGGGCGGTGATCCCAATGGGGCGTTCAATTCGCCACATGGTCGCTGGAAGGCCAGTGAGATTCCGGTCACTTACGTCAAGGGAAGATGGATCGGAAACGGCCAGACGCGCACGCTCAACCTGCAATGGAAAAAGCCGGGGGATACCGAGTCATCGGCGGCTCAGAATAACAACACCACCTTTCAGGCCACCTTCGACGGCGTTGAGCGCACCATTCAAATACCGATGTCGGGTGTAGCAAACTGGAATGGCATGATTGGCACGATTCGCATTCAGAACGTCTATCCATTCCCAACGAACTATTCTGGTACCGAAAAATTCATTCCGACCTACATCGGGTCGACAAATCCTGATTAACCATGGCAATCGAAACCAAACACGCTAACATCCGAAGGAATTCGGACAATGTACTGCTCTACGGAGTGACCGCTGAGGTCAATACGGCTACCTACCCGCTCACGACGACGGGGAAGAATGCCTTTAAAAATGCGGTCAAGGGCGGCACCTACGCTGGTCCGCTGACGGTCGATAATGGGGCCATCATTCCGGCCAATACCGTGCCCCCTCTGGTGAAGCCAGCCGCGCCGGGCGGGGGTAGCTCAATTCCGGCCCTGAACCTGCACCTCGAAGCGGAGAACGCGACTGGCAGCATTCCGTTGGATGGAACCCAAAGAGGGCCAATCGGTCAGGGCGGTTCGTTGACTGCACTGGCATATACGGCGACCAATCCCAACGGGGTGACCATTTCAGGAGTAAGCCTGAAGCATAAGTACCAGACCAACACGGCTCAGACGGGTACAGGTCAGTATCGTGTCAATTCGGGTGGATGGGTTGACTTCAACCTCGAAGGAGCCGATGGGGGGGTACGTACCACCACGCTCTCGACCACGATTCAATTGGTAGCTGGAGCCAACACCATCGAGTTCCGCTGGAAAGATGGCACCGTCTACATGCACGACTGGATTGAGCTGACCCGCCCGGCATCGTAGTCCATTTCTTAATCACGTATTCACCGTAATCCAATAATTCCAAAATGAGACAGTTCCTTCTTTCGCTGTTGCTGCTGGCCAGCTTCAGTGGCCAGGCCCAGACGCCAACTCCTGAACCCCTCCGCATTTACCGGGTGGGCGAACAGCTCTTCACCGCCGATTCGGTGGGGGGCAATCTAAAATCGTTTGCCTATTCACCCATCTATGCCAGAGCAAGTGGGGTGCTCATCGAGGTTGGCCTGTCGAGACCGTACAAATACTACATTCCGGCCAAATTCCGGGATGGCTCCGGAGCGGCTTACGGGGCCACTGTCTCTGACGCGCTGAGTGGCTTCCTGCTCAGTGGCCTGCCGAGCAACAACGTATCGGGCGGTTCTTCCTTCGACGGCAATGCAGCCGGGCTGACCAGTGGCACAATTCCAACAGCCCGCTATGGGTCGACCGTTGTGCAGACCACCGGCACGTACTCGAATCCGAGCTGGCTATCGGCACTGGCAGCGGCCAAAATTACCGAGGATGCCACGCACCGATTCCTGACGGATGCCGAGCGAACCGCGTGGAATGCGGGCAACCTGACCTTAGCGACCCAGTCGCAGGCAACAACCGGAACGGACAATTCAGCCTACATGAGTGCGCTTCGCACGACGCAGGCGATTAACAACGCCTTGTCCGGCTATTCGACTACTACCGCCAATAACGCCCTGTATGTGGCTCTATCCGGGAGTTATTCTAACCCAAGCTGGCTAACCGCGTTAGCCGCTACAAAAATTACTGAAGATGCATCGCACCGGTTCATTACCGATGCTGAACGAGCGGCCTGGAATGCAACTGCCGGAAGTGGACCTGCCTTAGCGACGCAGGCTCAGGCCACAGGGGGTACCGATAACTCGGCCTACATGAGTTCACTCAGAACCGCTCAGGCGATTACCAATGCGTTATCGGCTTACTCGACCACAACGGCAAACAACGCCCTGTATGTTGCGCTTTCGGGCAGCTACAGCAATCCAAGCTGGCTGACGGCTTTAGCAGCCAGTAAGATTTCGCAGGATGCGTCCAATCGGTTTGTTACCGATACCGAAAAAAATACGTGGAATGCCAAGCAAGCCGCGCTGACCTTCGATTCAACGCCAACCACGTCGAGTATAAACCCGGTCACATCGGGCGGGGTAAAGGCGTATGTAGACGCAGCCGTGAGTGGCGTCAGCGGTGGCACCTCAACCAGCCTTACCAACAACCTGACAACGACCGCGACCGGAACGGCTCTCGATGCGGCACAGGGGAAAGTTCTTTCGGACTTACTGAAGGCAACCAAACGCCTGGCCCGGTCTGCTGGAACGGCAATTCTGGGTACGGGTCGATTTTCCGCACCCAACCAGAATGCCTATGCTGGCACCGAAACGGACTTAACGTATGGCTACAATTTCACGCCCAACGTCAATAGCACCGGCCTGCGCTTTAGCTGGCCTAACTGGACGCTGTGGGTCAGTGGCGCACCCTTAGAAGCCGCCGGACTTAATCCGCTTACCATTGAAGCGTCGGTCTCGAACGGCACGGCCACCCAGCAGTTGACCTGGAACGGCTCCACAACCGTAACCATTCAGCCAGGGGCAACGGTTCTAAACGACCCCTTACCCCTTCCTCTCTACACGACAGCAACGGCCAACCTTCGCGTCCATATTCTGAAAGGCTCGTCTGACAAGGTCGTTGTGGGCACTCAAACGAACCAGTTCAGTATCACTGATGCGGTGCCATCGGGCACGATGACCACAACGGTCGTGTCGGGGTATGCCCCGCTGGAACTGCTGGTGAAACCCACAGCGACGCCCGCTAAAGAGTCGGTGGCGCTGGTCTTTGACTCCCAGGGCATCGGGGTCGAAGGCTCCGAAATGGGCTGGATTCGCAAGGGGTTGGATGATAATGGTATCCCCTGGGCGCGGTACGCGGTTGGTTCGTCGGTGATTGGCACCTTCGATAATAACAACACAGCCTTCGTACTCAATCAGGTTGCCAAGTACAAGGTCATCATCACCGATATTGGCAACAACAACTCGTTTAGCTGGACGACGCTTGCCCAGGCCCAGGCCGCGCTGACCGCCTGGTGGACAAAATTGGCAGCCCTCAACGGGGCCGATCTCTGGGTAACGACCATTTCACCCTCCACAGCGGCTAACTCGACCCAGATAACACTACGGGGTCAGCTTAACGATTGGATCAGGTTGCAGGCGACCGCGCCAACGCTGTTTCGGGCCGATGGCACACCGCTCGTGACGGGCGTATATGACGTAGGCGGCAAAACGGAAACCCCTGCGTTCTCTAACTCGTGTGTTCCCTGTTCAGGCTGTACTTCGGACGGTACTCACTTAAGCATTACGGGGGTCAACTTAGCCGCTACTCTCGTCACCAGCACATCGCACGTTAAAGAAAATTAACCCTCACTCCCCTGTCAGTTCTCATGCTGGCAGGGGATTAATCCAGCCCCCGTTCGGGCCACGAATTGTCCTTTCGCTCCTTTCGGGCTTGTTTGATTTTTCGCCATATCCTGGGCAAAAAGTAGAGGAAGAGCAGCAGGGGCAAGGCTACAAGCGTGGGCAGGTAGGTCTCCATGCTCTTTTGACCCAACATTCCGAATGCAGTCACCAACGCCTTAGCGCCATGAAACGACTCCTTTGTTTATTCCTATTGCTGTCGGCTCCCGTGCTGGCCCAAACGGATAGCACCTACTGGCCACCACCCGCCGAAAACGTGATGGCCGTTCGGGATACGCTGAATGCTGAACGGAAACAGTTCCTCCAGTCCGCTTCGGAGAACACGCTGCTCCATGAGCAAAATGAACGGCTACAGAGCAAAGAAGCCCGTTTCTGGGGCATCATCATCCTGGCTGCTATTGCGGCTATCGCGCGGGGAGCCGCTAACTAATCATGATTGCCATCACCAACGATCAGGGTCTCCGGCTTACCCTACCCGCCGACCAGTCGATGACCCTGGAGCGGTCGGCGGGCTGGATGGCCGATGACGTATTACCCGGTGCCAAGAGCTACCCGATTGAATTTCCGGTTCAACCCAATGAAGCCTTTCTTCAGTCAGGCTACCGGCCCGGTCACGCCCGGCCCCGCATGGAGTTTCCGGTCACGGTTCGGCTGGCTGGGGTGCTGTATAGGAGGTGCCTGCTCAACTATCGGATTACCGAGGGCAAAGGCACCGGCTACCTCAAGATTGATGGGGGAGAGGTCTTCAGTCAGCTTAAAAAACTGAGCCTGGCCGATGCGCTGCCCGATGAGGTGGTGCTGACGAGTTTCTTTCTGGACCCGCTCGTGCTGAAGCTGAAGGCCATTGCAGCGATGGCACCCGGTGAATTTCCCTGCACGTTCTTTCCCATTCGCAACGAGGGCTTTTTTGAGCCTGAACTCGATGCCACCAAACTACCCGGTTTTGTGCGTCAGCCGTATGTGAATGCATGGGGCCCGCTGCCTGGTGGCGGATACGGCTTTCTACTGGATTCGGACACCATAAAGGGCTATCCAATCAGTCCCCAGTTTTATTTGACGTGGGTGCTCCAGCGCATTTTCGCCCGCGCGGGCTATCGCATCGATGGCGACTGGATTGCCGATGAGGAGGTGCAGCGGCTGGTTATTCTCAATCAGACGGCCATCTCCAGTAAAAGTCCGGGTCTGTTTTCGGGCGTGGTCAGTTCGGTCATTGCGGGTCAGCACGTCCCCAAACTTAATGTGGGTGATTTTCTGAAAATCATCCGGCAGCGGTACGGCCTGCTGTATGATTTTGATGGCAATTTACAGACCGTCACCATTCGCCGGTTCACCGATGTGGTTCGCACACCGGCGCGTGACCTGACGCCCTACATTGCCGGAAAGTGGGGCATCGAATCCCCTGCCAGTCGTGGCTTTTCCATCGTTGATGGCATTGATGCCGCCGATGAATTGTATAAAGACAGCACCGGAGCCAGTCTCGTGCCGGTGGGGTTGGCGGTTGGCGGTGGCGCCATTGGTGCCGAGCGGGACGAGGTGAAGCTGGGCGTGTGTGCCACCCAGTTAATGTACGAGCCATCGGGGATGAGCGGTGGCAACTGGATGGTGCCCACGCTTCGTCAGGCAGGCAATATCCTCGACCTTGCCTATAAAGATACCGACCGCTACCCGGAGTCGCCCAAACCGGGCGAAACGCAGGTTACGCTCAAGTACCAGACGGCCCTGCGGATTATCTCCTACCGGGGCATGGTTCAGAGTTCAAACGGGAGCCTGTATCCGCTGGGAACGCCCGATGTGAACGACGGCAGGCAGGTGCAGGTGGGCACGAAAGCCGCCATGCTGGGTGGGCGCAGGGGTGAATTCCGGCGTGTGCTGCGGGCTTTTTATTACTTTCGGGATCAGACCCGCTCTGTGACGGTACCGCTGGATTTGCCGGTGGGCATCGCTGCCGGGCTGAAGCTGCACGAACCGATTGCCCTCAAACTCGACGGGCAGGCCCGGCGCACCTACCTCATCGACAAACTACAGGCTGAGAGTCCCGGTCCATCCGGGATTATGCCCTGCAAGCTGTTTGCCCTGAGCTTACCCGATGGCCTCGACCAGGCTGCCGATAATGATGAGCCAGTTGTCTGGATTGAGTTAAAGCGGGTCACGACTGCTCAGCAGCCCATTGGCAATCAGAACGTATCGGGTTATGAGGTGTATTCAACCCTGACGCTACTGGCGTGGACTGATGCCCAGCGGTCGGCTCCGGCCACGGTAGCCGGGTTACTGCTCAGTTTACGAAAGAAACAACAGGGTAAATCAACGCTGGTTAACCTGGCGACCGTGGCCGATACGACCTATGTGGAATCGGTCGACTACTACACGCTGCCCAGTGCCAGTGTGGTGCTGGAGCCGAACCTGCTGGTTGAAACCAGACTGATCAATCACGTGCGCGACATCACGCTGCTGGATTATAAGCTGGGCATTTCCCTCGATCCGGGTGAGGGCTATAACATCCTGACCTGATGACCTACGCCGAACTGGATATTAACCAGAAAATTCAAACCAAAGCGGCTATTCGGGCCTGGCTGACCTACAGCATCCAGCACTTTCAGGCCGACCTCGACAAGAAAGTGTATGGCCTCCGCACCACTAAAAAAGGGGTGCAGCGCAGCTCGCTCGGCAACTACCGGTTTGGCACCAAAAAGAGCCGCACCAACGCCCTGCGTCGCACCTGGTATCAGTCCGTATCCGAAGGGGCTGGAATTGATAAAGTAATGATTCAATTCCTGCTGTATGGCCGCTTTCTGGACATGGGTGTGGGCCGGGGGACCAGCCATACGGATCGCTTAGTGGCTCGTCAGTTGAAAATCGGGCAGGTGGGCCGAACCCGCAAGCCCTGGTATTCGAAGCGCAAATCCTACGAAATCAAACGGCTTCGGGAAATCCTGGCCGAACAGAATATTCACCTGATGCTCGACAGCCTGGAAACGGCCCTGAGCCTCAGCGTCCACCTCAACTTGTAACTTGTACTATGGGTACCCAGAACGAACGGGCGGTTATTGATTTAGTCATTAACGGCAAACAGAGTGAGGTCACCATGAAGACCCTCACGGCGGCTACCATCAATCAGCGCAAAGCTCTGTATTCGCTGTCGGAGACCGATCCGGGTTACAAACGGCAGAAGGCTGAACTGGAATCCCTGATGCGGGCGCAGCAACAGCGCATCGTCCGGATTCATGAGGAAAAAACTGCCTGGGAGAAATTCAAGTCGCTGGGTAGCGGGGTCATGGCTGGCGTGATTGGTGGCAATGTGGTCACGGCGGGCCTTCAAACGCTCCTTTCCCTGCCTGTTAAACTTAAGGATGCTTATCAGAGCTTCAATTCAGCCTCGGCTGATATGTCGGCTAACCTGGGCTTGGCGGCTAAGGATGTTGCCTACTTCAATAAGCAGGCCGAAGCGATGGGGCCAGCGTTGGGCAAAAGTGCCGCTGAAATGCTTGAGGGATTCAAACTCGTCGGTTCGGCTAATTCAGATTTAATCAAAACGCCTGAATTATTGGCGGATGTTACCAGGCAGGCGGTGACGCTTAGCCAGGCATCCAAAATGACACTGGCTGATGCGACGGCCTCGCTGGTTGGTTCGATGAATCAGTTCGACGCCGGTGCCGAACAGTCCACCCGCTTTATCAATGTTATGGCAGGTGGTGCTCAGGTCGGCTCAGCCGAAATTGGCGATATGGCAATGGCCCTCAAAGCATCCGGGATTGTAGCTCATCAGGCTGGGTTATCATTCGAGGTAACCAATGGTGCGCTCCAGAGCCTTTCCAAAGAATCGCTGAAAGGGGAGCAGGCGGGTACGATGTTTCGTAATATTTTGCTTGACCTTCAGAAGGGCGCAGATGATACGAATCCGCGAGTTGTCGGGTTGGAGAAGGCGCTTGAGAACTTGGCCAAAAAGAACCTGAGTTCGGCAGAGGCAACTAAACTATTTGGGAAAGAAAACGTAACGGCAGCCCTATCCCTGATTAACCACCGGGACCGGGTTGCGGAATTTACCAAAGGGCTAACCGGCACCTCAGCGGCCTATGACATGGCTGCTAAAAATAATGCGACCCTGGAGCATCAAACAGAAATGTTCTGGGCGAAAGTGGATGGGTTGGCCGTATCGCTGGGTACAAAGTTGGCCCCGGCCTTCACGCAGGTGGTCAAAGTGGGCACTGACCTACTTACAGCCTTACCGCAGTTGGGGGGCTGGCTGAGCAAGAATGCCACCTACTTTTATGCAGTGGGTCTGGCAGTCGTGGCCTACTCCGGAGCCACCATTAAAGCGACCATTTCGACCATTGCCAATACAGCCGCTGAACTGGCCCGGAAAGCCGCCTACGAGTTGGGCTTTCGGATGCTGGTTGTAACGGAAGTAGCAACTAAAGCATACGCCCTGGCAACGGGGGTCTTAACAGGTCAGATAAGTCTGCAAACGGCAGCGGTCACGCTGGCCAGGGGTGCATGGGCGGCTCTGAGTGCCATTATGTTAGCCAATCCGATTGGTGTTGTGGTGGCTGGCCTGTCGGCTCTGGCCTTTGCCGTAAAAACCTACTCCGACAACACAGAGCAAGCCCTACGACTGGAGCGGGAAAAGCTTCGGTTGCAGCGGGATTTGCAAAAATTGACCGAAAAGCACACCCAATTGCTGGAGGGATTTACGAGGCAGCTTCAGGATTATAACGCAATGAATCAGCAGGAGCGGGCTGAGTACGTGAAGAATATAGCCGTTCGTCGCTATGAAATCGAAAGCAACCTTGCGCTCCTGAAAGCGAAGGAGAAACACCTGGAGATGCTGGCGTTGGAACCGAGTTTATGGCAGAAACTCTGGGCGGTGATTAAATCAGGAGGTAATGCTGCGGCCATTCCTACCGCATTGGTCGAACAAGGCGTACAGAATGCAATGGCTATTCGTGAGCAGTATGCAGCCGGTATTAGTCAGGCGGAAAGTGATTTGAAAAACTACGATAACCTTCTGCGGCAGGTGATGAGTCACGAAAGTCCAACCGCTACAATAACTGGAGGGGGTGGGGGACTATCGGAGGAGCAAAAGAAGGCTGCCAAGAAACGGCAGACCGATGCGAAGCACGATGCCGATGAGTTGGAAAAGATGCTGGCTGATGCCCGGCAGGATGCCCTAAAAGCGGAGCAGTCGGATTACGACAAGGCCGTGTTTGCCTTTGCCGAGAAGTACACCAAAATGTATGAACTGGCTAAAAATAACACCGAAAAAATTAAGGAGATCGAGCGGTTAAGTCTGCTGGAGATGGCGGCTATCCAACAGGCGGCTGATGAAAAAGAGGATGAGCGCAGGCGGAAGCAGGCTGAAAACGACAATAAGGTAGGGCTCGACGCGGCCATGAATGCGGCTGATCAACAGCGCACCGATGAGATGGGTGGTATCGAGCGCAGTCAGGCTGCAGCCCCGACTGCCATTGGGGATGCGGAGGTGCAACAGCTAAAGTTGCAGGCGGATGAAGCCTACCTGACCCAGAAGCTCTTGCTAGAGCAGACCTTCGCCCAGGAATCGGCAGATACCCAGCGTCAGCTTACGGAGAACTGGAACGAGCAGGTTAAGCTGAGAGCAACCACCGAGCACGCCTATGCTGAGCAGATGAAGCAGGCTGAATACGCCCTTCAGGATGCCAAGCGTTCGGCCATGTCGGAAGGTATCAATGTGCTCAAAGGATTCCTCAAACAAGGCTCAACGGCGTATAAACTGGCCATTGCCGGACAAAAAGCCTTCGCCATCGCGCAGGTGATTGTGGATATGAACCGGGAAATTGCCCAGATTTATGCCAACCCCACCTGGTCACTATTGCCCGACGGAGGGCTGACCCTGAAGACGACCAATGCGACAGCCGCAAAGGTTCGGGCGGGTATCAGCATTGCCTCGATTGCCGCGCAGGGTATTGGCGAACTTGCCCAAAAAGCAGATGGTGGGTTTACGGGTATGCGGGAATTGTACGGCGGAAATCCATCGGGCTTTACCAGTGGGCCAACGCTGTACAATCAGGGTGGCCGCAGCTACGTTGCCGGAGAAGCCGGACGGGAGTGGATTATGTCTTCCCCGATGCTTCAGAACCCGGTTATGGCGAATCTGGCCGGTGCGCTTCAGGCACTCCAGGCATCGGGTGGCTGGCGTAACCTGTCGTTTCAGAATCAGCCTGGTGCGGCCTCGGCTAACCAGGCTGGCTCCGTCGGTTCCGGGTTGAGCGATCAAATTCTTGTGCAAATTTATCAGCAACTTCAGGCCAATAATGTTAAGATGGAAGCGATTGCCCAGCGGCCAGTGAACTACAATTATTTCAAGGTTCGGGAGCAGCGAGACTATGTCGATGAGATTAATGAAGATACCTCACTGTAGTTTTCCTATATGCAATAAAGAAGCCTGGTCAATTGACCAGGCTTCTTTATTGCATATAGGAAAAGGCTTATTACCAGTCTTTCTCACCCTTCTTCTGCATATACTGTTTTAGGCTTTCTAACAAGGCTGTAGCATTTTTTTTGAATTCAGATGTGTACAGCCGATTGTCCGTTAGCGTCGTAGTAACGTTTTTCTGAGCGGAGCGCATGACCATTTTTTCCATACCCTTACCGGACGAATATTTTTGAACTTCTGCTAAATACTCTTGCTCACTCATTGAGCCATGATTGGCTTTAATGAATGCCTTCATGCCTCCTGCCTCCTGCTCAAGATTATTCATAGTTACTCTGTAGCGTCCAGGCTTGGCTTCAATTGTAAGCATATGATGGACGGTAACGCTGGTAGACTGAGCAACCCCTTTATAAAAGACTCTATTCGCAAATTGCCCCTTCACGATAATGATACCAGCTTCAGGATCGTATTGCTGAACGACATCTTTTGCATTGCGATAAGCAACGGCCACCCACGTTCGGGCCTTCTGTGCAATTGCTTTTGTGTCTAAATCGGGACTTAAGGAGATAACTTCCCGAAACTGAACATTGCCAGTAGTGCTGTCGATTGGCAAGTAGACAGGTTCGATACTTGTTTGGGCAACACTAACTGTAGTGGTAAGAAGGAAAGCGAATAGAATATGCTTCATAAAAGGAAAGTTGTTTAATAGCCTACCAAAGCTATAAAAAAACCCCACTCATTTTTGGACATGTTACTGGCCATGTACATCATTTAGTAAATCTTTCCTATATAAGTGAAAGCCCAGTCATATTGGCCGGGCTTTTTTGTAATTTTGCCCTGCTCAAGTTTCAGTTTGTACGCTTACAGGAGAATGGTGCCGCCTTGTCGAGTAGGCGGTGCTGTTCTCCCGTACTTGCATTGTAATGGTGTAAGTAGGTTTGTCCTGTAGGCGGGGAAACTTGAGCAACGGGTCAGGCAGCACCCCCTTTTCGGAAATAAATAATAAAAGCCCGGTCCATTCCTCGACCGGGCTTTTTCGTATCCATCAGCATCGCTCGTATTTACTCGTTAGCTTTATAAAACAGGATAGATGGAAGAGTAGCCGTTTCAAACCAAAAGATTCGTAAGCGGCTTAGATAGCTAACCCACTCCTCAAAATTATTGGGTTTGTTGGTAAAAGAAGAAGCACCGATTGAGTATGCCCTCTCAATGTGTGCGGGTAATTCACTGACCGTAAGCATAATGACGGGTAAGGCATGGGTTTGCGGATAATCGCGCAGGAACACCAGAAAGTCTAATCCGTCTACCTGTTCTCCTAAATTGATATCCAGCAGAACTAATTTTGGCCCATACCCATGCAGGTTTTTAATGTAGGTTTTGGCGTCAGCCGAGTTAGTTACCTGAATGTACGTGGCTTCGGGAAATCCAAACTGTGACGCATGGTTTAATACCTCAACCAGCGAGGTATCATCATCAACTATTAGAATTAGAAATTTGTCGGAGGGCCTCATAATTAGGGATAGTTCTGGCACAAGTTAGTTACTAAGTGTGTGATAAATATATGATTAAGTAAAACCGAAGTTACTCGCTGGTGAGAATATTATTGAGCAGGATGTCAGGCAGCATCACTTTTTCATAGCTATAAAAATACCCCGACCGGAAACCAGTCGGGGTATTTGCCTTATCGCAAATGTGCTTAAGGTCGTGCGTCACGCCCTAAGCAGCGTCTTTCTCCTCACCTGCCGGGGCAGTATAAGGCCGGGGGCTATATTCCACTGCCTTCACAAGGCGCAGACCCAGTTCAGGTATTTCTTTTACGTTGTCTGCCGGAATGATACCCCGGTTAATCCAGTTCGTCACTGTTGCTACGTTCGCAATATGGAAGCTGCGGGCATAGTTGGCGGGCGTGAGCCAGTCCGTCAGGGGATATTCGACCCCGTGTACCTTCAGCACCGAAATCGCGTCCTGCCGGGCAGCTTCGCTTTTATCAGTCAGTTCCGACAATTTATCCAAGAGCGCGTCCTGCACGGCGGGAGCCATCTTGCCAGGCTGCTCCCGGATCAGGGCGGAGACGCAGGCCATATCCTCCGAATTGGCAATGGCCTGAATGCGGGCAATCAGTTCGTCATCAGTCATATCAGTTTTGATTTGTGGGGGCCTTTCGGCCCCCGGTGGTCTATTTAAACATATCTCTCATTCCGTACCAGCCTTCTAATTTGTCAAGTGCTTTGTCGATGACTTCCTGAACCTTCGGGGTGGTTTCCCCTTTGTCGGTTATCAAGTCCCGAACCGCGTTTAGGTTCGCTTCCTGCTCTTTGATGTGACCTTCTACAAATTTGCTCATGTGCGATAAGGATTAAGTGCCATCCCCGTGATGACCTTACAAATATCACATTTGTTTATGAGTTAAACAAATTATAAGGCAAGTATTTTACATCTTTTTTTAAGAAAAATTAGAGCAAATATTTCTTGCCTTATTATTTGTTTAACTGTTAAACAATTACTATCTTTATAGGGTAAACAAACAGCAAAAAGCCTTATGAACACGATTACCGCCACCATTACCGTACCTGTTCACTCGCTGACCAACTCGACTAAAAAAGAACTTTTCGCCTATGCAGATACGCTGGTGAACACCTACGATGGAGAAGGGTATGACCTGCTGAATTTGATGGCTGAAGCGGCCAAACTTGAACTGCTCGCGGCCCGCATCAAAGAGAAGGCCAAAGCGGTTAGCCTGAATGAAGTCAGCACCTACGGGCGCGAGGGCGTTGCCAGGTTAGGGGTTTCGATGACTATCAAAGCGGTGGGTGTTACCAATGACTATAGCCTTGACCCGGTCTGGGTCGAACTCAATCAAGCCGTAAGCGAGGCCACTGCCAAACGCAAAGAGCAGGAGGAAATTCTAAAGAGCCTGCCCTATGGTGGGCGCATGATGATGGATGAAACGACGGGCGAAGAATACCGGGCTTACCCACCGGCCAAAAGCGGAGCCGACAGCGTTGTGTTGAGCATTGCCTAATCCACTGGCCCGGTCAGTACTGACCGGGCCTACTAACTTCCTATATACCGTATGAAAACCAAGCAAGCCACCCTCGACCACTTCCGCTCCGACGATAACCTGACGGGCCTGATGAGCAATGACCTGCTGGCCTGCATCGCCAGCGGAGAAATCGACTACCAGCGCATGGCGCAAATCGCGCTGGCCGGACGGGGCTGTGACCAAACCGGCAAGTGGGTCGGTTTCCCGCAGGCCAAACAGATTTTTGAGATAACGGGGGAATTTTAAGGGCCAAAGAAGAAAAGTACAACAAACAGGATACCCCCCGGAATAGTGAAAATCATAGCACTATTCCGAGGGGTGTTTTATAACCAATGTTATGTTATGTGAATTTTGTCATATATGTTAGCAAAATGCTAAAGCCTGCGGGCAACCGGCCAGCTTTGAAAAATGCAACGAGGTCACTAATTTTTTGAAGACCTGGGTAGCAGGAGGTAGTAACTTTTTGATTAACCTGAAACAACCTGTGTAATAGCCATTAAACAAAAATCGAGTATATATGAAGTAGCCTAATATGATATTTTTAGTAAGCTTAATGTTAAACAAATTGATAATCAGGTAAACAGAGTTTCTAAAAAAATAAATTAATGAACAATTGGTGACTTATTAGCGGTTTACAGTCCCTCTTATTTACCTTTAGATTATGGAATTCAAATTATTCATTCTAAAACCACATTCTCATCAACCACAGATTTATGGTGCCTACTTCTACAATTTGGGTCAAACATCCGACAAGTGGCAAAGAGATCAATGTTGCTCCGTTGATTTTGTTGCTTGACGAGTTAGATGCCCCGCCTAATTCTCACCCCTGCGCGGGGGTCAGTGATGTGCTTCACCGAACGATTCGGACGCTCAATGTCACGGTCCACGATCAGGATGTATCTCCCGTTAAACACATAGCGGATCTGTATCGTGACCTACACTCAATGGAGGATGCGTTTCAAGCCGTGACGGTGCGGGAAGCCGCCTAATTAAGAAGCCTGACCAAACGGGTCAGGCTTATTTGTTCCTGCTAAAATTCCGGGAAATCCTGAATTTGAGTGTGGCGAACGATGATGCCCAGGTCGCGCAGGTAGTCTTCCGTCTGGGCGGCTGTTGAGTGCCGGCACTGCTGCTGAATGAGCCGAATGTTCTGGGTCGCACTCCATAGAGCAATCACGCCCGTATGTTTCCAGCTATACATATCGTAGCCTGCATTAAGAGGCAGGCCCATCTTTTCCAGTATGCGCCGGTGATGGTGATAAAAGTAATCCGGCCCGACCGGGTCAGGACCAGGCACGCCGGTAGGTGAAAAGAGATAATAAGAAGCTGGATAGGCGCGTAGCTTCTGCTCATCAATCAGCCGGGCCAATGCGGGCGCTATTTCAATGTGTTCACCTGCGTTATCTTTAGCATTGGTCCCATTGATGTAAATGGTATTTTCCTTCAGGTCATATACCCGTAGCAGGCGTAATTCTATCCTGGGCCGCAGGAACGTATAGTACATAAATTGGACAAATAGCAACAGTTGATCTTCACCCTGCTGCCTGGCCACGTGTTTAAAGTCAATTCGTTGATCGTCAGTGTAGGCCGTGTGTTTATTCGAGGTCGTGCGCTTGTCGGGAATGTCTTCAAACGGATTAACCAGTAACAGGCTGGCATTGGGCCGGTTCAACCGCTTACACCAGTGCCGAAAGAACATACCCGCATTGTCTTTCACGTTATTATGGCCCCGGTTCGTCAGGCCGTACTTCATAATGGCCTGATCTAAAAAGTCAATTGCATCGCCAGCATGAAAGTTGCTAAGGGCGGCATTTTTTAGCCCAGGCGTGTCGAGCAGGTATTGGCGGAAGGTGCCCAAACTGGAGCGGTAAGTTCGCCAGGAGTTGTGTTTGGTCGTTTTCTTCTTATAGTCCAAGTAAACATCAATTGCCTTTCTAATCGGCGTATGAAGCTGAACGGATTCTACCTCAAACGCCCGGACGGGTGCTTTCTTTAGGGCATCCACGCAGGCACCCTCTTTAAGTACTTTTTTTAATTCAGCGATAACCTCCCGCCCGTCGGCTATGCGCTCGGCAACGCTGACTCCTTTGAGAACAACCCGCTTGCGCTTAAGTTTCTGCTCCCGCTCAGACCAGATTCCGTATTCGACTACCCACTGCTTTTTTAGATCATCGTCAGCGGGCCGGGAGATGAATGGCTCTTTAAAGGGGTATTTCACCGTAACTTGAGTAATTGATTTTGACAGTCGAATCTGCCATTTTCTTGCCATTGCCGCCGAAACGACAAAGAAACAGCCTGTAAGTACTTGACTTACAGGCTGTTGTAATGTGCCGAAGGCGAGACTCGAACTCGCATGTCCGTAAAGACACACGCCCCTGAAACGTGCGTGTCTACCAATTTCACCACTTCGGCAGTTTGTTCTCCGGATTGGGATTGCAAAGATACGGTTCACCCTGCCGTACACGCAAGGCTTTTCACTAAATTTTTTCGTGGTTACCGGTTAAATAGTAACCGCTTCCCCGGTTGCTCAGTCAGGAATTTACCATTTTGATAAACCAGTTCGCCTGATATGAGCGTATGCGTCACGGCAGACCCGAATGTCCGCCCTTCTAAAGGCGACCAGGCACACTGATAGATAATATTTTGTTTGGAAACCGTTGCTGGCTGGTTCATGTCTACTAATACAAGGTCGGCCCAGTAGCCCTCACGAACATAGCCACGCCGATTAATCTGAAAACAGTCGGCGGGGGCATGGCTCATTTTACGCACGACCGTTTCGAGCGAGAGCTTGCCCTGCTTCACAAATTCGAGCATCATCAACAACGGATGTTGCACCAACGGCAGGCCCGATGGAGCCTGCCAATAGTCTTGTTGCTTTTCAGCCCAGGTGTGCGGAGCATGATCGGTAGCGATGATGTCTAAGCGGTCGTCTACCAGGGCGGCAAGTAGTGCTGCTCTGTGACGCGGGGCTTTAATGGCCGGGTTGCATTTGATTTGGTTGCCCAGCGTTGCATAGTCATGGCTGTCAAACCAAAGGTGATGTACACACACTTCCGCCGTAATCCGCTTCTCCGAAAGCGGCAGTTTATTCTCGAACAGGACCAGTTCGTCGGCAGTCGAGATATGCAGAACATGCAAACGAGCGTTATGCCGCCGGGCCAGTTCAACAGCCAGCGACGACGACTTCAGGCAGGCTTCCTCATTGCGAATCAGCGGATGCAGTTCGGCAGTTGCGGTGTCGCCGTACTCGGCTTTGTAACGCTCAGTGTTGGCGCGGATAGAGGCTTCGTCTTCGCAGTGGGTGGCAATGAGCATAGGGCTTTGCCGGAACAGGGCATCCAGAACCTCTTCCTTATCGACGAGCATATTACCGGTCGATGACCCCATGAATACTTTGATGCCGCAGACAGTGAGCGGGTCAGTACGCAGCACCTCGTCGAGATTATCGTTCGACGCACCCATGAAAAACGAGTAGTTTGCCAGCGATGTCCGGGCGGCAATCGTATACTTATCGGCCAGCAATGCCTGCGTTAGGGCATTGGGAACGGTGTTGGGCATCTCCATAAACGAGGTGACGCCCCCCGCCACAGCCGCCCGCGATTCGGACTGAATGGTGGCTTTATGGGTTAGCCCCGGCTCGCGAAAATGCACCTGATCATCAATAACGCCCGGCAACAGATACTGTCCATTAGCGTCAATAATCTGGTTGATAGCGGTGTCAGACAGGCCCGGCTGGATTTGGGCAATGAATCCGTTTTCGAGCAGTACATCAGTCTCAACAATATACCCTTCATTCACTAACCGGGCGTTGCGAATCAGGAGTTTACTCATAAAATTCGGGCGGCTTCTTTGGCAAAGTACGTCAAAATCACCGTAGCCCCGGCCCGTTTGATGGACATTAATGATTCCATCATGGCACGCTCGCCGTCGAGCCAGCCATTTTGGGCGGCTGCTTTAATCATGGCATATTCGCCACTAACGTTGTAGGCAGCGATGGGTAAATGAAAGTTATCCCGCAACAGTTTAATGATATCCAGATAGGCCAGAGCCGGTTTTACCATCAGGAAATCGGCTCCTTCGTCGTAGTCAAGCTGGGCTTCGATGAGGGCCTCACGGCTATTGGCCGGATTCATCTGATATGTTTTCTTATCGCCAAATTTCGGGGCTGAGTCCAGTGCGTCACGGAAAGGCCCATAAAATGCACTGGCGTATTTAGCTGCGTAGGACATGATAGCCACGTCCTGAAAACTGCCCGCATCAAGTACCTGACGGAGGTAGCCCACCCGCCCGTCCATCATGTCTGACGGGCCAATGATATTGGCTCCGGCCTGCGCCTGTGCAAGCGCCATTTTTCCCAGAACTTCCAGCGTGGGGTCATTCAGGATTTTACCATTTTCGACAACGCCATCGTGCCCATCGGAACTGTACGGGTCCATCGCGACATCGGTCATGATTACCACATCAGGGAAGCGGTCTTTGATGGCGCGAACGGTTTGCAGATACAGCCCATCAGGATTGTAGCTCTCCGTAGCGTATTTGTCTTTCTTCGATTCGGGCAGGTTTGGAAACAGGTCGAATGTTTGAATACCGAGGTCTACGCATTCCTGAATCTCGTCCAGCACTAAGTCGAGCGATAAGCGGTAAATACCGGGCATAGAGGTTACTGCTGACCGAACGTGTTGCCCTTCCATGACGAAGAGCGGCAATATAAAATCAGTGACCGACAGGCGGGTTTCCTGCACCATGTCGCGGATAACCGCCGACTGACGGTTCCGGCGCGGACGACGAGTTAGGTTCATTAAGTTATAAAGTTATGAAGTCGTAGAGTTATAGAGTTAACTATTGTTCGGGGCGTCAGCTAACTTTACAACCTTATAACCGCTACGGCGGACCGTACTATGATTTTACGACTCTTTTCAAACAATCAGTTTAAATCCCTCACCATGTACATTAACTAACTGAACGGCAGGGTCTTCTTTGAGGTACTTCCGCAGTTTGGTCACGTACACGTCCATGCTTCGGGCGTTAAAGTACGAATCGTCGCCCCAAACCATTTTCAAGGCAAAACTACGACTGACGGGCTGATTGAGGTTCTGTGCCAGCAATTTTAATAATTCCGACTCTTTACTGGTCAGTTTCTGCGCCTGCGCTTCGGCTGAATCATTGGCGATTCGGGAGAGCAATTGATGGGGATAATCGAATGAAAATGAGCCGATCTGAAACGTGGTTTGTTCGGCCAAATCAGTCGAACGCTGGTATCGGCGAAGAATAGCCTGGATTCGTAGCAATAATTCCTCCATGCTGAAAGGCTTGGTGACGTAATCGTCGGCCCCGACCTTAAACCCCTGGATAGTGTCTTCCTGCATGGATTTGGCCGTGAGGAAAATAATGGGTACATCGCGGCTGTCCATCCGAACTTCTTTAGCGAGCGTAAATCCATCTTTCCTGGGCATCATCACATCGAAAAGACAGAGGTCGTATTCGCCCGCCATAAATAGTTTTAGACCCTCATTACCATCGGTCGCCCGGTCGGTAGTGTAGCCTTTCATGGTCAGGTATTCCTGCACCAATAGACCCAGGTTGGGGTCGTCTTCAACAAGTAGAATGCTTGGCATAAGCGAAAGAGAGAAAGAGAGAAAGAGAGAAAGAATGAAAGAGCGAAATCCATCCGGTGGATTTCGCTCTTTCATTCTTTCTCTCTTTCTCTACTAGTATAGGGTAAAATAATCTCAAATGAACTGCCTTTACCAGGGTGGCTTTCGACCAGAATCTGCCCCTGATGCTGGTCAATTATTTTTTTGACATAACTAAGTCCCAGCCCAAATCCTTTTACATCGTGTCGGTTGCCGGTCGGTACCCGGTAGAATTTCTCAAAAATCCGGCTCGTCTGGTCTTTGGTCATGCCAACACCCTGGTCGGCAACGGTGATGCTTACGGCTTCGGGCAGGCTGCGGGTACTGAGGGTAATGTGTGGGCTTTCAGGTGAATATTTAAGCGCGTTGTCTAATAAATTATAGACGATGTTGGTCAAATGGAGTTCATCAGCTTCAACAACTTCCTGGTCGGCATCGAAGTGCAAATCAACCTCGCCCCCGCGCTGCTCAATCTGGAGACTAAGATTGTTCAGAACTTTTTCGATAACATCATGCACGTTCACCGGCGACAGGTTGAGTTTAATTTCACCCCGGTCTAACAGAGCCATCTGCAATACCTTTTCGACATGCGAACCAAGCCGCCGGGTTTCATCGCGGATGATGCTCATGTAGCGGTTTAGCCGCGAGTCGACTTGCCCGGCAGGTTCAGAATCATCAGGTAAATCATGGCCGCCTGAAGACACCCTGGCAGGGATCGTTCCTGCTGACTGTAGTTGTTCCTGCGCCATTTCAACCGCCAGTGAAATGGTTGAAATAGGCGTTTTGAACTCATGAGTCATGTTGTTAATGAAGTCGTTCTTGATGTCGGCTAATTTTTTCTGTCGAACAATTGTGCTGATGGCAATGTAAAAACACGCCAGAATCACCAGAATCAATACCACCGATGCGGCAAATGTGAAGCCCAGCCGACTCAATATAAACTGCTGCTGAGTTGGGAAATACACGTACATGTAATTCCCCCTTTCAAGCAAATTATTCGGAAACAAAGCGACTTTGTAGCCCTCCGCAGTGAGCTGTTGAACATCCATATTGGCCGAAGCAAACAGAAAACGGGGTTGTTGGCTCGTCCGAACGGCATAGGCAAACGGGATACTGATTCCCCGCTCATCGAGTGCCTGCCGAAGCAGCGTATCGAGCGCCAGTCGATTGATTCGGTCTTCAAGAGGCCGGTCGGACATGAGCAGACTCTTAAGTACGTCTTTAATCATGTGCGATTGCTCATCCGACTTAGTATGGCTCATACTCGCCGGGCGAGTAGCTAAGCCCGAATTCGCTAACCCTATGCGATTACCCAGTTGCTCTTTACGTTGTTTAATCGTTCGCCGAATTCTATTTTTATTAACCCGCATTAGTGAGTCACGCTTTACCTGGCTGTTCAGGCGGCTCATTTCAGTATTCAGCACATTCTCAACCCACTGATCAAACTGCTGTTGCTGCGCTAGTTGCGTTTGCCAGTCACCAACCGCCATCAGTTCGTCCTGCTGACGGAAAAACTCCTCCACAACAGCCATTTGCTCGGCTGAAAGCGGGTGTACTGTGGGTTGCAATACATCGGACTGCACAACCATCGCACCGGAGGGCGCCCTGTCAGACAAGATTCGTTGCCGCATGGCTATTTGCCCATTGGCCGAGCGATTCGACCGTATTGGCTGAACTGGTTCTGCAGGTTTAGCCGAGACAATAAGCTGCCCATCGGCTCTTTTCGTTACGGACTTACCTTCTTTTTTGGCAATGGCCATCAACCGATTTTGCTGCTCCCGGGCTTGAATATGCTGTTTGGTGAGGTAGGCGATTTCCTGGCGTTCGAGTGTTCGGACGACTTCCTGCAACGCGTCAGTTACTTTATACGCAAACTGTTCTTTCTGCAACCGCAGGGCGCTGCTATTCCAGTACAACTGCAGGCCCACCAGACCCAGCAGCGCGATGGCCATTAGAGCAACAATCCACTGTATGCGTTGTTTAGACATTTTTTTGCTTCCTCATGCAACCTTTAACCGCTTTTTTCATCTATTAGAAACCGGTGGGGCACTCAGTAAAAGTACGAACCCTATTGACTCCTCATTGGCTCATTAACAAACTTTAACACCCGCGTTATCAATCGGTTCGACAACTTATTGTTCCTTCGTTGTACCTATTTTCTACTATGAAAAAAACAGTTTTAGCAGTCTCCCGGTTCGTTCCGGCCCTGCTGCTGGTGGTTGCCTTTAGTGGCGCTGCCTTCGCCCAAAAGCCTGCGGCCCCGTCGAAAAAATCAGAGAAAAATGAGGTGAACGTCCGAATCATCGATCGCAATGGCGATGATGTTCGGGAAATTAAACGCACGTATCATGTCGATGGCATGAGTGATTCAGAGCGGGATAAGCTGGTAACGAAATTAGTTGACTCGCTCAAAGCCTCGCGGAAAGATGGCAGTAGTCGACAGATGACCATTATTGTGGAAGACAACGACGGCGACCACACTGTCACGCGTGAACGGATGAACTCCGGCAAAAAACGTATGCCGGGCGATGCCTATGTGTACCGGGGTAAATCACCCAAGACCGACCGTGACTTTTGGGACAACAATGCCTGGAAGTATGAGTTTCGGCAGGGTTTCGATTCATTAGCCGACCGGATGAACCGGTTTAAATTTGAATTTCCCAGAGACTTCGACCGTCAGTTTGCCCGTCCGTTTGAAAATTGGGCCAAAAATTTCAACGGTAAACCATCCACCATTCGCAGCCTGGATGCCTATCCCAACAATCCAGACCGTGACCAACTGAACGTTCGTTTCATGGCTCCTGCCAAAGGCGATGTCAGCATTATTGTGACGAACCCAAAGGGAAAAGAGGTAGCCAAGCGCGAGCTTAAAGACTTCTCCGGCGAGTTTGTTGGGCAGATTGATCTCGGAAAAAAAGCGGAGGGAATCTACTTTATTACCGTCACACAAAACGAAGACGGGGCTGTTAAACGGATTGTTATTGAATAAGAACCGAGTAAAGGAGCGATTGAGCGTATTAATAATAAATCGCTCAATCGCTCCTTTACGCTTAAGACAAAAAATAATTAAAGAAATTTAGTACTATGTATTGCAAGATACCAAACTAAACCTATATCTTTGCATAGTCATAAGAAAACTAAAGGCCATGAAGACTATCCTTGTTGCTGGTATTTTACTGTTGGGCGTTAGCGGTCAGTCGTTTAGTATGGGGCATCCGCACAACGTATTCGCGGCCCGCAAGCAAATGAAGGCTAAAACGTCGGCATCTGTCACAAAATGTAAGGTAACGTCATCCGTTTCCCTACAGCAAATGGTGAAACTAAGCAAAGCTACGCTTAGTGAACGGCTGATGACGGCACTGAAGCAGGTACGTCCGGCACAATCTAATTAATATATACTTACATTTACGCTCTGCGCTGATTGGCTGGCCTACACACAGTAACGCGCCTTACTACTGCATACATACTCGTCAGATTTTTTACTGCCCCTTTATTTTCCCTCACCTGGCTATCTCAGCAGGGCAGTACACTCCTTCTTTTCTACTTCGTTAAGTTTACCCAACGGCATAATTTTTGCCTTCTTTTTCCAAGTCTGGGCACGGTTCAGGTGTAATTACCGGGATTTGTTCCTTGTCTGCATTTCTGTCAGCCAAATACCATCCTCTTCTTTTCCCGTACATACAGACTAATTTCATTGCTAATTGCCGATGAATAAAGAGGTTATCAATAAACAGGCGCATTTCTCTATTTTTAATTTTGTATTAATCCGTTGCAAAAGACAACTAATGGATATTATTTCGTTAAAAACTTAGATAATTCAGTGATTAGTGCTGATTTTCGATAGGCTTTGGCTATTTTTATGGTTTAGCCAAAAACCTTCGGCACTGACTGTAACTTTTTACTTCTCGAGTACCCATGCGGAACATTGTTGTACGACCAATTTTGCTTGTCGGCCTCCTGTTCGTCAGTTTGTTAACGGCATTCGGCTTAATGAAGCCAGGACGCGGTTTTTGGACTCGACTCTCTCACACGGCGATCTACAAACCAGTCATTAAACGGCCGGTAGCGTCTATAAATAAAGCTATTTCTTCGTACAAATTCGGCCCGGCCGCCCGCCCGGTCGAGGTATTTGTCATGTCGGATAGCGGTCAGCATTGGGTCGATAGTGTTTTCCAGACGCTGTCGCCTGAACAAAAAATTGGGCAGTTTTTCATGGTAGCTACATTTTCGAACCGCCATGAGAATCATTATCAGTACATTGATCACCTCATCCAGTCGAATCATATTGGCGGCTTAATCTTCTTTCAGGGCGGTCCCTATCGGCAGGCAATTCTGACTAACCGCTATCAGGCGCAATCGAAAGTGCCGCTGCTGGTGGGAATCGACGGCGAATGGGGGCTGGGAATGCGGTTAGACAGTGCCATGGACTTCCCGAAGCAGATGTCCCTCGGCGCCATTCGGGATAACGAGTTGATTTATCGAATGGGAGCCGAAATTGGGCGACAATGTCAGCGATTGGGTATTCACATCAATTTTGCCCCTGTATCTGACATCAACAGTAATCCGTCCAACCCGGTTATTGGTGTCCGATCGTTTGGTGGATCGAAAGAAAATGTAGCCCTGAAAGCGTCGGCATATATGCGTGGGCTACAGCAAACCCGCGTCATTGCAACGGCTAAACACTTTCCTGGTCATGGCGATACCAATGCCGACTCGCACCACACGCTGCCAACGGTCAGCCGGTCGTCGGAGGAGATGCGCGACATTGACCTGTATCCATTCCGTAAACTCATTGCCGACAGTTTGATGGGCGTTGTGACGGGCCATTTGCACGTACCCGTTATGGATAATACGCCCGCCCTGGCAGCAACCCTGTCGGAAAAGATCGTTACCGAACTGCTCAAAAAAGAGTTAGGCTTCCGGGGGCTGGTTTTTACCGATGCGTTGAATATGGGAGGCATTAGCCGGTCGCCGAAAGCCATGGATATTAATTTGCGGGCTTTGATTGCCGGAAACGATATTTTACTGTACCCGGAGAATGTTCGCGATGCCATAACCCACATTCAGGATGCCGTTCAGCAGGGCATTATTTCGCAGGAATTTATTGATGAGAAAGTCAAAAAAATTCTGCGGGCCAAGTACTGGGCAGGTCTTCATCATTACAAACCAGTCAATCTGAGCGGTTTAGCGGCCGATCTTAACTCAGCCGAAGCGAAACTGCTAAAACAGGAACTTTGCGAACACTCCGTTACGGTGGTCGAGAATCGCAACAGTCTACTGCCGCTAAACCGGTTAGATACGCTGCGGCTGGCTTCCGTTGCCATTGGCGCCGAACCGGGTAATGTATTTCAGAAAACCCTGAACCAATACGCTCCCTTTCAGACCGTAGCTTTTCCCGATAAACCCATTTCAGAAGCCGACCTAACCAACATTCTGACCCAGGTAGGCGACGCGAATACCGTGGTAGTGAGTTTTCACCGGATGAGCGAGTCAACTGCCCGAAAATACGGCATCACGAAGCCTTCACTTGATTTAATCACCCGCCTGAAGCAGCGCGGAGCCAATGTGATTGTTACCGCCTTCGGGTCGCCGTATAGCCTGCCGCAATTTGCCGGTGCCGATGCACTTGTCTGCGCTTATCAGGAACTTGACGACATGCAGCGGGTCGTTCCGCAAATACTATTTGGCGGACTTGGCGCGCGGGGTATGCTGCCCATTTCGATTGGCGATCTACAGATGGGCACGGGCCTCTCCCTAAACCCTGAAGGACGGTTATCCGTTGGTTCGCCGGAAAGCGTTGGCATGAAATCGACCGTATTAAGTCAGATTGATGCCATTGCCCAGGGAGCCGTAAAAAGTCGTGTTGTGCCCGGATGCGAGATTCTGGTGGCTCGCAAAGGTAAAGTTGTGTACAGCAAAAACTTTGGTGCGCTTACGTATTTACCCGGCGCCGAGAAAGTTACCGACGAAACGCTTTACGATCTGGCGTCGCTGACGAAGGTATTGGCTACCCTACAGGCCGTGATGGTCCTGTATGATCAGAAACTGATCGACCTAAGCCAGAAAGCATCGGCCTATCTGCCCGAACTGCGGGGCAGCAACAAACAGAACATTACCATTCAGGATTTACTCTGGCATCAGTCCGGCATGGTTTCGTTTTACCCAACCACCTGGGATCGTACCCGGATGCCCGGTGGCGGGCTGAAAGCCGAGTATTACAACGCAACACCCGATAGTCTGCACACGCTTCAGATTGCTCCCACCCTTTGGGGGGTGCCAGCCCTGAAAGATTCTGTCTGGAAATGGGTGGTCCAGTCGCCAATGTCGCGCAAAACGGGTGAATCAGGTAAACCGCCTTTTGTGTATAGCGACCTTAACTTTCTGACATTGCAGAAGCTTGTGGAGCGGGTTAGCAAACAGCCATTAGACAAGTTCGTTACCGAACTTGTGTATAAACCCTTAGGGCTGCATCAATTAGGCTTTACGCCATTGCAACGACTGCCACACCCGATCTGTGCACCAACGGAACAGGACACGTATTATCGAAATCAGCTTTTAGTGGGCACGGTTCACGACCAGATGGCGGCTGTGCAGGGGGGAGTTTCAGGCCATGCCGGTCTGTTTGGCAATGCCCGCGACATTGCAACCCTACTGCAAATGAACCTTCAGAAAGGATTGTATGGGAACCAGCGTATTCTTAACCCAATGACCGTTCCCTATTTTACCCAGACCCTCAGTAACCGCAGCCACCGGGCGCTGGGCTGGGACAAGCCGAATCCAGAGAGTGCCAGCAGCGTTTACATGGCCGCTCAGGCCTCGCCCCGTTCGTTTGGGCATACGGGCTTTACTGGAAACGTTGTTTGGGTTGACCCCGACCAGGAATTAATTTTTGTTTTCCTTTCCAACCGAATTTACCCCACCGCTGGCAACAACGCCATCAACACAACGAAACTCCGTCGACGGATTCATGAAGTAATCTATAGTGCCGTTCAATAAGATTTCTTTATTAAACGGTATAGTATCATCAGGTTACCTACGGTTGTTGCGTCATTAAATGCCACTTCATACAGGAAGTGGCATTTTTATTGCTATGTGTTTTTGGTTAAGTACAGTTTTCAAGAAAAAACTATATTTAATCTATTGAAAATCAAGACATTTCTTAGTAAATCAGTTAAGTAAGCAGGTTTAACAGACCAATGCAACGGCCTTTAAGTGTCGTTGGATCGTGTATAAATGCGTTAACTTTAAGGACCCATAACAGCATTCTTGCTACAACTTTATGAAGGAACGTATTTTTCACACCTGTTTGATAGCCTGCCTATGTATTGCGGGGCTACCGATTCGTGGCGTTGCTCAAACCATTACGACCGGGACCATTACTCCAGCCAGCGTCTGCTCTGGTGGAGCCGTAGCCATTTCCTATACGGTGTCAGGATCGTTCGCAGCGTCAAATGTATTCTCAGCGCAACTTTCAGATGTTACCGGCGCCTTTTCGGCCAGTTCGCCAGTTATAGGCACCGTTTCCAGAGTAACGGGTGGAGCCATCAACGCAACAATTCCTGCATCAACTGTAGGTGGTACCGGTTATCGCATCCGGGTTTCGTCCAGCAATCCAGCCAGAACCGGCTCAACAAGTTTAGCAGCGCTGACGGTCAATACCCCTGCTGCCCCCAGCCCGACTCCGGCTCCGCTCTATTGCGAAGGAGCGTCAGCATTGGCCTTAGCAGCCACACCAGCGGCCGGGGGCACACTGAATTGGTATGGCACGAATGCAATGGGTGGGTCGGCCTCAGCTATGCCAACAGTACCAAATACAACTATTGTTGGCAACACGCCCTATTATGTGAGTCAAACCATAGGCGGGTGCGAAAGTCCGCGGGTAGCTATATTTGTTTTAGTCAAAGATAAGCCTAATGCGCCCGGTACCAGCCCTGCAAATTTTTGTGTGGGAAAACCGGCCACCGCCTTAACGGCAACCCCAGCAACAGGAGGCACACTGAATTGGTATGGCACGAATGCAACGGGCGGTACCGCTTCCTCAGTCGCTCCTACGCCAGCGACGACAGGTGTCGGAACGGCAGTTTATTATGTCAGCCAAACGGTTGATGGCTGCGAAAGCCTACGCGCCAGCCTTGTCGTTACCGTTAGCGCAATGCCAGCCGCGCCCACCGCCACCGCACCTCCGCCTTATTGTGAAGGCGTTGTGGCACCCCCACTCTCGGCTATCGGGCAGAATTTAAAATGGTACGGCACCAGTGCTATGGGTGGAATCGGATCATCTACCCCAACCTCAGTCAATACAAATACTCTGGGAACAGCTACTTATTACGTGAGTCAGACCGTTGGCGGCTGCGAAAGCGCACGCACTGCGATTGCCGTCACGGTAAAACCAACGCCTGCGGCACCAACTACCGCGCCCACTACGTTATACTGCCCAAATCAGCCAGCTACTGTTTTGGCCGCAACACCTTCGACCGGCGCAACCCTTAACTGGTACGGTACGGCAGCCACCGGCGGAGTAGCCTCCGCAACAGCTACTACCCCCAGCACCGTTTCGGCAGGAACGGTTAATTATTACGTAAGTCAAACGCTTAACGAATGCGAAAGCGAACGCACTGCAATTGCCATTACGGTGAAACCAACGCCTGCAGCGCCATCGGTTGCCAGTCCACTTATTGCTTGCCAGAATCGAACCGGTTATGCCCTGACGGCAACTCCCACTGTCGGCGGCACCTTGAAGTGGTATGGAACAGCCGCCACCGGTGGAACCGCCACGCCTGCACCGGCAGCGCTCTCAACCAGCACATTAGGCTCAGCTACATACTATGTTAGCCAGTTAGTTAATGGGTGCGAAGGACCTCGTGCGGCCCTAACGGTTACTATTAATGCTGTACCTGCCTTACCATCGACGGGAGCCCCCGGTGCTTATTGCGAAGGGGCCATAGCCCAGGCCCTATCAGCCGCGGGGCAGAGCCTGAAATGGTACGGAACAAATGCAACAGCAGGAAGTTCATCGGGAACACCAACAGTTCCGAAGACGAATCTCGTCGGCATAACCAATTATTATGTAACGCAGACTATTAACGGCTGCGAAAGCGACCGGGCCGCCATCCCGGTACAGGTAAACGATACGCCCAATGCACCGGGTGCCCCCGGAGTTGAATTTTGCCTGGGCAGCTCTGTACCAGCCTTAACCGTTACGCTGGTGGCGAGTGCTACGCCAAAATGGTATGGCGCCAATGTCAGTGGAGGCACAGCAACAGCCAATGCTCCCGTGCCGACGAATACTACGGTCGGCACAACTACGTATTATGTCAGCCAGGTATTGGCAGGTTGCGAAAGTCCCCGTGCCAGCCTGAGCGTTCGTGTGAAGGCAATTCCAGGCGCTCCGGTTGTAAGCCCAGTTAGTTTTTGTAGCAACGGTCCGGCTCAACCCTTAAGTGCTACCGGCTCAAATCTGAAATGGTATACATCGTCGGATAGTCCTCTTGGTGGCCCCCCAACGCCAAATACCGGTACGGTGGGTAGTCAGGTATTTAAAGTATCGCAGACATCCAACGAGAATTGCGAAGGGCCAAAAGCAAGTTTGACGGTTAGTGTCAACCCGTCGCCTGATCGGCCGCTGGTGTCGAATCTTACGTATTGCCAGACTCAGCAGGATCAGCCACCGCAGAATTTGTCGCCCTTAACTGCCAGTGGACAGAGCCTGAAATGGTACACGGGCGATAACAAACCACTCGGTAATGCGCCCCTGCCGTCAATTGACAGAGCGGGTACCCAATCCTATCAGGTTACCCAGACTGTTAATACTTGCGAAAGCCAGAAAGCCATCATTCAGGTGACGGTTACAACACCAGCCACCCCGTTGCTGCCAAAGTCATTAGTTGTGTACTGCATCAACCAAAACGCGGTTCCGCTGGAGGCCGTTGGCGAGACGGGCAGCCAACTGAAATGGATTGACCCCTACGGACGAGTGACAAACGAAGCTCCTACCCCGTCGACGCTCAATACAAACGTTAAGCCCGAGGGTGACGAATTTTATGTCTATCAAATCGGCACCAGCGGTTGTTATAGCGCCCGTTCAACGATCAGAGCCATCGTAAATACCGTACCAACACTGGGTCTGCTGGCGCCTACAGCCAGTGTAAATCTCGGACAAAATGCGCCTTTACGACTCAAATTTACGGGTTCCGGCCCTTACAGCTATAGCCTTACGGGGGGATATGCTGGTACCTCACGTACCTCCGATACAACCATTGCCGTACTGCCCCGTGGCAACACGACCTATCAGGTAGCGGCCGTTACCAATGCCTGTGGGCTGGGCTTGCCCGGTAATCCGGCAACAGCAACCATCCTGGTTCGGACACCAACCGTGGTTACGAGTTCACTGCCAACGTCAACCTTATGTGCCGGTGCGTCGCTTACTGTACCCTTCACAACAACAGGGGAGTTTAACCAGGGAAATACGTTTGGTATTGAGGTGGTGAGTGTGGCAGACACATCGAAAAAATATGAGATTTCGGCAATAGCCGCCAGTTCCCCTATAACTGGCCCATTGCCACTCACCCTGGCCAGCGGGCAGTACTTTGTGCATGTGAAAGCCAACAATCCAGCAATAGGCGTTCTGGGTAGTAATAGTCCTACGCTGCTAACGGTGCGCTCATTGCCGGTAGCTACTTTAACGGGCACGCAGGAAATTGCCGACGGTATACCCGCCAGTTTAACCTTTACGTTTGGGGGTGATGGCCCATGGACCGTTGCTTATGCCGATAGTTTGACGAGCTACTCAGCCACAACAGCTACCAGTCCTTATGTGGTTGAGATGAGACCTATCCGCACAACCACGTATCGGCTGACAGGTGTGACGAATAATTGTGGCACCGGATCATTTGCTGGTACGGCCACCGTCACCGTCCTGACCGTACTGGGAACGGATGATGGTTCGCTTGATCCATTCGTAAAGGCTTATCCTGTACCAACCCAAACAACGCTTGTCGTTGAAGTAAGGATGCCCTTAACGCGCGAGCCAGCAATCCTATCGCTGACAGATGCCCAGGGCCGACCGGTAATGCAGCAAAAAACCCGCAAACCGCTCAATGAACTTGATCTGACTACGCAACCTAACGGCGTGTATATACTGCGGATACAAGTCGGTGACCGGCAAACGGTTCGGAAAGTATTGAAACAGTAAAAGAGTCATTAGCCGATGGTTATTAGCCAATAGTTGTAGATGCTAATGACTATCGACTGACAACTGACGACTATCGACCTTTATGCCTGACGACTATTTCATGGAAATTGCGCTTGGGCTGGCTGAAGAAGCGGCTGCAAACGGCGAAATACCAGTGGGTGCTGTTGTTGTTTGCCGCAACCGGATTATTGCGAAAGCGGCTAACCAGACCGAACAATTAACCGACGTGACGGCCCATGCCGAAATTTTAGCCATCACGGCTGCTACTCAATACCTCGGCAGTAAATACCTGACAGACTGCACCCTGTATGTGACGCTGGAACCCTGTGTGATGTGCGCGGGTGCCCTGTTCTGGGCGCAACTGGGGCGCTTAGTAATTGGCGCTCCTGATCCAAAGCGCGGGTACAGTCGGGTCGAACCGTTGGTGCTGCATCCGAAAACACGGCTCGAAACGGGTTTGCTCGCCGAGGAAAGCCAGACCTTACTGGCGAAGTTTTTTTTCCGCCTAAGAACATAATTTGACACAGGCTTGTTAACTGAACCGAATCATGTTACATTTTAACTAACCAAGTAAAATGGCTTTTGTATTAGACCCACTTCCCTACCCGAGCGATTCGCTCGAACCGAATATTGATAAGCAGACAATGGAAATTCACCATGGCAAGCATCACAACGCCTACGTGACCAACCTAAATAACGCTATTGCCGGTACTGATATGGAAAATAAATCCATTGAAGACCTGCTGACCGGCGTAAGCAAAGCACCTGTTGCCGTTCGGAACAACGGAGGAGGTCACTATAATCATACATTATTCTGGAACACGATTTCGGGTAGTGGAGGTGGCCAGCCAACCGGTAAATTAGCCGATGCCATTACGCAGACGTTTGGCTCGTTCGACGCCTTTAAAGAAGAGTTTACAAAAGCCGCCACCACACGTTTTGGTTCGGGCTGGGCCTGGCTAATTGTCACCCCGGAAGGCGAGTTAGCCTTAACGTCAAGCCCTAATCAGGATAATCCGCTGATGGATATTGCCGAAGTAAAAGGATTTCCAATTATTGGACTTGATGTGTGGGAGCACGCTTATTACCTAAAATATCAAAACCGTCGACCCGATTACATTGCCGCTTACTTTAATGTTGTTGACTGGAACGCTGCCGACAAGCGCTACCAGCAGGGAAAGCAGGCGTAATAATGTAGAATGTAGAATGGCTGACGCTAATTTTCATTGTACATTCTACATTATTCATTACTTTTGCACTTCTAAAAACGGTGATTGTAGCTCAGTCGGTTAGAGCGCCGGATTGTGGTTCCGGAGGTCGCGGGTTCGAGCCCCGTCTTTCACCCTGCTTAGAAAAGGTCCTGCTTACGGCAGGGCCTTTTTTGTTTATACCTTTTTCTAATTTAGAAACTGATTAGCAACATGATCCAGTAATCCTCGTCCCGTTTAGCTACTATCGATTCTGTTGATGCTATTGTATCTGACAATCAGGACAATAGAATCCACAAAATCTATTGTGGTCGAGTAGTCGTTTAGTAATTTGTATTACCGAATTTTGTTTAAGTTTTTAGCAACAAGCTTAAACAAAACACAAATTTCTGCGTTATTAGGTTAATACTATTTATTAACTTGTTGTGTAAAAAATTTACCTGGAAACAAGGTTTCATAGGAACTGAGTAATCACAATTCCCTGAAACCAGTTTCATACGTACCAAGCCAACTGCTTATCGCCAACTTATATCATGAGTACTTATTCCATTCGAGATTTAGAGCAGCTTTCGGGGATAAAGGCGCACACCCTGCGAATTTGGGAGCAACGTTATGCTATCCTTGCTCCGCAACGGACCGACACCAACATCAGGTCCTACGACGACCGCGATCTGCGCTTAGTACTGAATATTTCGCTGTTGAAAGATCACGGTTACAAGATTTCAGAGATAGCCAAACTGCCAGCAGAGGAATTGTCCCGCGAAGTAGTTAAACTATCCGATAAACAACTTAACTACCCCGATCAAATTCAGGCACTTACGCTCTCGATGATTGATTTGGATGAAGAACGATTTGAAAAAATTATCAGTGCGAATAGCCACCAGTTCGGATTTGAAAACACGATGATTAATATCGTTTATCCGTTTTTAAGCCGCATTGGTATGTTATGGGTAACGGGGTCGATTGGGCCAGCCCAGGAGCATTTCATTACGAGCCTGATTCGACAAAAAATCATCGTGGCTATCGACGGGCTGGCAACTAATTACCGCACCAATAGCAAAAAGTATATGCTGTTTTTGCCCGAAGGTGAATTTCACGAAATTAGTCTGCTGTTTGCCAACTATATTATCCGGGCCCGCGCTAACAAAGTGATTTATCTGGGGCAAAGTTTACCCTTTCCTGAATTAACATTTGCTTACGCACGCCACCAACCCGACTGTATTTTTACGGTTCTGACCACAGTGCCAGCCAACCACGAAGTCCAGCCTTATGTTAATCAGTTGGCCAACTCGTTTCCTAAAGCAACCATACTATTAACGGGCTACCAGGTAGTTGGCCAGGATATTGAGACACACGAAAATACGGTGATTATCAATCAAATAAGCGATTTAGTACGCTTGATTAGTAATTAATCAGACTGTATTTATCGGGTGTCCGGCCAGAAAAGCCCGCAGGTTACTGGCTACCTCGTGCATCAATCGACGGCGAGCCTCAAAGCTGGCCCAGGCAATATGAGGGGTAATGACACAATTTCGGGCAGTGAGCAAGGGGTTATCAGCGGTTGGTGGTTCAACCGATAACACATCCAGCCCGGCACCCGCCAGTTGACCTTTACTTAGCGCGTCGGCCACGTCGCGCTCATTCAGTAGACTCCCCCGGCTGGTATTCAGGAGATATGCCGCTGGTTTCATAGAAGCCAGTAGTTCCTTATTGACAAAACCAATCGTATCGGGTGTGGCTGGGCAGTGTAACGATACCACATCACTCTGGGCGAACAGCGTCTGACGGTCAACAAAGATGACGCCCGACTCGGCTACTTTGTCGGTCGTCCGCCGATTTACCAGCACCCGCATCCCGAACGCCTGCCCAATAGCGGCTACTTTTCGGCCAATGTCGCCGTAACCGACCAGGCCGAGCGTTTTACCTGCCAATTCGATAAGTGGACTTTTTGAATAACTGAAATCCAGCGACCGCACCCAATCGCCTGCGTGAGCGCTCTGGTCATGACGGCCAACCTGATGGGTCAGTTCCAGCAGCAAGGCAAAGGTTAGCTGCGCTACCGAGTCGGTGCTATATCCCTTCACGTTTGTTACCACAATACCCTGCTCATGAGCGGCTGCCACATCGACAATGTCATAGCCAGTAGCGGTTACCCCAATGTAACGCAGGTTAGGAAGTTGGGCCAGGGTTTCGCGGGTGAGTTTAACTTTATTAACCAGCACGGCATCGACCTGCTGAAGCCGCCCCAGTAGTTGGTTAGGCGCAGTTCGATCATAAAATGTTACCTGACCGAGCGACTGAATGGGTGCCCAATCCAGATCGCCGGGGTTAAGCGTGTAAGCATCCGTGTAAACAATAGTCATTTGGTCAGGTGGTTAAATCAGGTTTTGAGCGAAAGCCAATGCCCGCCGTTCGGCATAGGTGTGGGTATCGCGGGTGAGTTGAAAACCAACATGCCCACCCAGCCGGGGTGTTTCCAGAAAAATATGCGGGTGCGTTTTGGCCAGCCACCCCGGCGAACACTCCGGCGACAGCAGCGGGTCGTTTTGTGCATTTAGCAAGAGTGTCGGCACAGCAATGCCGGACATAAAATTAACGGCCGATGCCTGGGTGTAAAAATCCTCGGCATCGCGGTAATTATTCACCGGCGCCGAGAAAAATTCATCGAAATCGCGCCATAGATTCACCTGCTTTAGCTTACTCATATCTAACCGCCCCGGAAACTGCTTTGCTTTGTAGCTCAGTTTAGCAACAAGTTTTTTCATAAACCGATTCCGGTAAAAGCGGTTTGCAGGCCGGTCAAGCAGTCCTGCACTGGCTCCCAAATCGGTTGGAGCCGAGATAGCCATACCACGTTTGATAACGTCGGGAAGGGTTTTCCCGTGAACGCCGAGGTATTTCAAGGTTATGTTACCACCCATGCTGTAGCCAATCAGCACAACTTCTTCATACTGTTTTGTCTGTAGCGCGTGGGCAATGACTTCACCAAAATCGCCAATTTCACCATGATTATACAACCGGAACGCCCGATTCATTTCACCGCTGCACGAGCGACAGTTCCAGGCCAATATATCGTAGTGGTGCCGGGCGAAAAGCTTAGCTGTTCCCCGAATGTATTGTCGGTTACTGTCACCCTCTAACCCATGCGTCAGTAAGACCAGCCGCTTTCGGCCCGTATCGACCCAATCGAGGTCAACAAAATCGCCATCGGCCAGTGTAAGCCGTTCGCGTTCGTAACTCAGGTTAGCAACATGACGGGTAAGGCCCGGAATGATCGTTTGCAGATGCCCATTATATTGATAGGCCGGTGGCCCCGGATAAGCGGAAGAAATGAGCGGCATAAAATTAAAAAACAACTACTTTTAAGCTGTATTTCAGACTCAAATGCCTCATGCAATTCGCTAAATATGCTTCTGTTCTGTTGGCCAGTACGCTAAAGTTCGTTGGTGGGCCACTAACAGGGGCTGCGCTTGGCCTGTCCTGGATCGAAACTGCCATATGCACAGTCATTGGTATGATGCTGAGTGTCATTGTAATTACATTTGCCGGTGCTGCCTTACAGGCTTTAGTGCAGCGATATCGGAAAGAGCCGCCCAAACGGTTCACCAAACGCACTCGCCTGGCTGTTCGTATTTGGAAACGAGCCGGTATGGCTGGTATCGCATTCTTAACGCCCCTGCTGCTTACCCCCATTGGTGGCACTGTGCTGGCGGTCTCTTTTCGGGTGGGTAAAGGGACATTACTCCTTTACATGCTCATTAGCGCGGTTTTTTGGGCAGCTATCCAGACACTTGCCTTGTATCAGATTCCCGGCTTACACGGCCTTATCGGCCAATGAGGTCACAGTCATCTGCATTTTTATAGCCTGCTATACGATCTGGGGTCACCGGCTCACGGTCGACTGAACTGCAGAGGCCGGTTTCTTATGATAATCGCCCTGCGAGAAGTATTTTTCGATTAGGCAATACATCAGAATAAAAAAGTACCGGCTGCCCATTTCCTTGATCTTCAGTTTTGACTCCCCGTATTTGCGATTTGTCCAACTGTTGGGTACAACCGCAAAGCTATAGCCACGCACGATAGCTTTTAAAGGGAGTTCAACTGTTAGGTTGAAATGAGGTGCCAGAAAAGGTTTGATACCTTCGATGGTTTCCCGTTTATAGAGTTTGAAGGCATTTGTGGTATCATTGTAGTTAATACCCATTACCATCTTCACAATGAAGTTGGCAATTCGGTTAATAAATTTTTTGAGGGGCGGATAGTCAACCACTTTCCCGCCTTTCCCCCAACGCGACCCAAAAACAGCGTCGACACCCGTTTCCTGCATTTTAGTATAGTACCGCACCAAATCTTCGGGGTCGTCCGACAAATCCGCCATGAACACCGCTACGCAATCGCCCGAAAACCGTTCCAGACCATAGCGAACGGCATAGCCAAATCCGTTAGGGCCAGGATTCGTATAATAGACTAACGTCGGAATTTCGGTAGCCGCCAACTGCTCCAGCACGTGCAGGGTGCCATCTTTTGAATTGTCGTTCGTAACGCAGATTTCATGCGGAATCCCGTGTTTGGCTAACGACTGGTAAAGTGCTCGCAGTGTGGGCGGCAACGACTCCTCTTCATTATAGGCTGGTATAACAACGCTTAATTTCATACAAAATGCAGGCAGGGTAAATCTTAAGATGACTTTTTAAGTCTGTACTATTGGGGCTAAGTCAGTAGAAACTAAAGAATTAACAAAATTAGTTTAAACTGATGTACTTCTGCACGTAAACATTTGGCCGCATAGCCATCAAACGACACGGTAAGCCTATTTAGGATTCCATTTTTCCAACTGCGCTCCACCCTGAATTCTATTTGGAACAGAACTTAACTGCTTTTTAGAGAGAATTCAGGGCGGAAACCAGTAGGTTAACAAAACAATTTAAAAAACTGCTCAGGCAGCGGGCGTTGGCCAGATAAGCACACCAATAAGCAAAGGAATCTAATTATTGAGGATTCGGTGCAGACCAATCGCGACGGCTCCGTAAAGGCGTTGTACAGCGGGAGGGGTCAAGTGGTCGTAGACAACCGATTTCAGGTCGCCCCAATTCGGTTTCGCTAAGGAATAATACTGGGCAACCAACCGCAGTTTCGCCAGATATGAATTACGGTGTTGATGACTGTTCATCATCATCCGATAATACCGGGCTATATTTTTCTTCAGCAGGCGATCATATTGATAGTTCAGTTCACGATTGATGTTACTGTACATATCAATCCGGTTTTGCAGAAAACCGGCATCATCGTAGCGATCATGAAAACTCGCGCCATTCCTGTTTTTCCGATATACCGACATGACATCGGGGAGATAGCCAATTTTGCCCAGCTTAGCTTTTAGAATCAGGCGCGGAATGTCGCCACTCATCGACTCCCGAAACCAGGCGGGATACTCGCTGATAGTATTTCGGTACATGGTACTCGATGTCGCCATAAACCAGATTTCATCCTCGCCAATCAAATCTTCAACCGTATAAAACGGCTTCATATTCTCCCCATTGAGGATGTAGGAAGGGCTGCCATCTTCGTAGGTGATTAGGGCATTATGAAACACCATGGAATAATCGGGATGGGCATCCAGCATGTCGGCCTGCTTTTGTAATTTAAGCGGGTCGGTCAAATAATCATCGCCATCGATCAAGGCATAGTATTCCCCTGTAGCCCGTTTCAGCGTCTCCAAAAAGTTAATGCCGCCATTTTTACCCAGATTTCGCGGGTGCAGAACACCAACAACCAGGCCAGGATGCTGTTGCTCGTACTCCTGAATAATTTCCCGCGTGCCATCGCTCGAAAAATCATCACCAACCAGTATCTCAAACGGAAATGTCGTCTGCTGAGCCAGTACGCTGTCGATGGCCTGGCGGATGAATTTCTGCTGATTGTAGGTGATAATCAGAACACTAACTTTTGGCATGATATAGCATTTACAGCTTTCGGTTTACAGTTTTCAGCCGATTGATTCGTAATACACGTATGCCTGTACTAACCAACTGAAAACCGTAAACTCAAAAACCGAAGACTTACACAGTTACTTCTTTAGCTGGCTGAATCTGAGCTTTCCAGCCCTGCGGCTCGTCTTTATCGGCGGGTTTTGCCCAGGGGTCATAAAAGGGCAGAATGGCCACCCAGCGCCCTGCGGGATCATCCCAACTGAAACGGTCGGCAAAACTCGACGGACTAACCCAATGCGGGAGGTCATATCGAAATAAAATCAGGTCGCCCATATCCTGATAACCCTCCGTTTCAACAATATGGTCGTTAATGACGTAGCCTGTGCCGCCCGAATTATAGTCTTCTCCGTATTGATTCAGGGCAAGAATGGTGCCTACCTTTTGCGGATTGAGTGGATGCCAGTGCCGCCCAAAGAAGCTGCCACCCAGCGGATAATGAGTGACCTGAGGATGGAAAAATGGCTGGCCTTTGCGGATGCCGTATTCTTCATTATTGCCCGTCAAACTATTCCAGAACTGACGCATGGGAGTAAACACCTCCAGCAATGATTTCCTGGTCGGTTCGCCGAGGTCAAGAATGGCGTCGAATGTATGATCGTGGAATAACTGCGGAGCCTGCTGAATCTTGGCAATGTGCAATCGCTGCTTGTGCTGGTTGTTGTCGAAAGGGTCAGGTCCTTCGGCCAGTGGAACCGTAGCGGCCCAGGCAAGCGTGGCATCGATCACCCCACGAAGTGTCGTTGCCGGAAGACCCGTTTTAATGATAACAATGTTCGGCTCATTCACCAATCGCATCACTTCCTCATACGGAATCTCCGGCACTATCTGCCCGCCCCTAAATTCGGCATCAACTTTTATAATGTATTTTGCTGCTTCTTTCATGGTTATGCACGAACTAATTTACTACAAAATAGGGCTGTATCCTTTTAAAATACAAATTTGCGGACGTTGATTTAGTTTGCGGACGGCTGCGTGGCATACCCAAATCCTGATGCGCCAAAACCGTTGCCGTTGTAGAACATAACCCATTCCCCTCGGTGCGAAAAAATATGGCAATAATCCATCATTAGTGAATCCCAGCCCGCCACCGACCGCTCAATACCGGCCAGTTCGTCTTTCCGCTCCCACGTTATACCATCTGTCGATTCGGCATAGCCAATTCGGTAGCTCCGCTCAACATCGGTGCGGTAGTTCAGGGCGTTCCGGTACGAAAAATACATTTTGTACAAATTTCCGTCCTTATAAACCGTTGGCCGGCCAATGGCATCCGTAAACTCATCGTAGCCCACGCAAACATGGCCTGTGCGCTCCCAATGGATGCCATCCGTCGATTCAGCGTACTTTACGTCATAAAACGGTTCGGGGTGGCCATTAATGACCTCAATTTTGGTGCAGGATAGGTACCACATCCGCCAGCGAACAGACCCATCGGGCTGCTCCTCGCGCATAACGCACGGCTGTGCCACCCAAACCTGGTCGAATATGTATCGGTCGAGCAGTGGCCCTGTAAACTTACGTTCGAACGTCAGCCCACCGTCGCGGCTAATTGCCAACCCAATTCCCAACCGATAGCTGGCCGTTTCGCTTTTGTTCCAGCCGGTGTAGTACAGCCAGATTTCGTCCCCTCCATCGGCAGACCGAACCGGTAAAAACCAGGAGGGCATGGTGCCGGTTTCGTCGAACATGCCCACTGCACCTTTGCTCAGGCAGGGTTTGTTGTGAACGTAGGTTACTTCCGACAGGTTATCGGGATTGAGTTCAACAAACGAGACTGCCGACGAGCTATTTTCATCACGGGTTGAGAAGTAAACGCGCAGCTTATCGGCTATGGGGTAACCAAAGGGCACCTGTGCGTGGGTGCGGCTAAACGGTAGCGAGCCGTCGGGTTTATAAATTAAATTCTTTTTTATCCAGGTCATCAAATCCAGATTTTGCTCTTGTTTTGATGGGGTGGCGGGATTTTAGTTGATCGAAAATTGCGTCACCCCGTCATGAAAAGTTGTCCTGTCAGGTTGTCGGTAATAAGCGCGCAACCATGCTGTCGTGGATTTGCACCATTGTTTCTTTCAAATCGTAGGTCCAGTTCCAGCCGGGGTAATGCTGTTTGAACTTTGTCAGGTCCGAGATGTACCAGATATGGTCACCGCTACGGTTAGTTTCCGAATACTGATAGTTCATTTTATTGCCCGAAATTTCTTCGCAAAGGGCAATGGCTTCCAGCATGGAGCAGTTGGCGTAACGACCACCACCCGCGTTATAAACTTCGCCGGGGCGCGGGTTCTGATAAAAATGCCAGAACATGTTCACTAAATCCCAGCTATGAATATTATCGCGAACCTGTTTGCCTTTATACCCAAAAATAGTGTACTGATTGCCCGTAATAGCACATTTCATGAGATACGATAAAAACCCGTGCAGTTGTGCACCCGAATGATTTGGTCCCGTCAGGCACCCACCCCGGAACACGCCCGTGTTCATGCCGAAATAGCGGCCATACTCCTGCACCATTATGTCGGCGGCTACTTTTGAGGCCCCGAAAACAGAGTGCTTGGTATGGTCGAGGCTCATGTGCTCATCGATGCCATTCTGGAAATACGGGTGGTTCTGATCGATTTCCCAGCGTGTTTCGGTTTCGATCAGCGGCAGGAAATTTGGATTGTCGCCGTACACTTTGTTGGTCGAGGTGAAAATAAACACGGCTTCAGGACAGTGCAGCCGGGTCATTTCGAGCATATTCAGGGTGCCAACCGCATTGACGCCGAAATCAGTAAATGGTTCACGGGCGGCCCAGTCGTGGCTTGGCTGGGCTGCGGTATGGAGTACTAATTTGATGTCGGAGCCAAATTCGGTAAAAATCGCTTCCAACTGCGGCACTTCCCGAATATCGGCGGTGCGGTGTTGATAATTCGTGTAGGTGTCTGCCAACCGATTGCGATTCCATTCGGTGGAGCCATCGGCCCCAAAGAAATACTGTCGCATGTTGTTGTCTATCCCAACAATGAGGTCGAATTTGTCAGCAAAAAAGGCAACCGCTTCGCTGCCTATCAATCCGGCTGAACCCGTAACTAATGCAATTTTCATATGATTTTCAGTGTGTAAAGCAGCTCGCTTCACCAAATAGTACTACTTAACTAATCCGTTTGAATAGACAAAGTAACGTAAAAAATCTACATGTACAGTTTCTTATGTCCTGGTTAGGAACTAACCAGGCAGATGGGTTTGAGCTGGCAGGAAAAATAAAAGCGATGAATCAGCGGCTATTTGCTCATTCATCGCCTTTATTCCTTCAATTACTACGTAGGTTAAGCGCCCTGGCTCGATGCACTGGCGCCGAATAGTTTCTCGCGAATTTTTTGTGTGCGTTCTTCCAGTGCCGGATTGGGGGTGTATTTATAGTTTGATTGCACAGCCGCCGAGTCCCGACCCTTTCCGTATACTTCAGCATCTCCCGCCCGGTAATCGTCCCGGTAATCGTCGGACCGGTAATCATTCTGACGGATTGTATTGTATTTCTGATAGTCGCAGGATGCCATTGTCATCACCACTACGGCAAACAAACCTATATTAACTACGCGCTTCATAGCTACTTGATTACGAATTGATTCGGCAAAATTAGTGATTAGTGCTCAGCAGTTAGTGGTTAGTAGCTGTTTTTTTTTGCGACCAACTACTACCTTCTAAGGATATCGATTTCGGCCCAAACAAACGCCATCAGTTCACGGATGTGCTCCCGGGAAAAATCAAACGGTACATTGGCGGCTGCATAAATCTCCCGCATAGGCGCCTTATAACCCAGGCTCAGGGCTTTTTTGTAGCCTGCCAGCCCTGCTGCTGGGTCGTGCCGGTAGTTGCGCCACACGCCAATAGCACCTAACTGGGCAATACCATACTCGATATAATAAAAAGGAACTTCGTACAAGTGCAACTGCCGCTGCCAGAGGTATTCCTGATAAAAAGCAAAGCCATCCCAATTCGTGACCGAGTCGGCAAACTCCCGATAAATACGCAGCCAGTTTTCCCGCCGTTCCGCGTCAGTATGCGTAGGGTTCTCGTAGATCCAGTGTTGAAATTTGTCGATGGTAGCCACCCAGGGTAAGGTTTCGATAATGGATTCGAGGTGCTGTAGCTTAGCCCGGCGCAACTCATCGGGATTCTCGAAAAATACGTCCCAATGATCCATCGACAGCAGTTCCATGCTCATGGAGGCCAGTTCGGCCACTTCCATGGGCGGGTTGCGGAAGGCTTTCAGTGACAAGTCGCGCGTCAGGAAGGAATGCACCGCATGGCCACCCTCATGCACCATCGTGACCAGGTCGCGCAGGCTTGAGGTGGCATTCATGAAAATAAACGGCACGCCAATTTCTTCCAGCGGGTAATTATAGCCGCCGGGCGCTTTGCCTTTCCGCGAGGCCAAATCGACATGGCCCATAGCCTGCATAATCCGCAGGTCATCCCCTAATTCTTTATCAAGCTGATCGAAGCAGAGGATGGTTTTTTCGATGAGTTCTTCGCCGGTGCTAAAAGGTTTCAGGGCAGGACGGCCTTCAACATCGACTTTAGCATCCCACGGGCGAAGCGGCTCCACCACTAACTTTGCTTTACGTTCCTGAGCCAGTTCGTTCAGCAGCGGTACTACAGCCTCGGCCACCGATTCATGAAAGTTGACGCAATCATCGGGCGTGTAGTCGAACCGGCCCAGGGCGGCAAATGAATAATCGCGGAAGTTGGCAAATCCGGCGTTCACGGCTATCTGATGCCGTAGAGTCCGCAGCCGGTCAAACAATTGGTCGAGGGCTTCATGGTCTTTATAGCGCCGTTCCCAGATTTTTCGCCAGGCTTCTTCACGCACGGCCCGGTCGGTCGACTGGAGCCGGTCACTGGCTTCAGGCAGGGTCATTTCGCGGCCATCGATGGTTACCATCATAGCCCCGGCAATAGCCCCGTACTTCCGCTCTTCGGTCTGAAGCTCGGTCTGGAGCGGAATGTTTTCGTCCCGAAAAATCTCAATGGCCTTCTTCATGCCCCGCACCATCACCTCGTAGCCATCGTCAGTTAACTGGCTCAAATACGGGCTGTTCACGGCTTTCAGGTCGAGGTCGTTGCTGTAGGCCGTCATGGGCGGCTGAATCTCGGCAATGAAAAAATTGAGTTGATTCACTAAGTCTTCGCTGGCGGTGTCGCAGGTCATGCGGATGTACCGCCAGGCAAAGTTTTCGGACAGATAAGATTCCAGTTCGCTTCGGTCGAGCAGCCACTGCCGAAGGTCGTCGGCGTTGTGGATAGGCCGTTCGCGCAAATCATCGAAAAGTGGCTTCACATCATCCCAGCTTGTCAGTTCGAGTGTTTCGCCAATAAACGGGCGGGCGGGACGGGTAGGAATAACTAAGGATTCGTTGGCGGTCATTGATATAGCGTAACCTGGACGGCCACGTCCGGGAATGGAGTATATAGTGAATTAGTATTTTTCGCCCGGACGTGGCCGCCGGAATGCCTTATCACCAAGCTATATAAGCCATTCTAAAACTTTTTTGTTCACAAATTTGCATCTACGAAAATCTTCGTATATGTTTACTACGAAATTATTCGTAGAACAAAAAATATGAAACCAACCGACGCTGAACTGGAAATCCTGCATGTGCTTTGGGCTAATGGCCCCAGCACGGTGCGGCATGTACACGAGACGTTGAGCCAGACCCGCGACATTGGCTACACAACGGCACTGAAACTCATGCAGATCATGTACGAGAAAGGGTTACTTTCCCGTCTGGAAGATGCTCGTTCGCACACCTACACGGCGGCTGTTGGCCAGGAAGATACACAACGAAACTTAGTGGATCGGTTCGTTGAAACGGCCTTTCGGGGCTCAGCCTCAAAGCTGATTATGCAGGTGTTGGGGCAGCATAAAGCGTCGCGCGAAGAATTAGACGAGATCAAAACCCTGCTGAATAATCTGAATCGCTCCGGTGGCCCGGCTGGATTAACAGATTAATGAATTTCTCTGCGTTTATCAGTCACTCATTTTGCTCAAACTTAACGATTTCCTATACCTCATGAACGCTATTAATTTCCTGTCAAGTCCGGTGGCAGATGCGTTAGGCTGGACGTTACTTCATGCCATCTGGCAGGGCTTTGCCCTGGTCTTGCCCATAGCCGCAACGTTGCATCTGTTCCGAAATCAGGCGAGTGCGCTGCGTTATCGCGTTGGTGTACTGACCTTACTGACCCAATTAGTCGTATCAGCCGCAACGTTTATCTGGTGTTACCAGCCGACCGTTACAAACCAGCCACTACTGCCGTCTGTCAGTGTTCGTTTTGCGACACAAATCAGTTGGCAAACCGTAACTCAAACGCTGCCGTGGCACCAACAGACACACTATTTTCTGGAAGAGCACCTAAGTCAGTTTGTGCTGATTTACCTGATCGGCGTGGCTCTGTTTGGGTTGCGGCTGGCGGGTGGCTGGGTTTATCTGCAACGCTTAAGCCGGACCGCCACACCACCTGTCAATAAAGGCTGGGGTCAATTGACCGATCGCCTTCGGTCGGCGTTAGCGATTCGGGCTGTCGTTCAGGTGCGCGAGTCGGCCCGGATTGCCGTGCCAATGGTGGTAGGCGTCCTGAAACCAGTTTTACTCCTACCCATTGGGCTGGCCACGAGTTTGTCCATGCGTGAAATCGAAGCCGTTCTGGCGCACGAGCTGGCGCATATCAAACGGCATGATTATGCCGTGAACCTGCTTCAATCGGTAGTTGAGGTGCTGTATTTTTTCCACCCGGCACTCTGGTGGCTGTCGGCGCGGGTCCGCGAAGAGCGCGAACATTGCTGCGACGATCTGGCCGTGCAGGTATGTGGGGGCGATGGGCATATTCTGGCGCAGGCCCTCGCCCGTGTGGAGGAATTGCGGCTGGCACAGATGGACCAGACGCCCGCGCTGGCAATGGCTTTTGCCTCAAAACGTCAGCATTTACTGCATCGGGTTCGGCGGATGCTGGGCGTTCCGACCCGGCCTTTTGTGTCCAATGGCAGTTTGGCGGGGCTAACGCTGGCAACCTTACTCTTGATGAGTGTGTCGGTGTATGCCGTTCAAAAGCAGGATGAGCCGAAGCGAAAAACGACTCAGCCGAAGCCTACGCGACGCCATAAAGTCGATGGCAATTCGGAATACGGGATGGCGGGCAACAAAAAAGTTAGCTACATTGTCTGGAAAGGGCAAAAATTACCTACTGCTCGGGTCGCTAAACTACAACGTCAACTCGATCAGGTGATGACCGGACAACTTTCCCTCGACGATGTTCCGCAGGCTGACCGCGATATTCTGCTGACCATCATTGAAAAAAATGAGTCGTTTGATGAGGGCATGGAATCGCTGTCGGATGGGTTGGCGCATCTTGATTACAACACAATTATAAAGACTGGCATGGATGCCGCCAATGCGGCTGGCACATTTCCGGTTAACGTAGATGAAGTCTTGAAAGAAGTAGAGAAGATTGACTATAACAACATCATCAATGGGGCGATGGCCTCTGTCTCTCATCTTCGTATCCCTAATGACACCCTCGACCGCCAGCGCGCTTTCCACCAACGCCAGATGGACAGCCTTACCAGACTTATTGACCAGCGGGCGCAACAGGTTGAGGCACTGCATCGCCAAATGGAAAATCTCCGGTTTCCGGTTGAAGAGGCCGAACGGAGCCAGCAGGTTCTGGAATGGCGCAAAGAAAAGCTGGAGGAGCAACGTCATACACTGATTGAGAAACATCAGCAGTTGATGCACAATGATGGTAAACAAAAACTAAACCTGACTGAGGTCGAAAAACAGTTAGCTGCCCTTGAGCCAGAAATCAAGAAGCAGGAAACCAGCATCGATGCGCTGAACAGGCAACTTGAAGAGGCAGAGGCAAAAATTAAAAGTAGTCAGCAACCCCTCGAAAAATTGGAGCGGGAAGCCGAGCAACTGAATGAGCAGGTGGAGGAATTATCGAGAGAAATGAGCAAACACGATGAGGGTATGGCCCGCATGATTCCGATGGAAGAGGCAAAGCTTAATTATGAAAATGCGGTGCGGAGAATTCGTCCGGCGCGTCCCCCGTACCCAGCCCGTGCTTCACGTCCTTACCGCACCATCCGGCCCGTCATAGCACCTAATGTGATTCATCCGCCAGCACCACCCGCACCGGCAAGAATACGTGCTACGCCCGCGCTTGCCCCTACACCAGTAGTGCCTGCTACTCCACGTTCTGAACCAAAGCCTAAGCCGGTTATTGCCCCAACACCACCCAGGCCCTAATCAAAAATCTTTGACAAAGCTGATACTACATTCCATTGATTATCAGAGTTATCAGCTTTGTCAAAGATTACTTTACGATTACTTACTCAATTTCAATCACCACATCATTTCCAACGGGGTGGGCGACACAGGTGAGTACATACCCGGCCTTCAATTCAGATTCGGAGAGACCGTCTTCTTCGTCTAATTTCACCTTGCCGGAAATACACCTGCCCAAACAGGCCGTACACATACCCGCCTGACATGAATAGGGCAAATCGATGTCTGAGTCTAAAGCCGCTTCCAGAATGGTCTGGTGGGGAGCTACGGCAAATTTGTATTCGCTGCCTTCATAGAGTACCGTCACTTCGGGGGAACTACTGTCGGCAGCCGTGAATGGCTCTTCCACCACGTCGCCGGCAGCAACGGGCGCATGGGCATAACTCTCCTTGTGTACGCGCTCAGCCGCAACACCCACCAGCGCCAACGCCGAGCGGGCTTCGGCCATCATACCATCCGGGCCACACAGGTAAAAACTCGCATTCTGACGTTCGGCAGGCGGCAACTGATCGAGCAGTTTCGTTAGCGTGTGTTGGTTCAACCGGCCTTCGGCACCTGACCAGTTTCCCGTAGGCTGGCTCAGAATATGCGTCACCTGAAAGCGTGAGCGGCCGTATGCCTGCTCCATCGCGTCTACATGTGCTTTGTAGATAATCGACGCCTGATTGCGGTTGCCATAGACAAGCCACACGCGGCTGTTTGGCTCGACGTGCAGAATTGATTTTGCCATCGAAAACAGGGGCGTGATGCCGCTGCCGGCCCCAATCAGCACCAGCGTCCGGCGATTCTGCGGGTCGAGTTTTGGAACAAAGGTGCCCATTGGCTCCAGCGTTTCGAGAATATCGCCGGATCGCACCCGGTCGCAAAGGTAATTAGAGGCCAGTCCGCCCGGAACCCTCTTCACCGATACCGCCAGCGATACATCGACGTGGGGCGACGACGCCATCGAGTACGACCGGCGTATTTTCTGCCCGTTTATAGTCAGTAAAAACGTCAGAAACTGACCAGGTTGATAGCGAATTTCTTCGTTGATGGGGTGCCAGAAACTTATTGTCACAGCGTCGGGCGTTTCCCGAACGACATCTTTTATTTTCAAAAAATACCGATTTGCCATTCCTATTCTCAGGTTGTTATCTTCTAAACACAGAGGAACGGAGAAAAGGACGAAGAACAGCCAGAAATTCTGCAATTATTGCTATTCTTCTGTGTTTCTCTGTGGTAGAAATCATTTTACAAAGGTACATCAAGTGGCTGATTGATGAAATTCGACTAACCGTTCGGCGGGTGCCTTCACAATCCGGCCCATCGTTAGTCCCGTTTTTTCGACAGCCAGACTCAACTGCGGAGCGAAATAATGAGCAATTGACCCCACAAAGTGAACCAGCCATTGAGCGGCTTCGGGAAACCGGCTAACGTAGGTTGTCAGAAAGAGGGAGAAAGCGTCGATCACCAGACCCGCTATATACGGATGCGCGAGATGCTCGGCCAGAAAAGGCGTAAATGAAGCGAAATATCGGTTTGGAAACGGTTTTTGGTAGGCGTTTTCCAGCAGTGCCGGGCGGGCAAGGGCGTAACGATTCTGGAAGGCTACGCGCAGGTCGGCGGGCAGACGTTCCTGAAAAAAATCGCGAACGAGTGTTTTACCTAAGTAGCCTCCGCTGCCTTCGTCGCCCAGCCAGAAACCCAGCGACTGAATGCCCCGCGTAATAGCCTGACCATCGTAGCAGCAGGCATTCGAGCCGGTACCCAGAATACAAACAATGCCCGGTTGATGCCCGGCCGCTCCCCGTGCCGCCCCCAGCATATCGCTGTTCACTGAAACCGTTTGTAAACCGGGCAAGACCACCTGCAACGCATTGGCTACCCCATCATTGACTGGCGGACCGGTGCAACCCGCTCCATAGAAAAATACCTGCGTAACCGGCACATCGGCTAGCTCTGGCAACAGTTGCCCCCGCAAAACAGTCGCCATTTGGTCGGCAGTTTGATAATATGGGCTGAATCCATCCGTTTGTATAACACGGGCCTGACCATCGGCAGAAACGAGTCGCCAGTCAGTTTTTGTGGAGCCACTGTCGGCAATAAGCAGCATAAAATCAGGTTTCAGGGTTAACGTTCCGTGTTTCACGTTCTATGTTTCAAGTTCCATGTTGGTTACGAAATAGGGAACCTGAACCATTAAACTAATTTCCCAACTGCCGAAAATCGTTCAAAAACGCGTTTCGTATGGGGGGCATCGGCCAGTTCGTCGGTGAGGTCCTGCCCGGCCCAATGTTCGTAGTGTTTGCCATTGCGCCACAATCGCGAGGCCGACAGGTCGTAGATGACGCCTTCATAAGCGCACCAGATTTCGTCGCGGTCCTGTCCGTTCCTTAAGGCCAACTGCGACTGCGTGTAGGTGGGTAACTGGTGAGCGTTGGTGGGCAACATACGTCCGTTAAGTCAATCAGGCCAATAATTAGGCATAACTTTTGCGAGTAATAACAAAAATAGCGTACTTTAGCCACTTCAGATTATCCTGCATCCGATTAACCATGAGAAAGACCCATTTTATCGCTTTTCTTTCCGTAGTAACGTTATTTAGCCTGTTGATGGGCTGTGGTGGTAGTAAGGTTGCTCCCGTTTCGGAACGGATTGCCAAAGTCTGGACGGCCAGCAAAGTGGATGAAAACAGCACAACGGTTTATTCGCGGGGTGGCACGGCCAATGTTCGTAACTACGCCAGCTTTAAACTCGACCTCAGTAAAGCGCCAACCGTTACGTATACCGAGTTCGACGGCAACACCTTTACCGGTCAGTATTCCGTTCCGTCTGACGACAAGCTTGTTCTGACCAATTTAAGTCCCTCGCCGACAGGGGTTGCCAATGGCACCATCGAATTTAGGATTGACTCCATCGACGATACAAATCTGAAACTTACCCGCACAACGGCCAGCCAGAAAACCGGCAATACAACGAATGCCTATACGCTGACCAACCCATAAATTTGGAGCAAACCAATCTTACCAGAAAGCCGTTCCGTTTAAACCCGGAGCGGCTTTTTTAATGAATAATGGATAATGAACAATGCTTACTTAACCGCTCCCATTATCCATTATCCATTATCCATTATTATGACCGACTTAAACAAACTTGGCGAAATTGGGCTGATTGACCGAATCCGGCAGGCAACGCCACTGCCCACTCATCCCGAAACCGTCCTTGGCATTGGCGACGATGCGGCCGTATTCGACTGGGGTGATAATTATGGCCTGCTGGCAACCGATTTACTCGTAGAAGGTATTCATTTTGACTTAACGTATGTGCCCCTGAAGCACCTCGGCTATAAAGCCATAACCTTCGGAGTTTCGGATATTGCCGCCATGAATGGGTTGCCGGTGCAGGTAACTGTGAGCATCGGGCTGAGCAGCCGCTTCCCCGTTGAGGCCGTCGATGAGTTGTATGAAGGTATTCGGGCCGCCTGCGAAGCGTACTCCGTAGATTTGGTTGGTGGCGACACAACGGCTTCACGCTCAGGTTTACTTATCTCCGTATCGGTCCTGGGCAAAGTGCCAAAAGACCTGATTACGTACCGAACTACGGCTCAACCCAGCGATGTGGTTTGCGTAACGGGCGACCTCGGCGCAGCTTATTTGGGTTTACAATTGCTGGAGCGGGAAAAGCAGGTGTTCCTGGCCGACCCGAATATGCAGCCAAGTCTGTCTGAGGAGCGGGCCTATCTGGTGCAGCGGCAACTGCGCCCCGATGCCCGCACCGACATTGTCCACGAACTCCGCGACCTCGGTATCCGGCCCTCCGCAATGATTGACATCTCGGACGGGCTGGCTTCCGAATTGTTACATTTGTGCCGCCAATCGGGCACGGGCGCAGTGATTTTTGACGAAAACGTACCGATTGATGACCAGACGCATTTAGCCGCCGACGAGTTTAAGATTAGCCCCATAACGGCTGCCCTGAACGGGGGCGAAGATTATGAACTGCTGTTTACTGTCCGACCGCAGGAATTTGAGAAGCTGGCGAACAACGCCCGCATTACGGCTATTGGCTATCTCACCGCCGACCCATCGCAGATTGTGCTCTCCACGAAAGCCGGTCAGCAGACACCGATTCGGGCGCAGGGGTGGGACAAAATGGCCCAATAGAAATCGTAAGTATGTTCACTTTACCCGCACAAATTTTGAGTAACATTTCTGCTCGCAGCGGGGCAGCAGAAGCAAGGTGTCGCGCCGGAACGCCAATCCCTGCCGAAAAGCAACGGTAGCTCCGTTGGTGCCTATAAAAAAATTAATGCCAAGGCTGTCGGGGTATGTAGTATCGACCCGGTAATGTTTAATGGAGCTGTAATACGTCATTTCGGGGCCGTTGGCGATTAGTTTGCCATCAGTTTCAAAGGCGAGCGTTTGTGGTGGGCTGGCCGGATAACGCTGCGTTCGGTAAAAGGAGGTGTCGCGTCGAATATTAACGATAACCCGTTCAGTAATCAACGTGTCTTTCAGGATGGTCTGACCACCCACCTGCACCTTTACCGAATCGCGCCGGGTGATAAACGTTTCGGTTGGCACAGACTTAATGGAATCCCTGACAAAACCCCGTTCGACCAATTGCCAAACACCGGTTATACGCATATCGCCCGCGCCGGGTGAGAACCCAGTCGTTTTATCGGCACACTCCATAAGCAGAGTGGTTAACAGCAGTGTCAAACTTAAATATAAAACTTTTCTCACGGATTAGTCGGCGGGTCGTATGGGTAACGAACAGAGTGATACAGCCATTGCCTTGGCAGATAGGTGCTATGTCACCCTCACCCCGCTCTCAAAGGCGAGTGGCTAAACGGGAGATTGAAAAGCCCCTCGCCTTTTGGGAGAGGGGTTGGGGTGAGGGCCTCCACGAAACACTACACAAACTCCATGCCTTGTTCTTTGGCGTCGGCCACAAAGTTCTTTACCTTCTGCTCTTCTTCCTTCCGGCAAATCATTAATACGTTATCATACTCGGCCACGATATAGCCATCCAGCCCATTAACCACAACCAGCCGATCCTTCGGCGTTTTGATAATGCAGTTTTTGGTGTCATAGAGCATAATGTGGCCGTCAATCACGTTCAGGTCATCGTTCTTATCAGATACTTCATACAATGATTTCCACGTACCGAGGTCCGACCAGCCGAAGTCGCTCAAAACAACGTACACATTACCAGCTTTTTCCATTACGCCATTGTCAATCGAAATGCTTTTGGTGAGTGAATAGGCTTTATTGATGAACGGTTCTTCACGGTCCGTATAATAAGCTTCTTTACCTTCCTCAAAAATCTCGGCAATTTCGGGCAGGCAGGTCTCAAACGCGTTGATGATGGCTTGCACGTTCCAAACAAAAATGCCCGCATTCCAGACGAATTCGCCACTTTCCAGAAACTGTTGCGCCAGCTCGAGGTGTGGCTTCTCGGTGAATGTTTTTACCCGGTTAATTGCCTTGCCCGCTTCAGGAATGTATTGAATATAGCCGTATCCGGTATCGGGGCGGCTTGGCTGAATACCCAGCGTCACCAGAATATCCTGTTGTGCTGTCGCATCGAGCGCGGCCTGTATGGTGCGTTTAAACTCCTCTTCTTTCAGGATAATATGATCGGCAGGAGCCACCACAATATTGGCTTCCGGGTCTTTCTGTGCAATTTTATAGCAGGCATAGGCAATGCAGGGAGCCGTATTGCGGGCAATGGGTTCGCAAAGCACCTGATCGTCGGAGAGAGACGGAAGTTGCTGCTGGCAAAGGTCTTTGTAGAGTGAACTGGTAACAATAAATATGTTTTCGGGCGGGCAAACCCCCTCAAAACGGTCGGCAGTTTGTTGAAGCAGTGTCCGGCCCGTGCCCAGCACATCGTGAAACTGCTTCGGGTAACTCGTCCGGCTGAAGGGCCAGAACCGGGTTCCAACTCCTCCCGCCATAATAATAACATAGGTATGGCTCATGGATATGTTTAGTGATTTTAGGGCAAAGTTGCCACTAACGAACTGATTTACGAAGCACGAAGGACCATTTTACGATTTAGCGGTCATCCTGATTTTACACTTGAACGAACGCCTAGTCCCTAAAGCCTGCTTTATAGTTTGTAAATTCTAATAGTTCCCGCCAATGGCCCGAAGCAAAGCCACCGCGAACTGCACCTCCTGATTGCGAAGTTGAACCAGTTGCTGTTCAGCAGCCAGAATTGTTCGCTGGGCGTCGAGAACTTCCAGGTAAGTTGCCAGGCCCCGAACATAAAGTTCCCGATTGTACTGTTCAGTTCGTCGGGCCAATACCAGTGTTTGCGTCTGCAAATCAAGTTGCTGGCGTAGGATCGTCAGGTTATCTAAAGCCGTTTCGGCATCGCGTTGCGCCAGTTGTAGCGCCTGCTGATAGGTCTGCTGGTTCGTTTGCGCCTGTTGCTTCGCCAACGCAACATTCTGACGGGCGCGATGCCCTTCGTAGAGCGGCACCGATGCATTAATGCCCACTAAATAGGTTGCACTGCCTGGTGTGAACCAGGGGCCAATCCGGCCCGACAATAAACCACCCGTCGCGATTAATGTGACCCGAGGCAGGGTACTGTTCTGCTGAAGCGTTATCTGAGCATCTGCAAGCTGATTCAGCCGACTAAATTGCAGCAAATCGGGACGACGCTGCAACTGCTCAGCCGAGACACTGGCATACGGATAGGTCGGCACAGCGGTTGGCATAGCGCCCACGGGTACTGAAAATTCAGTTGGATTCTGTCCGCAAAGTTGGGCCAAGCTGTTTACCAGCTCGACGCGAAGGCGCTCAAGCCCTTTCAGCGTGACCTGTAGGCCAGCATAATCGGTTTCGGCCCGTTGGATATCAATCTGGTTGATTAAGCCAACCCGGAACCGTTCGCGCAGGATGGAAAGCGTCGTATCGCGCGATTGCATATTCCGGCGAAAAACGGCCTGCTCAGCATCGTTTCCCCGAATGAGCAAATAGGTTCGGGCAATGTCGGCAGCCAGCGACAGCCGGAATGCCTGATAATCGGCATCACTGGACTGGGCCTGTAAATCAGCCACCGTTATTCCAGCCCGAATGCGCCGGAATAAATCCAGCTCGTAACTGGCATCGATGGGCAGCAACTGAAACGTGCTTAACTGAGAACGCGGCAACTGGTCGGCCGGGTTGGGAATGGCAAGCGGCCGGCGCTCCGACAGGCTTTGCGTGGTAATCAGGGCTGAACTTCGAAGCGATGGCGATTGAAACGACTGCGCCACTTTCACCCGAATCCGGGCTTCCTCCAATCGGCTCAGAGCCGCCCGCAGATTGGGGCTGTTCGCTAAACCTAACTCAATGAGCGAATTAAGCAACGGATCCGCAAATCGGCGAAAACCGCTGATTGCCACTAAAGGTGTTGATCCGTTAGCGTTGGAAGCTGCTGTGGGTAGAGTTAACGTCGATGTAGTAGTTGGCGGCTGCGGCTGAGCAGTACCGGTGGTTCCGGCCGGTAGGGTACCCGGCTGAACAGTCACGGCACCCCCGGTTGGATTAACAGGCGTCGTTTGGGCCTGCGCTGCATAGCCACAAACCATACACCATACACCATAAACAGTAGATTTGTTCATCGTTGCGCTACCGTTTTTTCGGCTACGGTTTTCCGAAATCGAACTTTCTGCCCATCGCGCAGGCGGTCGTTGGGGTTGGTTACAACCCGCTCCTGCCCCGTCAGCCCACCGATGGCTTCCAGCGTTGTGCCATAGTCGCGGCCCAGCGTGATGGGCACAAACCGGACCCGTAAATCGGTGCCAACGACAACTACCCGAGGGCCTTCGGGCGTTATTTGCAGGGCATTCGCCGGAATCAGCACGGGTGCTTTTGCTGTGATCATGTCAAATTTTACCTGGCTGTATAATCCCGATGGCAGTTCCTGCTTTGGGTTTGGAATCACCACTTCGGCCAGCAGCGTGCGGGACTCGTTTCGCAACGCCCCCGATGTTCGCACGACTTTGCCTTTAAAGGTTCGATTCTTCAGTTCAGGTATAATCACCGTTGCGGGAAGGCCAACCTTTACGTACTGAAAGTATGTTTGTGGCACATCAACGAACACCCGCAGCGTGCCCAATTCTGAAAGGGTGAATAAAGGTTGCCCCACACCCGGCGACACGAGTGTGCCATTCTCAGCCGTTCGGCTGGTGATGACTCCGCCGAAGGGCGCCCGAATCTGCTGTAGGTTCTTTAGCGCTTCGAGCCGTCCCAGGTTGGCTTGAGCAACCGTCACCGCCGACCGCCGGGTATCGACATCCTGTTTGGCAATGGCACCGGGCAGTTGAACACTTAGCAGGCGGTCGAGGTTGGCCTGAGCCAATTGCTGGTCGGCTTTGGCGCGGGCAATATCCTGGTCGAGTTCGGGCGCGTCAATGGTGGCTAAAAGCTGCCCTTGTTTTACCTGCCCGCCAATATCGACATACCACCGACGCAAAAAACCCTGCGTTCGTGCATATAACGGAGTTTGCCGATAAGGCTGAATCTGACCGGGTAGTGTCAGTCCCGTCGTGTCGGAGGTTTGTTTCAATAGCACGGCAGTAACGATTGGCTCGCGGTTCCTGCCTTCATTAGCCTCCGCTTTCAGTGCCTGATTATTTTTTAAACGAGGTAGCACGCCGAACACGACGAATACCGTAATCAACAGGAGTAGAAGTAGGAAAATTCTTAATGCTTTCATTGATAATGACGTTAAGTCAACCGCTCAATATTCACGACAGCCTCTTTGTTGAGTGGGCCGTAGAGGTGCGGAAATAATTCGTTAGTTGCGGAAGCTTCGTATCGTAGTTCATGGGCTAACCTGGTTGAGTCAATATGTAGTATCAATAAGTTGGTTATGCCCTGATAATAGCGATCCAGCACACCGGCAACCTGCTCTTTTTCAGACAAATGAATGAAACCTTCAGACCCTAAACTCGCAGCCGTGTAGGTTGATTTTTTTTCCTGCTCAACCCAGTCGCTGGCCGGAACAATGTGGTAAAGTAGGTTCATCAGGCAACTGTTTTAAGTTTCCGTGCCAGGTAGCTAAAGACAACCGGTACAAACAACAACGTCGTGAAGGTGGCCATTAGCAAACCGCCAATAACTGCCCGGCCTAAGGGCGCGTTCTGTTCACCTCCTTCACCCAGGCCCAGCGACATCGGCAACATCCCGATAATCATGGCAATGGCGGTCATCAGAATAGGCCGCAGGCGCGTCCGGCCCGCTTCGAGCGCGGCTTCGTAGGCATTTCCGGCCACTTCGGGAAGGTGATCTTTGGCAAAACTAACTAACAAAATACTGTTTGCCGTTGCCACGCCTACGCTCATAATGGCCCCCATCAGCGACGGAATGCTGAACGTTGTGCCGGTCAGAAACAGCATCCAAACCATGCCGCATAAGGCTCCCGGCAGGGCCGTAATGATAATAAACGGATACCGAAACGACTGGAAGTTGACCACCATGAGCAGATAAACCAGCAACGCAGCAAAGACGATACCCAATCCCAGCCGGTTAAACGCACTTTCCATGCTCTCGACCTGCCCCCGGATTGAAATCACGTTGCCGGGCTTGAGTTGCGTTCTGTAGTCGGCAGCCAGTTCGTTCAGGGCTTTTGCCACTGAGCCTAAATCCGTTTTTTCGACCGACGCATACACATCATAACTTGGCTGGGTATTCACCCGGTTGATGATGACGGGCGCCGTCGTGCGCTTCATGGTCATCACGTTGCTCAGCAACTGAGGAGTTGCATTTACCTGCTGGCCAGGAATGACCGGCGTCCGCAGCAATTTTTCGTAGGAATCCAGCTTGTAGGGTGGTGTTTGTACGGCAATGATGTAGGGAAACCCCGTGTTTGGGTCGGGCCAGAAGTTGGGGCGGGTTTGCCCGGTACCGCTGAGCGAGATATTGAGATTTGTCGCCACGCGCTGCTCGGTCAGGCCAAATTGCCCGGCGCGTTCCCGGTCCACATTCAGAAACAATTCGGGGGCGTCGAGAACCTGGTGCAGGTGTACATCAACCGCGCCGGGAATCTGCGCGATTTTATCCTGTAGTTCGTGGGCTACTTTCAGATTATTTGCCCGGTCGAATCCCGACACCTGTACGTCGATGGGAGCCGTCAGGCCGAAATTCAGAATCTGACTCACAATGTCGGCGGGCAGGAAGAAATACGTTACGTCGGGCATTTCCTCGCGTAGCCGCGCCCGCAGTTCGCGTACATAGTCAAGGGTTAAGCCAGACCGCTCTTCGCTGAGCGAAATCAGCAGTTCCGCATCGGCAGCGCTGGCCGTAGAGTTATCCGAGAAAAAGAAATTATACCGCTCGGATGTCAGACCGATGTTCGTGATTATCGAGCCAACTTCATCTTCCGGGATCACCTCACGGACAATTTCAGCCGTTTTGGCGGCAACGATCTCTGTGGCTTCGAGTCTGGTTCCGGCGGGAGCACGCAGGTGAAGCCGCATTTGCCCCCCATCGACCTGTGGAAAGAAATCCCGCCCAACAAAAGGCAGCAATAGACCCGTAAAAATAAGTACGGTTAAAAATACGCCCAGCACCGTACGGCGATTGGTAAGCACCCATTCCAGCGCCCGAATATAGCGGCCCTGAAAACGCTCGAAGCCTGCGTTAAACCGGTCATAAATTAAGGCATGGGGCAGAGGACGCGGAGCGGGGGGAAGGAAGCGGGGCGCATGAGGCATGGAATGGTTTTCCACCTCTGCACGCTCTGTCCCCTGCTCCAGGCTCCCCGCTGACGGCTCCGCATTCCCGGCCCCATGCCCCTTTTCCCCTTTGAGCATCATGTCTGCCAGGGCCGGAACCAGCGTCCGGGAAAGCACATAAGAGGCCAGCATGGCAAACACGACTGCTTCGGCCAATGGCCCAAACAGGAAACGGGCCGGGCCTTCGAGGAAAAGTACGGACGTGAAAACGATACAAATCGTCAGGGTTGACACCAGCGTTGGGGTGGCAATTTGCTGTGCTCCTTCCAGAATAGCCTGCCGCAGGGGCATCCCTAATTCTTCATTGCGGTGAATATTTTCGATGGTTACGGTCGCATCATCGACCAGAATACCGATAGCCAGGGCCAGCCCGCCAAGCGTTTGAATATTAAGGGTTTCGCCCAGCAGATAGAGCACAATGAGCGATGCCAGAATCGACAGGGGAATCGAAATAGCCACAATAAGCGTACTCCGCCAGCTCCCCAGAAAAAGCAGAATCAAAGCGGCCGTTAGCAGGGCGGCAATCATGCCTTCAATTAGAACGCCTTTGATAGATGCCCGTACAAACAACGACTGGTCGAAGAGGGCTTCGATGCGAAGATTAGCCGGTGCAGCCGCCCGCACAGTTGGCAGAATCTGGTTCCGAATTTTATCGACAATCTCCGTTGTGGAGGCATTCCCCGTCTTCACAATCCGCATCAGGATTCCCTTACTGCCGTCCTGTTTCACAATGTTTGACTGCACCGCCGACCCGTCATGCACATTCGCCACGTCGCGCATGTGAACCGTTGTGCCGCCGACATTCTTGATCGGAATGTCGTTGAGGGTTGTAATGACATCGGGCTTTGAGTTAAGCCGGACGTTATATTCGCGTTCGGCCAGCCGCAGTGAGCCACCGGGCAGGGTCAGGTTCTGAACAGAAACCGCGTTCAGGACCTCTTCGGGCGTAACATTGTAGGCCACCAACTGGTCAGGCTCCAGGTCTACCGCAATTTGCCGGGTTTTGCCACCAAATGCCTGCGAGAGCCGACTGCCCGGCACCGTCGAAATCTGCGGACGAACGCGCGTCTGGGCATAATCAGTAATCTGGGATTCGGTCAGACTGTCCGACGAGAGGCCTAATTGCAGCACTGGCACATCGGTGGCGTTGTAACGCACAATCAGCGGGGGCTGCGTGCCAGGCGGCATTCGGACCAGTATCGTCTGGGAAATAGCCGTTACCTGAGCCAGTGCTTCTTCAATTTTTACCGTTGGCTGAAAAAAGATTTTTAGTACCGCCGTGCCATTGTAGGTTTGCGATTCGAGCCGCTGAATATCGCTGACGTTGTTGATAAGTGATGTTTCGGAGAAGTTAGTAATCATCTTCTCCATTTCATTCGTCGACAGGCCGCTATAGCCCCAAATAACCGATACGACGGGGATGTTGATGCGCGGAAAAATATCGGTGGGCATCTGCGTTACAGCCAGCCCGCCCATAATCATAATCAGCAACGCCATAACGGCGATGGTGTATTTTTTTTCTAAGGCTAATCGGACAATCCACATGACGAGTCGGGCAAAAACGAGGAAATAGCGGAAACTGCGGATGTAATACTACTCAAAGACGCGAACCAGGGTAAGTAGAATTGCACAAAAGCAGGAACTTCTTAATGAATCGATTCTGCTTCCAACTAAATAGTAGGCAATCTAATTGTATTTTTCTAAAATATATACTCATACAATTGACTTATTCAAAGAACAACTTGTCCTGATTCGTAATTGTCCTTGTTGTATAGAACCGTTGGGCGGTAAATCAACTTTACGCGGAAATCATTGTAATTTTGTCGTCACAACAAAAATTGATTCAGTCATGCCAACCGCACAAATGAACACCGATAAAGGCACTATGCTCATTGAATTCTATGAGAAAGATGCGCCTAAAGCGGTTACTAATTTTATTTCACTTGCGAAAAAGGGATTTTACGATGGAGTTGCCTTCCACCGGGTTATTCCAAATTTTATGATTCAGGGTGGCGACCCCACCGGCACGGGGTCGGGCGGGCCGGGCTACACCATTGATTGCGAACTGACGGGCGAGAATCAATACCACGACCGGGGCGTTTTATCGATGGCCCACCGGGGTCGGAATACGGGCGGCTCCCAGTTTTTCATTTGTCATAACCGCCAGAACACAGCTCACCTCGACCGCAACCATACGGTTTTTGGCAAAGTTGTCGATGGGTTAGATATAATTGATGAAATCCGCCAGGGCGATAAAATAAAGAGTATCACCATTCTGGAAGAGTAATCGTAACGCGGTGGTGCGGCATACCGACGGAAGCCCGTGAAGCCGCAGGCTAAGTTGTAGTGACAAGCTAATTACAACTTAGCCTGCGGCTTCACGGGCTTCCGTCGGTATGCCGCACCACCGCGTTACTTAACTGTAAACCGGTGTTTTCCGGGAGATTAAACCCGTGATGGCCAGCAACACTGCTACAATTGCACCGGCCCCGGCAACCAATGGAATTTGCCCATACCCTTCCTGCTCCACCGCAATAGCCGCGTAAGCCCAGGCAAACACCAGAATATACGCCACCGACCGAAAGCGGTTAAACACAATAGCGCCAACCAGTAGCCCCACAATCAGGATAGCAGTTGCCCAGGTTTGCTCAGATAGTTCCATCAGGCTAAATTCGGTGGCTTTCAAAAAAACGGCTGTATTCAGAATAGTCGCAACGGTTAACCAGCCAAAATAGATAGAAAACGGAATCCGGGCGAGCCAGGTTTGCGTTGCGGAAGTCGCCGATTCGGGCAGGGTGGCGTCGCGGTCGGTTGGGATGAGCGGAACGTGGGGCTTCTCCAGCAATCGCTGCTCAATAACGACTAAGGAGAACAGCATGACCAGAATAACAAGCAGGGCAATACCAATGCGCTCGTTGTTGAACAATGGACTCCAGATGCCATTGCACACCGCATTGAGGACCACCCACCAGCCAATTGCCCGAAAACGCGGGGTTGTTTGCTGTGCCGGTAACGCCTGATAAACGGCAAAGGCCAGCAGGCCCAGAAAAATAAGTCCCCATATCGAAAAGGCGTATCCAGCCGGAGTTATCAGCGTATGGTATTTGTCTGAAATTTCGCCGTTGGTTTTGCCGCCAAACATCCCGGCATTGGACAGGTAGTTCAGGGCAATCATGGCAACAATGCTGAGCACGACCATGACCTGCCGGAGTTTGTCATTTTGCATAAAAAAGGGTTGGTTGATATGGCTATCAACCAACCCCAGATGTATTGTGTTTGCGTGACCAAACCTGAAAGGTCTCCAAAAGACCTTTTAGGTTTTTGCTCTTTACAACTCCAGAATCTTAAACTCGGTTCGGCGGTTACGCTGGTGCTCTTCTTCGGTTTGGGCGTTTTTAACAATCAATACGGTTTCGCCATAGCCCTTTGCCACCATGCGGCTGGCGTCGATGCCTTTCGAAACGATGTATTCTACGGCCGACTTTGCCCGATTCTGCGAGAGCGTATTGTTATAGGCATTGCTAGCCCGCGTATCGGTATGCGACCCCAACTCAATTTTCAGGGTTGGATTGTCTTTTAGAATCGTCACCAATTTATCGAGTTCTTCAGCCGCATCGGTACGGATGTTGTATTTGTCGAGATCATAGTAAATGTTCTCCAGCACGAACGTCTTGTTCAGTGTTGCTTTGTCGAGCAGAATTGCCACGTTGAAGGTCGTATCGGTTTGAGCCTTCGTCAGGAAAACGGGTGGAATACTTTTTCCCTGCATCGTAAACGCTTCCCGGCGCGTTAAATAGCCCCGGCGTTCGGCCAGAAGGGTATAATCTTTCCCTTCCTGCAATGGGTATTTACCAAACGTGCCGGGTTGCCCGGTTGTCACTTCGGCAATGGGTTGGCCGGTGGCATCATCCAGAATTCTGACCCGCGCCGAATCGAGCGGAGCAATTGGCGTTTCATTGGCCGAAACCGTTCCGGCAATGAAGTACCGCACCGTTTTGGGCGCGTCGGCGGGTGGATTTTTCGCAATGGTCGATGTATCGGTGGCTGGGCCTTCCTGGAAGAAATAAATATCGTCGTCGCCTTTGCCCCCCGTTCGGTTTGAGGCCAGGAAACCCTTTGTAGCGTCGGTATAAATCAGACCGAAATCGTCGGCGGACGAGTTAATTGGCTGGCCCATGTTTTCGACCCGCGTAACGCCCCCGGAGCGCGTAGCTACGAAAACGTCTAATTTACCCAAACCCGGATGCCCATCTGAGGCAAAGTACAGTTTGGCGTTCGGTGCTACATACGGAAACATTTCATCGCCGGGCGTATTGATGTCGCGGCCCATATTGACCGGGCGGCTAAACCGGCCCGATGCATCAATGCTGGTGCGATAGAGGTCAATGCCACCGGCGCCACCCGCCCGGTTGGAAGCAAAGTAAAGGGTTTTGCCATCCCCCGAAAAGGCGGGCGAACCATCCCAGGCGGTCGAATCGCTGATGGGCAACCGGAGCGGCTGACTCCAGGCATTTGCTTCACCTAACCGGCTGATATACAGGTCAACATCCAAACCACCCTTGCGCTTACCATTATTGCCCCGCGCCAGCACCATCGTTTTACCATCTTTCGAGAACGCGGGCGTGCCTTCGTTTACATCACCCTGAAAAATAGTTGTGCTGAACAACTCAGGGGCGGGCGTCGTGCCTGTTTCGTCGGGATTTTGATTAAGTTTTGCCTTATACAGACCCAGCATTTGCTGACCGTTGTTCTTGTACACCTGTTCCTTCCGCGAAGACGTGAAAATCAACTCTTCGCCCCGCACAACGGGCGCAAATTCGGCCCCCGGCGAGTTTAGGTTGTTCATGTTCCGCAGGTTGATGAGCAACTTATTTTTTGAGATGACATCAATCGCCCGCAGGGTTTCCACCTCCCGTCGAGCCTTGTCGAGCGTGGTTTTGGCGACCGTTTTTGGCGCATTGGCTACGTAGCTTTGTAACTGCTCCAGCGCATCACCATACTGCCCCTGCGATTTCAGCGCATAGGCATAATTGAACCGGGCATCGGGTTCGGTGGTATTTGCGGCAATGGCTTTCTGATAAAAGGGCGCAGCTTCACCAAAGCGGTTCGACAGCCGGTAGGATTCCGCCATGTAATAATTTAGGCGGGCGGGGTCAATGGTCCCCTTTGAGGCCTTCTGAAACTGGTTGAGGGCCAGGTTATATTCCCCGGCATCGTAATGACGGACACCTTTTTTATACGCCTGCATGGCCGAATTGCAGCCCGTTAGTCCAAGGGCCAGACACGACATCACGAGCAGCCCAGATAACGTATTGATTCTCATATAGGTAAAAAAGCAAATCAGTATTTTGCGCCCAAGATACTGCAAAGTTGGACGGGTCTTACTTTTAACGAATATACGTGGCTTTTTATTGAGGTTAATTCAGGACATAAAACGCATAAAAAGGCCACCCGTTTTTTCTAAACGAGTGGCCTCTAATCATAAATTTACTGATTACAACTGCTGCGCCACACTCACCTCTTCGGCCACCTCCGTCGCATACGCATCTGTCGGTACGCAGGAGCAAACCAGATTCCGGTCGCCATAGGCCGAATCGATACGGCTGACACTTGGCCAGAATTTGCGGGCACGAACCTGGGGCAGTGGGTAAACAGCCTTTTCACGACTGTAAGGCCGGTTCCAATTGTCAGACAAAACAACCGTAGCTGTATGGGGTGCGTGTTTCAGGACGTTCGATGCCCGATCAGCTTCGCCGGTTTCGATTTCGCGGATTTCGTTACGGATGGCAATCAACGCGTCGCAGAAACGGTCGAGTTCGGCTTTCGATTCGGATTCGGTTGGCTCAATCATCATCGTGCCCGCTACCGGAAACGACACCGTTGGCGCGTGGAAACCGTAGTCCATCAACCGCTTGGCAATGTCCTCGACCTCAACCCCCACCGCCAATTTGAACGGACGACAATCAATAATCATTTCGTGCGCGCAGCGGCCATTTGTGCCGGTGTAGAGCGTTTCATAATGACCCTTTAACCGCGCTTTGATATAGTTGGCGTTCAGAATGGCCCGTTTGGTTGCATTGCTCAGCCCATCGCCACCCATCATAGCAATGTAGGCATAGGAAATGGTCAGGATGCTGGCCGAACCATACGGAGCCGCCGAAACGGCGCCCCTCACCGACCCGTCGGACCGCCCCAACCCCTCTCCCAAAGAGCGAGGGGAGTCTATCTGCTCCCCTTCTCCCCCTGGGAGAGAGGGCCGTGGGGTGAGGGAAACATGTCCTGGTAAAAATGGAACTAACTGCGATGCCACGCCAATCGGTCCCATGCCCGGCCCGCCCCCGCCGTGCGGTATACAAAAAGTTTTGTGCAGATTCAGGTGGCAAACGTCCGCGCCAATTGTGGCTGGTGAGGTCAGCCCAACCTGAGCATTCATGTTCGCACCATCCATATACACCTGCCCGCCATGCTGGTGAATGGTTTCACAGATTTCCTTGATACTTTCTTCAAAAACACCGTGGGTTGAGGGATAGGTTACCATCAGGCACGAGAGGTCAGGGCTATATTGTTCGGCCTTGGCTTTCAGATCGGCTACGTCGATGTTGCCGCGCTCATCGCACTTCACAATCACGACTTTCATACCCGCCATGACTGCGCTGGCCGGGTTGGTGCCGTGCGCCGACTGCGGAATCAGAGCGATGTTGCGGTGATGGTCGCCCCGGCTTTCGTGATACGCCCGAATGACCATCAGCCCGGCATATTCGCCCTGCGCCCCGGAATTGGGTTGCAGCGACATGGCAGCAAAGCCCGTAATCTCACAGAGCGATTCATTCAGGTCGGCAAATAGCTGCTGATAGCCAATCGTCTGGTCCTTCGGGGCAAACGGGTGCAGTTTACCAAACTCAGGCCACGTAACCGGAATCATCTCGGCAGTGGCGTTCAACTTCATAGTGCAACTCCCCAGCGGAATCATCGAATGCACCAGCGACAGGTCTTTTTCTTCCAACGATTTCAGGTACCGCAGCATCTCATGCTCTGTGTGATGGGTGTTGAAGACCGGATGCGTTAGATAATCCGACTGACGAATCAATGAATCAGGCCACGTAATCTCCAGCCCGTCGAGAATAGACTCTATATCGGCTTTTATGCCAAAAACGGTCAGCAGTTCAGTTACGTCGTGCAGCGTTTTGGCTTCGTCAAAGGAAACACCAACGTGTTCGTCATCAGCGAGGTAACGCAGGTTGATCTGAGCCGCCCGCGCCGATTTCCTGAGCGATTCAATATCATCAACCCGAACGGTGATGGTATCGAAATACTGATCGGTGTTCACCTCATAGCCACTCCAGCGCAGGGCCGTCGCGAAGACTTTGGTCAGGGCATGAACCTGCTCAGCAATGGCCCGGAGCCGTTGGGGGCCGTGATAAACCGCATAACTTCCAGCCATAACGGCCAGCAACACCTGCGCCGTGCAGATGTTGCTGGTAGCTTTCTCGCGACGAATGTGCTGCTCACGGGTTTGCAGGGCCATACGCAGGGCAGGCTTCCCCTCAGCATCCTGCGACACGCCGATAATACGACCCGGAATATGCCGCCTGAACGAATCGCGGGTGGCAAAAAAAGCCGCGTGAGGGCCACCGTAGCCCATTGGTACGCCAAACCGCTGCGACGAACCGACGACCACATCAGCCCCCATTTCGCCGGGAGACGTTAGCAACGTCAGGGCCAGCAAATCGGACGCCACGGCAACCGTGATACCCAGTTCGTGAGCGGCCGAAATCAAATCGGTATAATCGAACACGTCACCGTCCGAAGCAGGATACTGCAGCAGCATACCAAAAATGTCACCGGTGGTTAGGTCCATTGTGCGGTGATCACCTACCAATACGCTGATATTCAAAGGGGTAGCCCGTGTCAGTACAACATCAATCGTTTGGGGGTGGCACTGCTGCGACACAAAAAAGGTGCTGGCACTTTTGCGGGTGACTGGTCGCGTAGCGTGCAGCATCGTCATGGCTTCGGCGGCAGCGGTTGCTTCGTCCAACAGCGATGCGTTGGCTAAGTCCATGCCCGTCAGATCCGACACAACCGTCTGGAAATTCAACAGGGCTTCGAGCCGTCCCTGGGCAATTTCGGCCTGGTAGGGCGTATAAGCGGTATACCAGGCTGGATTTTCCAGAATATTACGAAGAATAACGTTCGGCGTGAGCGTGTCGTAGTAGCCCGTGCCGATATACGATTTAAAGACTTTATTTTGCCCGGCTATTTTTTTAAAATCAGCCAGAAACTGCATTTCTGATTTAGCAGCCGGTAAGTTGAGAGGCTTTGTCAGCCGGATGGCATCGGGTATAGTCTGGCCAATTAGTTCGTCAATCGAGTCTACCCCAAGTGTTTGAAGCATTTCGGCCTGAGCCGCGTCTGTCTGGCCGTGATGACGGTCTTCAAATAGGTCTGTTTGCTGAAGAGTTAATTTCATGCCGGGATCGCCCACGTTTTCGTTTTAGTAGAAACTCAAATTTACGGCAGAAGGTGCAAACTCCAGTATAACTCCTGAATATTGTGGCCCGATAATTGCCAGCCCTTAAACTGATGCCTCAAAATAATGTACCTTTAGTGTCGGTTGTGATGCCGGTTTATAACGGTGAGCGCTACATTACGGAAGCGGTGGAGAGTATTTTGAGCCAACAGTACACGAATCTCGAACTGCTGATTCTGGATAATGGGTCAACCGATGGAACACCTGACCTACTGGCCCGGTTTGCCCAACTCGACAGGCGGATTCGGTTACTGCACGAACCAAAACCGCTGGGGTATGGGGGCGAAGTGGCGAGTAATATAGCGGCTCGTCAGGCAAAGGGGGAATTTATTGCCAAACTCGATGCCGATGACGTGGCCATGCCCGACCGGTTGACTAAGCAGGTCAGCTACCTGACAGCCCATCCAGATGTATTTCTGGTTGGTAGTCAGTTGACGATTATCGACGAGTCGGGCCGGGTTACGGGTAGGCGGGCTTATCCGCTTACGCACGAGGAAATCTATAACGAATTTTACCTTCGGTTTCCAATAGCGAACCCAGCAGTGCTCTATCGGAATTGCCTGAAAGACGATTTGTACCAGATACGATTCGCTCATTTTAACGATTACTATAGTCTGTTTCGGTTAATCCAGGCAGGGTACCGACTGCATAACCTGCCCGAAGCCCTGACAGCCTACCGAATTCATACAACGAATACCGTATTTACGAATCTGAGGGCCAAATGGCGCAGTAATGTAGCCATCAAACAAACGTTTGTTCGGGAGTTTGGCTATTCGGCTCCCTGGACACACCGGGTTAAAATAGCGGCTATTACCCGTGTAATTAACCTGTTTCCTGAACAGATTCTCATTAAGTCAATGAACAAAGCCCGCCAGTTAATCAACGCCTAATCGACCATGATCGGACGCATCCTGAAAATCGGTTCGCAAATCGTTTGGGGTGGGGTGAAAGCCACGCCCGCCTACATAAACGATTATTTTACGCTAAAAAGGCAGCTTAATGGCCATTCGGACTTTCCGATTCGCAGTTATTATCCGGCCATTTTCGACCGATATGCGGAGAGTGGTGAGTTGGTAAAGCATTATTTCCTTCAGGACCTGTATGTGGCCCAGCGTATCTTCAAAAAGAATCCCGTTCGGCACATGGATATTGGCTCCCGCATCGACGGATTTGTGGGGCATGTGGCGGCTTACCGACCCATCGAAATCATTGATATCCGGCCACTGACCCGACCCATTCCCAACGTCAGTTTCCGGCAGGCCGATTTAATGAACTTACCCGCTGACCTGATCCATTCGACCGACTCAATTTCGGCCCTGCACGCCATTGAACACTTTGGCTTAGGTCGTTATGGCGACCCGATTGATGCCGATGGGCATATTAAAGCGCTGGATAATATTCGGCAGATTATCAAGCCGGGGGGAACCTTCTATTTTTCGTCGCCCATTGGTCCGCAGGGAATCGTTTACAATGCCCACCGGGTGTTTGCGATCAGCTATCTCGTCAAGTTGTTCGAGCCGCATTACACCATCGAACGGTTTTCATATATTGATGATACTGAGCAGTTTGTCGAAAATGCTGATTGGCGTTCGGATGCCGCCCAGACCAATTTTGGCTGTAGTTACGGCTGTGGTATTTTTGAGATGACCCGACGAATCGACTTAACCGTATGAAGAAATTTCTGCAATGGCTGCTGGCGCCTATCCGCATCACGCAGCTACAGCCTTTTTACGAAAAACTGTACATGTTCACGCTTTACGCCATGAATTATGGCGGAGGCTCGTTTACGGACGATAGCGGTGAGCAGCACGTTGTTCGGTATGTGGCACGTAAAACGGCGCAACAACCCAATCCCGTCTCGATCTTCGATGTGGGGGCCAACGTCGGGAGTTATGCCCGGATGCTGCTGAACGGCCTGGGCGACAGAGCCATTATTCATTGTTTTGAACCTTCGCAGGCTACCTATCAAACCCTGAAAGCAAACGTTCCCGAACCAAACGTCAGAAAACACAACATCGGCCTGAGTGATCAGGCTGGCGAACTGGCCCTATACACCGATGCCGAACAGTCGGGCATGACCTCGGTGTATGAGCGCGATTTGCAACACATCAACGTGGCGTTTGCCCAGCAGGAAGTAGCCACCTTCAGTACGGTCGATGAGTTTTCGGCCAATCAGAACATCCGGCAGATTGATTTATTGAAAATTGACGTAGAAGGGCATGAATTAGCCGTGCTGAAAGGAGCCAGCCGAATGATTGAGGAGCAGCGAATCCGATTCATTCAATTTGAATTTGGCGGCACCAGCCTTGATTCACGAACCTACTTCCGGGATTTCTGGAACCTGCTCTCGCCAAATTACACCCTGTATCGAATTGTCGGAAACGGCTTGCGCCGGATTGATGCCTACTCCGAATTTCTGGAAATATTCGTGACCGTCAATTTTCTGGCCGAACGTAAATGAGAAGCCTGTTTTCAAGCAGCCGATAAGTATGGTTATCTCTGTTCTTGCGGGCGGGTTAGGCAATCAGCTATTTCAATACGCGTTTGGCTTCCGGCTGGCCCGGCAACTTCAGACCGACCTCCGGCTGGAACGCCACCTGCTGGAGAGCCGAACCCTGGCCCGGCTACGAAACTACACGCCCCGGCAATATGAACTGAATGTTTTTGGAATAGAGCAGATGGACGCATCGTTGTCTGACACGCTGCGCTGCCTGAGCCGAACGCTGTTGCCGGGCCATCAGGCCGTTCTTTTGCGCGAATCTGACCCTACAAGCTTACATACGTTAACCCAGCCTACTGCCCGAACTCAGCACGCGCTGTGCTTCGGCTATTGGCAGTCTGAAGTTTATTTTAAACCAGAAGCCGACGCCCTGCGGAAGCAGTTAGTTTTCCAAAAATGCCCTTCCGACAAAACTCTGCGTGTCGCCGAAATCATACGGTCAGGGCAGAATGCCACGTTTGTCCACATTCGCCGGGGCGACTACGTAACCAATGCCAACGCCAATCAGCATCATGGCGTTTGTGATGAAGCGTATTATCATCATTCGGTTGCGTATCTGCGCGAACGGGTGTCCGACGCTCATTTTTTTGTCTTTTCCGACGACCAGAATTGGGTTAAACGGGAGTTAGGGGCGTTACTTGGCCCGGCCACCTTTGTCGAGCACAACACAGGAGCTGATAGCTGGCAGGATATGTATCTGATGCGTTTGTGCCGCCACGCCATTGTGGCGAACAGTTCGTTTAGCTGGTGGGGTGCCTGGCTGAACAGTCAGACAAATCGTATTGTTGTGGCTCCTCAGCGGTGGTTTGCCGCCGATAAGTCAGTTTACCCTGCCGTCGTTCCTCCTGACTGGATTCTGATTTAGCCAGACTATGCTTGACTAAGCTCTCACTTTGTGGGCTGTAACCGGGGAGCGGTGATTCTTGATGGCGTTTTGCCGGATAATCTGAGTTAAAATGGTATCGTGCTGAAGTAACCGACGGTACAATACGGCAATCAGCAAGAGAAACCCGGTGAACAACAGGTAAAATACCAGGTCAACGCCCCGGCCTACGCCAAGCCGATTGGCTATATAATACGGTAATTGGGGGACGGCTACGAACAGAATGCCCGTCATCACAATGGCGATAAAGAATAATCGGTAGAGCAGGCGGTTTCTGAAGAGTCGTAGCGATGCTACTGCCACAACCAGCAACAACGCTGACAGCAGTAACTGAATGGGCGTTAACGTAAGTTGAATGTCGGCGTTCATTAGCGGAAATATTTATTGATAAATACGTCGATTAAAATATCAAGAGCGCCCTGCCAGCGTTGCCCTTTCACCTGCGAATAATCCGTGTAGATAATGTGGGTGGGCATCTCTACATACCGCAGTTCCTGGCGTCGAATCTGCATCAGAATCTCACTGGCATGAGCCATCCGATTCTCCTTGAGTTGAATGGCTGTCAGGCACTTCCGGTTCATAACCCGGAAACCATTGTGGGCATCGGACAGCCATAGGCCGGTCAGCAACCCGTTAATAACACGGGCCACCCGCAGCAGCAAACGCCGAAGCCGGGGAATGGCCATTAAATCATCCTGCCGAAGAAAGCGTGACCCCAGCACCACATCGACCTTTTGCGTCTTCAGTACGTCGATAAACCGGTCAATATCCGCCGGATTGTGTTGCCCGTCGGCATCGAAGTGAACAACTACGTCGGCCCCCTGCTGCCGGGCAAAGTCCATGCCCGTTTGCAAAGCGGCCCCCTGACCAAGATTAATGTCATGACGCAGGTAGTAAATTGGCAAGTCACGGACAATGCTGGCCGTATCGTCGGTGGAGGCATCATCGACCAGCACAATATGGTACTGACTGCCCAGCGAACGGATCGACTGCCGAATTACTTTGCCTTCGTTGTACGACGGAATTACAATAAATACCTGGTCAGTCATTAGTCCGGTAGATTTCAATGTTACCCATTTTTGCCACTTGCTTCATGCACCGAATTTCTACGGGTTGTGGAACCCGGTCGAAAATAATGTAGCGCACATCGAGTTTCCTGAGTTTAGCCGAACAGGGGTCAATCGCCACCTGATAGCCATCTTCATACCCGTTCTGAATGATAACCGTATCGGGGTGAGCCGGGTCGATATAGCTGCCATATACTGCGTGAGCGTATCGGTTATAGGCCGAGTCGCGTTTGGCGGTTGGGTCCAGCACCCGCATGGTTTTAAAATCAGGCTGGTTTTTCACTCCGCTTAACTGATTAACGCCCGTAGCGGTCACTAAGTACGTAATGTATTGACTGCCAAGCACAACCCACCGGGCTTTAGGCTCCTGTAGGTGGAGTTCCCGCACTTTCTGATACAACGCATTTTCGGTAATGGGCACCATGCCTTTACTAACGGGGTTAATTTTCAGGTTAGGCAGCGTGAAGAGAGCAATAGCCCCCACAACGACCAGTTCTTTGTAGCGAAACGTGGCAATGGGCAGCAGCAAAAAATTAAGCCCCATGAAAAAGAGCGTGGGCAAAAAGAGCTGATGCGACTTGTAGATGCCCTGGGCGTCGTCCAGATTCAGCCAGGCAGCATAAATCATAAAACCAACTACGCCAACCGAAAGCAGCGTAGCTACTGAACCGCTAACGGTAATTTTCTTCGCATGGATGTAGCTGAAGTACAACACCGCCAACACCACATTGCCGATGCCAAACGGGATTTGTGTCCGGCGGGTGGGGCTTACATCAAGCAAGGTTGCTTTGGCCAGAAAAGGCGGAAAGCCGACTTCAATCCAAAGCAATAAAATCACCACATAGCCCAGAATAATCGCCAGCAACGGGTCAACTTTTTTGGTACGGGCAAAATAGATCAGCGTGCAAACGGCGATGACGGGCGTGAACGTGATGAAGTGCGAAAACTCGCAGATATTGAGCCAGCTTTTCGGAAATAACTGGTCGGTAAGCAGCCAACCGGCAAAATATTCGGAGAACCAGTTGGCGATAAAGCCCGTGCCGCCCGTTTCGCTCCGTTTGCCCGGATACACCGTGTTGGACATCACGTCGATGGTTGACTTGGCGTCCACATAATAGGTGTAAAAAATCGCTCCCATCAGGGCAAAAGCCAGCGCAAACACACCTAATTTTAACCATACCTTACTCAGTAGCAATTGTTTGTTGTAGTGCCGCCAGGTGTAGCCAACCAGCAGGAACAGGAGTAGATAGCCCAATGGTACCTGGTAGGGCGGATACAGCGTTAGGGCAAACATGGCAAAGCACCAGAAGAACAGCACCCCCGCAATGGCTATCGTTCGGCTTTTTGTCGAAAAGAACATATACGCCGACGCCACCAGCATTCCAAACCCAGCGTAAATACTGGTCAGGAAGAAAAATGACCACCACGCCAGACCCGGCGAAAAAACCAACCAGAATGCGCCCAACACCGATAGCCAGAACTGGTTTCGGGTCAGAAGCATAAACGCCAGCATAACCGAGATTAGCCCGAAACAAAGAATGAAATTCCAGCGCCAGGCAAACCCATGCTCTACATCGAACAGATAAAATCCCCAATAGTCGGGACGAAAAAACGAGACAAAGTGATTGATGGGAAAATAGCCGACCAGCGCCACTTTTTCGCCACCAATGGCGGGGTTCTCCAGCGGAAAACCCTGATTCGCCTGCGAGAGCATGAACGGAGCCAGAATCGCCCATTCATCCATCCGTATGGGTTTGGGCGTTCCGGAAATAATGCCCCGCCGGGCATCCGAACCGTCAGGAATGACGGTATTCCACATGCCTATCGACGAGTAGTTAATCTTGGCCAGTGTTAGCAGGATAAACAACCCGATACAAATACCCAGAAACCATTTCACCCGCCTGTCGAACCGGATTAATTCAAACGGCCGCTCTTCCGGCTCGATTTCAGAAACGGCAGGCTTGGGAAGCTTAACCGGCTGATACGGGTCAATGTTGGGTTGCGGTTTAGCTTGCCTACTCACCGGGCCAGAGGAAGCAACGGCAGGCGAGCCTTTTCTTTTTTTCGACATGAGTTTCGACTCGATTCGATCGATTTATGGGCTTGGACTGGTATTTGCTAATACCTTATCAAACTTACTAATACCGTGCCAAATTTTCTAAGACCCCGTGTTGTCTTTCTCAAAATAGCTAATTTGCCCGTATGAATAAAGCGTTTGTACGGCAGGTAGTGCCAGTTATCCTGGCTATTGGCTTACTGTGGTACGTTCTCAAAGACGTTCCGCTTGCTGAACTGGCGTTGCAGTTTAGCCGGGCCGACTACCGATGGCTGGCCGTTGTGGGGCTGGTTGCCGGGCTATACCACCTCACCCGTGCCGCCCGCTGGCAACTTACGCTACAGGCCCTCGGTTATCATCCGTCGCTGTTCCGAACGGCGGTGGCGCTGCTGGCCGGGTCCTTAGCCAGTATGCTCATCCCCGGTGCGGGCGAACTAACCCGCTGCGGCACCCTCCAGCGAACCGATGGCATTCCGCTGGCCCAGAGTTTGGGTTCCGTTGTGGCCGAACGCGTTGTTGATTTAGTAATGCTGGTTGTTTTGATTGGGCTGACGCTCGTTTTTGAGTTTAAACGGGTGGGGCAGTACATTATCGCGCTGCTAACGCCCCTACTAACGCGCATCGCTCCGAATGGCCAGTCAACTCTTGTACTTGTAGGTTTACTGATTTTCGGGTTGCTTTTGCTGGGCCTTTCTTATGTACTTTTCCGAAATCAGGCAGTTCGGCAGCACCCGTTTATGATTCGGATTTTACGGATTGGCCGGGATACTGGCCGGGGGTTTATGGCCATCCGGCAACTCGAACACCCCGGCTTATTTATTGGCCTGACGGTAGCTGGCTACGTCCTGGCTTTTCTGACTACCTACCTGCTGTTTTTCGCCACAGCCAGTACGGTTGCCCTACCGCTCACAGCCGCGCTAACGATTCTGACCGTCAGTTCACTTGGCGGGCTGGCTGTACCAACGCAGGGCGGTATTGGCACGTATCACTTTCTGGTCAGCCGGGTGCTGGTACTCTACGGCTTCACCCCGGCGGAGGGGGCCGTAGTGGCTACGTTTTTGCACGCCGTGGGCGTTGGAATTAACCTGATACTAAGCAGTGCCAGTTTTCTAATTGTACCGTTTCTGCTTCGGCAGCGGTCGAAACAAGTGGAGAAGCCAGTTGCTTAGTTTTTCCCTCCGCCAACTTTTCCCGCTTTGGGTGGAACACCCGGTTGGGTAATCTCGAAATTCTCTTTTTGCTTGGCGTCGGCTACCAGTTTCCGCACATCGGCTAAAAGTTTTTTGGCGTCGTAGACTACGCCATCTTTCACGGTATAAGTGACACCCCCAACCCGCTCAACCTCGTTTTTGTCGTTCAGATGAATGGCGCCAGTGCCGTAAAGCACTTTCAGATTCGCGAGTGGATTTTGGTCAACAATCACGAAATCAGCCAGTTTGCCGACTTCTACCGAGCCAATCTGGTCGGCCATGCCGAGGGCTTCGGCTCCTTTCAGGGTAGCGGCCCGGATCACTTCGAGCGGGTGGAAACCGGCCTCGCGCAGGAGTTCGAGTTCCCGGATGTAGGCAAAGCCGTACAGTTGGTAAATAAAGCCCGAATCGGACCCCGTCGTGACGCGCCCACCCCGGTTTTTGTACTCGTTGATGAACGCCATCCAAAGTTGGTAATTTTTCTTCCATGCCACTTCCTGCTCGGTTCCCCACGAGTGCCAGTATGACCCGTGCGAAATCCGGCTGGGGCCGTAGAACCGCCACAGGCTCGGCAGGGTGTAGTCCTCATGCCACTCGGCCCGCCGGGCCAGCATCAGTTCGCGGTTGGCTTCGTAGATATTGAACGTCGGGTCGAGGGTAAAGTCCAGGGCAATGAGTTCGTCCATGACCTTGTTCCAGCGGTCGGTGCCGGGTTTAGCAGCTTGTTGCCAGAGATTACCGGCTTCGGTAAAGCGGTTCTGCTCGTTGTTGTAATTGTAATCGGCGGGGTAATTCTGAACAGTTTTATCATCAAATAAGGCTTCGGGCAGGCCATACCAGTGTTCGAGCGAGGTCAGGCCCGCTTTGGCGGTGGCTAAGGCATTCATCCGGGCCACTTCCAACTGCGCGTGGTGGCAGGCCGACCGCAAGCCGAGTTTCTTATTCTCCTCCAGTGCCGCCCGGAAGATGTTCGGTTCGGCCCCAAAAAATTTAATCCCATCGGCTCCGCGTTTGGCGTTCTGCTGCACCCAGGCGCGGGCCTGTTCGGGCGTGCTGATGGGGTCTTTTGCTCCCTGCCCAAACACGGTATAGGCTTTAATGCGCGGGGCCGTAATTTCGTTGCGCTCGCTTTTGGCGCGGTGTTCCAGCACCCAATCGAGGCCGTTGCCGCACGACGGGTCGCGGATGGTGGTGATACCGTGACCGAGCCAGAGTTTGAAAACATATTCGGCATTGGCTCCCTGCGCCTGCCCGCCAATGTGGCCGTGCATGTCCACAAAGCCGGGCATCAGATACATGCCTTCGCAGTTCAACTCTTTGTCGCCCGCATCGGCTTTCGGGCGGCTTTTTGAGTCAATGGGAACGCCGGGATAGCCAACCTGCTTAATCTGCGTAATCCGATTCTTCTCCACCACAATGTCAACCGGCCCAATTGGTGGTGCGCCCGTGCTGTTGACCAGCGTGACGCCCCGAATGATAAGTTTGCCAAACGGGCCATCGCCTTCCTGACGGGCCGGGGCTTTTTCGACTTGGGCCAGTAAAGAATGAACCGTGAGGACGGACCCAATGAAGAATGTACAATGAACAATGAGGAGGGAGCGTGCGTAAAAGCGCTTCATGATGAGGAGTTCGTTTGATAAAGAGTTGTAAGATAAGCGAAACTACCGGACTTTTGCAGCGTAGCCGGGCTACCATCCTTATGAAACAGGTCATCATCAAAAACTTTCTGCTGGTTGTTCTTATCCTCGCGGTTGCCTTTGCTTTTGCCATGAAAGCGACCATTTTTCAGAAGCAGCCGGATACTAAAACCAAACCGGCAGAGACGCTCCCGGCTAATTTCAACAGATACTGGTTTGGGGGTAAAGCTGAACTCAACAGGTATCGGCTCGAACAGGCGTACGCTGGTGCATTGAACCCCGGCGAGGTAGTACTGATTTTTGAAACCAAAGATTTTCGGGCAGATAAGCAGGTGGAAGCCGATACGGGAATCGGTCGCGACAAGTCGGTGCCGGTGCTGAAAACAACCACCACAACGAAGTTTGTAACAAGTATGTCTGACTACTCCCTTTTCACCTCAGTTTTCACGCCCGTTAATAACCCCCTTTTTCCAAATACACTGAAGGTAAGCACATCGGTGCAAAATTGGCAAGGACACAGCTATCGGCAGGTGAACTACCGGAATAATGGGTATCAGGTTAGTGGCAGGTCGTATCTTGAGAAGGAAATGGATGAGGATTACACGATTGCAAAAGTTATGTTGGAAGATGAAATCTGGAACCGCATTCGACTGAATCCCGATAAATTGCCTGCGGGTGATGTTCAACTGATTCCCGGCACAATGACCGCCCGTTTGCGCCACAAATCGCTACAGCCGCTGGCAGCTAACCTGAGCCTGGCCCCCTACGAAGGCATTCTGTTCCCTGGCAAATTCCTGAAAGCCTATACGATTGAATACCCAACCGACGACCGAACGTTGGTCATCATTTTTGAGAGCCAGTTTCCGCATAAAATCGTGGGCTGGGAAGAAACCTACGACAGCAAAGACAACCTTCTGACCTCCAGAGCCGTTTTAACCAATACGATTCAACTGGATTACCGGAACCACAACGCCCCCGCCGACAGCACGTTACGGGCAGAATTAATGAAATAATCCTATGCAATCATTCAGCCCAACACAAAGAAAATTCTGTGCATCTCTGTGTCTTCTCTGTGTATCTCTGTGGCACAGCCTTTTCTTTTCCTGCTCACCCGCTGCCGATAAAGCCAAAACCAGCACCGATGAGCCAGTCTACACGCTGATTTTCCTGGATAAGACCCGAAGTGTCAATGTTGACAAAGCGTTTATCGGCCAAAAATACCAGCAGGCATTAACCGACATTATCGAGCAGAACATCCGGCAAAAAGGCGACCGACTGGAAGTTTATTTTATCCATGAAAACACATCCAAAGCCCGCGCCCTGAACCTGACCGTTCGCTCTGAAATGGAGGACGTTTCGGCCGCCAGCCCCACCGACCGCGAAGCCGCCGAAACGGAATTCAACTTGATGCTGACCCGCGAAAAAGCCCTGATTCGCCAGCGGGTACTCCAGCAGTTGGTCGCGCAGAATTTGGGCGCATCGAGTCAGGAAACCGACATTTGGGCCAGCCTGCCCGTGATTACCAAAGCCAACGAAACCGGCGCGACCGTGAAGGTCTATTACCTCAGCGACATGGTTGAGAGTGTAAAAGGCAACGGCCGGCGGGATTTTCAGGTGAAGCCGCCCAAAGATAATGCTCAGGCCGATGAATGGGCTAAAACCGACGCCAAACAACTGAAACGCTACACCCTTGGCAGCCCGGAGATTGCTATGATTCTTCCTTTTGAGCCGAACGCATCGGTTAAGGAAAATAACCCCGCCGTGACGCAATACTGGCAGACGTTGTTTGCGGAACTGGGCGTAGGAACGGTGACCGAGGAGTAGGCGTATTTAGGACACAGATACCTCGGCGCTTGCCGGAATGGCAAACTGATAGCCCACCTCGAAGCCTGAAAAATCATTTTTCAGGCAATAGGATGTCAACGCCAACCCTTCGCCTTCGCGCCGAACAGCGAGGTAGTGGAACATGGGTTTGTAGTTGGTTGCCAAATCGGGCAGGCGGCTCGGCGAGGTGTTTAGTGGCTGACGCAACCCCCCGCCCCCGCCAATAACCAAAAACGTTTTACCTTCAAATTCATACCGCTCAAAGGCGTGCGAATGGCCGGTAATGAACAATCGTGCTTTATGCGAACGTACATACGCCGGCACAAAGCGTTGCTGAACTAATTTAGAGGAACCGACTAATTTGCTGTTCGAGTAAGGTGCGTGGTGGCAGGTTACGATAACGACTTTCACGGCCGGGTCAGCATCCAAGTCGGTTAAGATTTGCTCGTACCAGGTTTGCTGTTTAACCAAATCAGCAACCGACAGAATACTAAAATTGGAGTTCAGCATCACGACGGCAATGGCATCGGTTATGTGAACATAACCCGTAGGGCTATGTTCAGGAAAACGCTGCTGAAAATTTTTGGCTCCTTTTCGTGGGCGTCCCATCACGTCGTGATTACCCATAATGGCATATACGGCTGTCCTCACGTCGGTACATTTCAGCAGAAACTGGTCGATTACCCGCCACTTGTTATTGCGATAGCCCAACGACACAATGTCGCCTAACCAATAGAGTACGGGCGGTTTTCGCCGGATAATTTCGTTAAAAATGGTCGTCGTTGCTTTTGTGTTCTGATGGGCTTTCAGCACCAATCGCTCAACCAGCATCGGGGCCTGGGTATCGCTTAAAAACAAAATATCCGACTTGTCTCTCTCTTGTTCCATACTTGTTTATGGATAGGTGAACAAACTTATTCACCACGAAAATGCCCGCCAGACTACCTGAAGCTGTGCAGCAAAAACCGCGTTCTCAGCGGCAACGGCGTCAAACCATTTGAGTTCAGCCGCCACTCTAAACCGTCGGCCAATTGGATAGGTGTATGATCCGGCGGCCATCCAGCCGATGCTAACGGTAGTAGCCTTGACTATGCCGTCATAATTTAACCGCGACTGGATAACATAAGCGCCAGTTCCGCCCGTTAACGCCAACCGCCGGAACAAACTGCGGTCCGTACCGCTTAGCCAGGCCAGCGGCATCGAAAATACCAACAAAATTGGCACGCCCGATACATACACCTGAGAACGTTCGCCCCCAACAAAACCCCGATAACTGTATATCGTTGTCCAGCCCGTTTCCAGCCCTACCCGCAACCGATGATCAGGATGCCACATGACACGCAGCGAGGCCGGAAAACCAAACCGACTAATTCGTGCTCCCTCAAGTGTGGGCGGCACGCCGAGGTTTGTTGAATAATACGACAGCCCCCCGCCAGCCGTTACAACTATGGCATAGGGTGTACGACGCTCCAATAAAGAATCAGGAAAAAGTACAGGCTGTGCCCAGCTTTCCAGCCAGCTAATGCTCAGAATGCCCAGCCAGATTAGCGAGTTGATCCAGGTTTTCATTGAGGTCATTGCTTCGTATAATGATAGTAGGCCACTAATGTCGAGTAGTTTGATAAAATACCATCGAACTGGCCCTCGTTGATAAATTCCCGGATAAACTGAGGTTCATCGAGCGTCCAGACGTATACGGTATTACCCATTTCCCGCATGGCTTTTACTTCGTCTGTTAATGGGCCAAGTGTCCAGCGTGGCGCCCATATCCGGGCGTTTATGCTGCGCGTGATGGCCGTGTCCAGCTCACAAAGAATTGGCGTATCGCGCTTATCGGTCAATGCGTTATAAGAAGCCAGGGCGTCCTCAGTGGGTAACCCAATAACAATGTCGAGTTTACGGCCAGCCTGGGCAGCTTTTTGTCGGTATTTACGCTGGATAGCCTGTATCTCGTCCATCGGACCAATGTATTTCGTATCGAGCCAGACGAACGTTAACGACGTATTGGCAACCACAACGTCCAGGGCCTGCTCTAACGTTGGCACTTTTTCACCATTGATAAGCTCTACCATTGCGGTTAGTTGCTTATAGGTATAATTTTCAATCGGGCCCGACAAACCGTTCTTCTTAATCAATCGCAAATTCAGCGTATTGTCATGGTAGAGAATGGGAACTCCATCTTTCGTATAGCGAACATCGATCTCAACACCAGTTGCTCCTAACCGGGATGCGAGTTTAATAATTTCGACTGAATTTTCTGACGCAGGCAGTAAATCGGATGTGCGGCCCCCGCCACGGTGGGCCAGAACAGCAAAGGGTTCTGGATTCAGTGGCCGACGATAAGTCAACCGTAAGACACGGCTCGGCTGGTCTTTATTGTCATCGAACAGCCCATCCAGCACCAGCGTGTCGCCATCGGTTAATCGACCTGTATAAGGTTTCAGGCGGCCTCTGTTTTGGGTTCGGATAGTGAATTGAGCCAGGCCGGTTTCGGTACTGGCTAATTTACGCCAATAGCCCGTTAAGGCCAGACTGTCGGTCTTGGGCTGGCTTTCCAACGAAAAAAAAGTAGCATCCTGAGCAGAAAACATCGACAGGTAGTGCGTCGTGTCAGTACCCTGCCTGAGATAAGTCCATTTCAGTACCATCAGGTCGCCAAACTCTGCCTTACCTTCTGAAACAGCATATACACCCTCCATTGACTTCCGGATGAGGGCCGAAAATCGCCCTGACCCCGGAGCGTTGAGGAACTCATAGGGGACAGGGGCTTCGTATTCTCTCCGGCATCCTGACCCCAGCAGACACGCCAGCGTAAGCAGCCAATAGCAGGGCCGTTTCATAAGATAAAACCAAAGATAAGTTGTGGATAAAACAAGGGCTGATCAAACGTTTCGTAGAGCGACCAGAACTGCCAGTTGCGTTGCGAATAGGCTGCCCGCAAACCCAGGGATACGTGCTGTTTGTTGTAGAATGGCTGTTCTAACACAAAAGTAAAGGCCATACCATTGAGCTGATTCTGGTTGTAAATAACCGCCAGAGTGCCCACCTGCGACCGGTCATAAAAATCGAAAATAGCTTCGGTTTTTGCCATCAACTGAAGCGTTCGCGTAAGCCTGTATCCAACCGATATGTTCGGCGTATTGGTGAATCCATACGCCTGGCTATTAAACACATCTTTCACTTTCAGCGCACCAAACCACCCACTCATATCATCACCCACCGAGATAAAGAATTTCTCATTGAGGGGTTTTGCCCATCGCACGCCTACCGTTAAGTTGCTCTGAATAAGTTGGGTCTGTAATCGGCCTACAACATACAAACGCTTCGTTAACCCGCGCTGAAGGTTGAGGTCAATGGCAGGAATTGAAATCCTGACTTCTTCAGTGATTTCCGGGGGCGTTGAGGTGAATACCAAACCGATGGACCTGCGCCACTCGTTAGGAGCGGGTGCCTGCGGAAAATAAATGCAGGGTTGTTCGGGTTTTTCGCGCTTCGCCCGCAGGCTATCCCGCTGCCGACCAAGCCGGAACAAAAAAGCACTCCGACGTCGCTGCTGGTCACGCACGGTTTTTGCCGTCTGTGCCTCAGCGATTGGTATTGCCGACACCAGCCCTCCAAGGGCGAAACACAGGCCAATAAACGTTTGTCGAAGTCTGGTCACTTACAGATTAACGCGATAAGTCATGAATCAGATTCAATAAACCGAGTTTTGAGGGATTATGTTGTAAACTGAAGGATGGGGTACTTACTGAGCGGCAAAACGCGTTCCGGTACCATTGCCTGCAACAAATTGCCATGCCTCCCGGAAAGAAGTGATTTTGGCTTGCGCTGCCACTTGTCGGCTTCAACGATGTGAATCTCCGAATCATAAGGCAGCCGTCCCCACCTGGCTTACAAACGCCCCAGCCTAAGCGTAAAGCTTGTAGAATAACGGCCTGTTCGGCAATATCTCCTTTTAGCTTTGTTATTCTTCAGGAAAAATAGAGTGAATCTTACCAAAACAAAAAGGCCACTGAAATTCAGTGGCCTTTACTTAGTAGCGGGAGCTGGACTCGAACCAGCGACCTTTGGGTTATGAGCCCAACGAGCTACCAACTGCTCCATCCCGCGATGTTTGGACTGCAAAAGTACGGCGATTCTCTGAAAAAACAAGTACCTTTGTTAAAAAAAGTTTTACTGTCTCTCGAAACGTTTTCGTTCAGGAGGGAGTTGTTTCATGAAAGCCACTGGTAATCAGCCAGCGGGATCACCTCAAAAATGAATACGGAAATTATCCAGGATTTCCCGGCTGACCATAAAGCCGGTTTCGTCAGTATTGTTGGAAAGCCCAATGTCGGCAAGTCCACCCTGATGAATCAACTCGTAGGGCAGCGGCTGTCGATCATCACCGCAAAAGCCCAGACCACCCGCCACCGTATCATGGGTATCCTGAACGGGACTCATAACGGCCAGGAATTCCAGCTTGTTTACTCCGACACGCCCGGCATCATCAAGCCAATGTACAAACTTCATGAGTCAATGATGAGTTTTGTGCGTGGCTCAATTGAAGATGCCGACGTGGTTCTGTTCGTGACGGACATCTTCGAGCAGCACGACGAAAACGACGTGATTGACCGGCTGAAAAAATCGGACGTGCCGGTTCTGCTGCTCATTAACAAAATTGACCAGGCCACCCAGGAGCAGGTTAACGAGAAAATCACTTACTGGCAGGAGCACTTCATTAACGCGCAGGAAATCATTCCGCTTTCGGCCCTTAACAACTTCAACATCGACCGGGTATTTGAAGGAATCATTAGCCGGCTGCCCCAGCATCCGCCCTATTTCCCGAAAGATGAACTGACCGATAAACCCGAGCGGTTTTTCGCGTCGGAGATTATTCGGGAGAAGATTTTCCTGAACTACAAACGTGAGGTACCCTATAGCACGGAGGTGGTTGTAACGGGTTTCAAAGAAAAAGAAGACATCATTGTTATTCAGGCCGAAATTCTGGTCGAACGAGCTACGCAGCGGGCTATTCTGCTGGGTGAAGGGGGAAAAATGATTAAAAAAACGGGCATTATGGCCCGCGAAGAACTCGAACGGTTCTTTGGTAAAAAAGTATACTTAGAACAATTCGTCAAAGTAGAACCCGACTGGCGGCAGAAAGAGCGCATGCTCAAGCGGTTGGGATATGATGAATAAAATGCAATGATGACTGATGACTGATGGGTGGGCTGACGCGAACATTCATCAGTCATCAGTCATCATTGCCACTAAATTATGGCAAACATTGTTGCAATCGTTGGACGCCCGAATGTAGGCAAGTCAACGCTATTTAACCGCCTGACCGAACAGCGGCAGGCGATTATGGATAACCAAAGTGGGGTTACGCGTGACCGGCACTATGGCACGGCGGAGTGGAACAACAGCTACTTCACAGTCATTGATACCGGCGGTTATGTGGTTGGCTCCGAAGATGTGTTTGAGGAATCCATTCGCGAACAGGTCGAAATTGCCATTCAGGAATCGACGGTGCTTCTCTTTGTGGTCGATACGCAAACGGGCATTACGGGCCTGGATGAAGATTTTGCCAACGTGCTGCGCCGGACGAAAAAGCCAGTATATGTGGTGGCCAATAAGGCCGAAACGGGGGAACGGGCCCACGCGGCTACCGAATTTTACGGGCTTGGGCTTGGCGACCCATACCCAATTTCATCGCAAACCGGCACGGGCACGGGCGATCTGCTCGATGAAGTGATTAAACACTTCCCGAACGCAGGTGTCGAGAATCCCGATGCGGGGATTCCGCGCATTGCGATCTTGGGTCGGCCAAACGTTGGAAAATCATCGTTCCTGAATGTACTGACCGGGCAGGAGCGCAGCATTGTTACCGACATTGCCGGCACCACCCGCGATGCGATCGATACCCGCTATAGAGCTTACGGTAAAGATTTTATTCTGACCGATACGGCCGGTCTCCGGCGCAAAGCCCGCATTCAGGACAACATTGAGTTTTATTCTACCCTGCGATCGATTAAAGCCATGGAAGATTCGGATGTGTGCATTATTCTGCTCGATGCCACGCGGGGCCTCGAAGCCCAGGACCTGACTATTATCGGCCAGGCTATCAAAGCCAGAAAGGGCGTTGTGATCATGGTTAATAAGTGGGACGCCGTTGAAAAAGATCAACATACCGCCGATGTGTTGCGGAAAGAAATGATTCAGCGGATGATGCCCATTGATTACCTGCCCATAATTTTCGCATCGGTTCACGAAAAGCAACGCATTTTTCAGGTGATGGAGAAGGCAATGGAGGTGTATGAAAACAAGACCAAGCGGGTGACGACCTCCAAATTAAACGAGGCTATGCAACCCGAAATCGAAAAATACCCACCACCCGCTCTGAAAGGGAAGCATATTAAAATTAAGTACATGCTCCAGGTGCCAACTCCTTCGCCAACGTTTGTGTTTTTCTGCAACCTGCCGCAATACGTCCAGGAATCCTACACGCGGTTTCTGGAGAACCGACTGCGCGAACACTTCGATTTTACGGGGGTGCCGCTCACATTGTTCTTCCGGCAAAAATAAAATGTTCAAGTTGGCTTAGGGCCTGGCATGGGTATTTTTGTGACGGTAATCCCGACGTTTTTGATTGCCGAAGGCATAAAACGGTGGAGTCTGGCAATGCATCCATCAACTCAAGTACGGCCCCATTTTTACGATTGTTTTATCAACAACTGTTTTGCGGGAGACCATAAGTGTCGGGCAGATTACAGGGACGTTCTTTGTGCTGGCAGGTATCTTTCTGATTGGTTGTCGTGGTTGCCAACAGATTGCATAATCAAGGGTTAGGACAACCAAATAAGTATATCAAAACAGTCAATACTTACGTACAAGTAACCGCTTTAATACATAAACGTCTTTTCATGGTATAATAGGATTGGGAAAACAACCATTAAATAAATTCGCACTCACATTCAGCCTGTTAGTCATTAATTTATACCAATTTACAGTCTGGTTCTCACTCTTAACTCCTTATTTACCATTCCTATTATGGCTACCGATATAGTTTTAGACGACGAAAAACGCATCGATAAGGCTGCCTATGTGCTTAAAGCGGTAGCGCACCCTCTGCGAATCAAAATCATTCAGATGCTGAATGAAAATAAAGAACTGAACGTGTCAGCGATTTATAAAAACCTCAATGCCGAGCAGTCGCTTATTTCACACCACTTAATTAATATGCGCGACAAAGGCATTCTGGACATTCGCCGGAGTGGTAAAAACATCTATTATTTTCTGGTCGATACGGCGGTGTCGGAGATTATCGACTGTATCTATAAAAGTAAGATTCTGAATTAATGCGGGCAGCACCAAACCGCCGAGCCGCCGGAAGGCATTCTTCCGGCGGCTCGGCGGTTTGGTTTTAAATGCCTACCCAAACAATTCACCATTTCGGTTTGGGGGAACAATTCCGAGGTGCATATAGGCTCTGTGGGTAGCTTCCCGGCCACGAGCGGTTCGCATTAAAAACCCTTCCTGAATCAGGAATGGTTCGTAAACTTCCTCAATCGTTTCGGCTTCTTCGCCACAGGCGGTCGCAATGGTTGTCAGGCCCACGGGTCCCCCCTTGAACTTTTCGATAATTGTGGATAGAATGCGGATATCCATATCATCTAAGCCATTCTGATCCACTTCCAGCGCACTCAGGGCAATTTCTGCAATTTCCACATTGATGTAGCCGTTGCCTTTCACCTGAGCGAAATCGCGGGTTCGGCGCAGGAGATTGTTGGCAATGCGGGGTGTTCCCCGGCTCCGGCGTGCTATTTCATACGCACCCGTTTCATCAATTGCGGTTCCCAGAATGGCAGCAGAGCGCTGTACAATGGTGGTTAGTAGTTTAGCATCATAATACTCTAATCGACAGCTAATACCAAAACGTGCCCGCAGGGGTGATGTCAGCATACCGGCACGGGTCGTGGCGCCAATCAGCGTGAATGGATTGAGTTTTATCTGCACAGTCCGGGCGTTGGGGCCGGAGTCGAGCATGATGTCAATCTTGTAATCCTCCATGGCCGAATACAGGTACTCTTCCACAATGGGGTTGAGCCGGTGAATTTCGTCGATAAAGAGCACATCGTTTGGCTGTAGGTTTGTTAGCAAACCAGCCAAATCGCTGGGCTTATCCAACACCGGCCCGGAGGTCATTTTGATGCTGGCATTCAGCTCGTTCGAGATGATGTGCGAGAGCGTTGTTTTGCCTAAGCCCGGCGGTCCGTGAAGCAGCACATGGTCGAGTGCCTCACCCCGCTGCATGGTTGCCCGGACAAACACTTCGAGGTTTTCGAGTATTTTAGCCTGCCCCGTGAAATCATCGAATGAGAGCGGCCGCAACGCCCGTTCAATTTCTTTGTCGGTAGCCGTCATACCGTCGTTTGAACCTTTCAAAAAGTCGTTTCGCATGGTTTTGATTCGTGCAAACCCGGTCAGATTTCAAGTCAACAGGAGGCTATTTTGACCGGGTCGTTTAGGTCAAATTTACGAAAAAAACCGCACAAAATCGCTATCGAATCAGCAAGACAGAGCCGTGTTTTACGGACTGTCCGCGCTCGGGAAATGACTCGCTTTTGAAGACCACAACATAGGGATACAACATAGACGGATAGGTAGATCCCTTATAGGTGCCGTCCCATTTCTGCTCCGGGTTATTGCTCAAAAAAATCACCTCACCCCACCGGTTATACACTCTGAATTCGTAGTCGGTAATATAGGCCGTGAAAATTTGGAGCACATCGTTCATGCCGTCACTGTTGGGCGTGAAGGCGTCGGGTACGTTGACCCGCGGTTCACATAAATTAAGCACCCGCGCCAAACCAGTGGCCGTGCAGCCCTGCGGATCCGTTACGCGCACCTGGTAGTTGCCCGCCCGGTCGACCGTTATGGACTTTGTGGTATCATTCCGGTTTATCCACAAATACCGTAGCCCGGCCGCGCCATTCGCCGACAGTTGGGCTTTCCCCAAATCGCCCTCGCAAAGTGACGCCTGCTGCGTTAGTGAAAACTGAGGGGGTGGTCGGTCGCCAACGCGCGTGCTACTCCGCCCCACGCAGCCCGTTACGGTATTTCTAACAATGAGACTGTATGATCCCGGCTGATCGACCGAAATCGTAGGCGATGACGCGCCGGTACTCCACTGATACACGTTGCCGGGTTGATCGCCGGTTCGGGGAGCCAGCACAACCGCAAGGCCGACGCACTTGAGCGTATCCGGTGCCAGGCGGGCAAACCCCGTACTATCTAAACCAACGTTAATGCTGTCTATTAATGCCTTACAACCCAGATTATCGGTCACCTGAACGCCATACAGCCCTGGCGAAGCCTGCCCAAACGCGGGCGTTGTGGCTAATGGGTTGTTGTTCACATCTAACCAGATGTAACTCGCGGGCATACCACCCGAAACGGTTACGTTGATGGTTCCACTGTTGGGAATGCTGCATAACGCGTCCCTAACGTTTGGCGCAAGTTTCAGTTGGTTAGCAGGCGATTTCAGGGTGAAGGCCGTATCGGCGTTGCACGAATACACAGTATCCGTCACGCTGATTGTGTAGCCTCCTTCGGCCAGGTTGGTTTGCTGGTTCCCGGCGTTGGGCAACACTCCCCCATCGGTGCGGGTCCAGTCGTACCGGTAGATGCCCATGGGCGTAGGCGTCAGCACAATTGACCCGTCGGCTGAGGTACAGGTTGTAGGCCCGGTCAGCGCTGCCGCCAGGCGCAACTGAGGCAGTTCGGCCACCTTGATGGTGTCGGAGTTTTCGCAGGTGGTTCCGTTGACCGTTGCCTGCGCGGTAACGGTATACGTTCCTGCTTTCGCTATCGACACATCGCGGGTAGTTTCTCCGTTGCTCCACTGAAACTGGGTCCAGGTTCGCTGCGGCACTGTTAGCGTAACCGACGAGCGATAACAGAAAAGTGTGTCGGGCCCCAGGTCGAGTGATGGTGTTGGTTTAATCTGCACTTCGATGGTGTCGCTTTTGAAACACTCGCCATTGGCTGCCAGGCCAACCACAAAATAATAACCCGGCCTGACAAGATTTATCGTCTTTTGCCTGCCTGCAACGGCCCCGTTAACGAGCCAGACATAGACTTTTGCCTGCACTTTCAAATCAAGGGTAATGCCTTTCTTGTTACAAATGGCCGTATCGGCTCCCAATTTTATGTCGGGGGGCGTTTCCAGAATGGTGAGCGTATCTTTTATCAGCGTGTCTTTGCAGATTCCTCCCGCACTGGTTCTGGTAACTATACGCAGGCTAACTGAGTATTGACCGGGCTTCGTATAAGCGTGGGTAACGGGTTGGGCGGACGTTGTTGAATAGGGGCGGCTTCCATCGCCATAGTCCAGTGTATATGCCTCTTTTAATTTAGGACAGTTTGGGCCAATCTGGAACACTGTTGGCGCGTTAACGCACGTATCGGCGTAGGTTAGCCCCGGCCCGCTTGAATTATCGTTGAAATTAGCAACTAAATTGGGTAAGCCTAACTGACTGGTTTGCCCGCCCAGCGTTTGGCCCGACGGATTGTAAATCAAACTGTCGAGCAGTCCACCATTCGGATTTTCGATAGTGCCCAGCGACTTGCTGCCTTCAATGGCTACGTATAGCCGTCCATCCGGCCCGATCTGTATGGAGCCGTATTGCCGGGTTGTACTGCTGTCGACAACCGTTTTTGACCTTGTTAGCAGCGAATCTTTTTGATTCAGGTCGTATTTCAGAATGTAGGACGCCCCTTTCTGACTGCCATCGGCATTGGTATCGGCCAGCATGGTTACGTATAAACTCTTGCCATCGGGCGAAAACTCCACCCCATAGGCTTTGGGCGGAGCAGGCCCCAAATCGAGCGTTCGATTAAAGGTCATTTGCCCCGTTGAGTCATTAAACGTATATAGATCAACCGAGTTTTTGGGCGGGCCGGGAATCACAACGGCCATTGGTCGATTGCCTTCATTACCGCCCGTTGTATCGGCAGGGCCGATCTTAATGTACCCTTCGGCCTGTGCCAGCGAGTCAATTTTCTGGCCTCCTTCGTAGGTTGTCAGCGTTGGCGTTTCGGCCCGCGTGAGGTGCCTGATTTCAAAGCGGTTGGTGCCATACACCCGCGAAATAACCCAGTAGGTCGAATCCCGTTCGTTGGCAACCGATACGGATTGCTCAGTTCCCTGCGTCGATACCGGAATATTTTTCTCAACAATAGCTCCTTTACCCCCATTCTGGCGCATATCGACGACACTATACGTCAGGGTTTTCCGTCCCCGGATTTCAGAGGTCGTGTAAACGTAGTAGAGATATTCGCAGCCCCGGCAGGTAGGTTTCGGCACAATCAGGGCCGATTGCGTTGAATGGCTGTTACCGCCCAGCGGAATTGGGGTCGCGGTAGCGGCTGAGTCGCGTGGATCGAGCGATTTGAGAGGCTTCCCATCTTTATCGTAGATCGTGATTCCGTCGGTATAAAACAGTAGAATACCCTTTGTATTTGCTATCGACGACGATCCTTCAATGGTGTTCAGTTTGCCATCCGTGATGGGTTTGGGTGTGCCTCCTCCGCTAAAATCAAGCCCGGCATTGCCACCAAAATACCACTTCACGCCCTGCGATTCTTTTTTCTCTCCGCACACATCCACATTGATTCGGTCCTGATAGGAACAACCATTGGGACTGATGGCTTCAACCGAATAACAACCCGAACTATCGACCTGTATACTCTGGGTGGTGTCGCCCTTTGGATACCAGATAAATTTATAGCCAGACTGGGGACTTCCCTGATAGGGATCAAGCGTGATGGTTTCGCCTTTGCAAATGGTCGTATCGGTCCGCCAGTTTGCAAAGGGCTGCGGGGGAACTCTGATATCAATTGGCCGTTGGTCGATCCGCGTAATACCATTAACAGTTCGAGTCAGCGTGATTCTATAAGTACCCGGATTCTGATATACATGGCGGGCTGTCGAGTCATTTTGCTTCGTAATGGTTGTGCCATCGCCAAAATCCCAGACTCGTGTCGTTACGCCGGTCTGTACACTATCCGTAAATGTCAGCGAGTCAGCCCGGCACTCCTGATCGGGGATGCAGGCTTTACCTCTGATTTTAATTGACTGCGCCCAGGACATGCTCACGCCTGCCAACAGGAACAGCACCGTCCAAAGGCCAATTATTCGTATACTACTGCGAAACGTTAACATGGAGAAACGCTGAATAAAGTCACCCCCGCAAATTCTCTGCTCACATAACATCAACGGGTGCATTACGTTAGTATAAACGAAGGTGCTTAGTTAAAATTTTATTAACAGATAGTCGTAAAAGCACCTAAAATCCATTTAATTTTATAGGTTACTACACTGGTAGATACTTCATTTACCCGGCTAACGTTGCAACAATAAAATTGGCCCAGTCTTTGCCATGATTTTGCCATTATGATCAAGAACTATGTACTGACGATGTTAACCCTGGCCCTTAGCCGGATGGCCTTCGCGCAGGACCCCCAATTCACTCAGTTTTATGCGGCTCCCCTCTATCTGAACCCTGCCTTTGCGGGGTCGGCGCTGGCACCGCGCATTACGGCCAATTACCGCAACCAATGGCCCGCCATCACGAATTATGTGACAACGATGGTGTCGGTCGATCATTTCTTCGAGAAATTCAATAGTGGCTTAGGCCTGATGATTCAAAGCGACAACCAGGGGCAGGGACGGATTCAGTCCACCGACATTGGGTTGCAATACTCATACCAATTTCAGGTGGGTCAGGAGTCATTTGTGCGATTAGGGCTACAAGGCTCTTATGTAAACCGGAATATTAATTATTTTGGCCTGACCACCGGCGATCAGTTCACAGATCGCGGCTTCATCACCGGCAGCGTCTCGGGCGACCCAACCTTACAAGGCGGTTCGCCCCGAAACAAGTACCTCGACTTCTCCACAGGCGGTCTGTTTTACTCCGACTGGTTCTGGATTGGGGCTGCGGTGAGCCATCTTAACCGGCCCGACCAGGGGTTTTTCGTTACCGGACGCGAGCGACTGCCCATGAAAACCAGCATTCATGCCGGTTTACGGATTCCCCTCGGCGGCTTCACGGGGCTGGCCGATGAACAGGACCGTGAAATAAGTTTCTCGCCGGTGATCATGTACAAACACCAGGGCAAGTACGACCAGTTAGATTTGGGTGCTTACCTGACGTATTCGCCGTTGACGGTAGGCGCTTATTACCGTGGAATTCCCTTCAAAAAATACGATCAGACGATTAACAACCACGATGCCATTGCGCTGCTGGCGGGCTGGCGGATGGAAAAATTTTCGATTGGCTATAGCTACGACTTTACCATATCTACCCTGGGTAACAGCGGAGGCTCGCACGAATTATCGCTCTCCTACATCTTTGACAAACCCGAAGGTAGGCGGCCCGGCGTGAAAAAGCGGAATAAAAAATTGCCCTGCCCGAAGTTTTAGTGGAGCTTGCTGACCGCTCCTGACAGCAGTAAAATCCGGCATACGGTCAAAAGGTTTATCTTTACTGAACTATAAAGACCCGGTAAATGAGCGTAACGCCCCGAACAGAGTCGCGAAACTCGCCGACAGCCCGTAAGATACCGGCTTCGTTGGTGTACGAAGAAATCGACGGTGTTCCCTATTATTACCGGGGGTATCGGTCGGTATTGTCGCGGCAAAAAACCAAAGAAGATATTATGGGGGCCAGTGCGTTGCAATCAGCGGTTGTTTCGCTGATTATTCATGTTTTATACAAATACCTCCCATTCGATGATTATCTGATTGCGACGAACGAGCCGGGCCTTCACTTAGCTACAGGAAGCAATCTTTCCAACGATATTGCTATTTTTGACCAAAGCAGTTTACCCACGCCTTTAGACGACAAATACTTTTCGGTACCGCCTAAGGTCGTGATCGAGGTTGATGTCAAGATTGACCTGCCTGCTAACCTCAGCGAAACCGAATACGTTTACGATAAAACCCAAAAAATGCTTGACTTCGGCGTCCATAAAGTCATCTGGATACTAACCAAAACCCGCCGAACCTTAATTGCAGTACCGAACGACCGCTGGATTCTGACTGATTGGGACGATACAGTGGAGGTTATGCCAGGCTGTAGTTTTCAGTTAAATCCATTGTTGCGGTCGAAGAATGTGATTTTGTAATGCATATTCCTTATTCAGAACTATTTGCACATCCTGCTGATTTTGAGGTAACGTACCGAATTTTTTCAGCCGAGGAGGGCGGACGGAAAATGCCTGCTTTTCAGAGGTTGGGATTTGCGAAGTGAACCGAATTATTGGTTTATTTTCTAATCCTGTCAGTTATAAATATAGCCACTGTACAATTGCTCTACCGGAAAAATCAAATCCCAGTTCTCCCCCAAACCAGGTTCCCATTTCAACTGAAAACGTCTTAAACGGCTCAATATCGCGGTGTTTATTATATTGAGGATGCGGATTTTCCATTAAAAAAGGGCCAAAATTGATTACTTGCGAGGTGTCATCACTAAATAACACCCGAACAGTATAGTCTCCTTCATATACCGCATCAACGACCCGAATGTACTTCACAGTTTCCGAGTGATGCGCTCGGCGGATATTTCGAGACATAGTCATCCCAGCTTCTTATACCGAATCCTTGTCGGTGTTGCATCGCTGCCCAATCGTTTGCGCCGGTTTTCCTCGTAGTCCGAAAAATTGCCCTCGAACCAGTACACCTGCGAATCGCCCTCAAAGGCCAGAATGTGGGTGGCAATGCGGTCCAGAAACCACCGGTCGTGGCTGATGACAACGGCGCAGCCCGCGAAGTTTTCCAGACCTTCCTCCAATGCCCGTAACGTATTGATGTCCAAGTCATTCGTTGGCTCATCCAGCAACAGCAAATTGGCGCCCTCCTTAAGGGTCATGGCTAAATGAACGCGGTTGCGCTCACCACCCGACAACGTCCCGATTTTCTTTTCCTGGTCGGCACCGGCAAAATTAAACCGGCTTACGTAGGCGCGGGCGTTTGATTGCTTTCCGCCCATCATAATCCAGTCATTACCACCCGAAATGGTTTCATAAACAGACTTATTGGGGTCCAACCCGTCATGTTCCTGGTCAACATAAGCTACTTTCACCGTATCGCCTACATCGAACGTACCGGAATCCGGCTTGTCGCGACCCGTAATGAGCTTAAAAAGTGTGGTTTTCCCGGCGCCGTTTGGTCCGATAATGCCGACAATACCACCCTGCGGCAGCCGGAAACCCAGATGCTCGAACAGCAGCCGGTCGCCGAAGGCTTTGGCCACATCGTCAGCCTCAATAACTTTTGCACCTAACCGAGGTCCCGATGGAATAAAGATTTCGAGCCGTTCTTCCTTCTGTCGATTGTCTTCGTCCAACAGCCGCTCGTAGGCGCCAAGCCTTGCTCTGGATTTAGCCTGCCGGGCTTTTGGGGCCATCCGAACCCATTCCAATTCGCGTTGGAGCGTCTTTTGCCGCTTCGATTCGGTCTTTTCTTCTTTGGCTAACCGTTGTTGTTTCTGGTCGAGCCACGACGAATAATTGCCTTTCCAGGGAATACCTTCGCCCCGGTCGAGTTCGAGAATCCACCCGGCAACATTGTCTAAAAAATAGCGGTCGTGGGTTACAGCAATAACGGTGCCGGTGTATTGCCGTAAATGTTCTTCCAGCCACAACACCGACTCGGCATCGAGGTGATTGGTCGGCTCATCGAGCAGCAACACATCCGGTTGTTGTAGCAGCAGGCGGCAGAGTGCAACCCGACGCCTTTCGCCCCCGGATAGGTTGTCAATCAGCGCGTCGGAGGGCGGGCAACGCAGGGCATCCATAGCCCGCTCGAGTTTTTGGTCGAGTTCCCAGGCGTTGTAGTGGTCAAGTTTTTCCTGCACCTCACCCTGCCGGGCAATCAATTTATCGAAGTCCGCATCGGGGTCACCAAAGGCTTCATTTATCTCATCAAACTCTTTCAGGAGTCTCACCACTTCCTGAACACCTTCCTCCACAACCTCCCGAACAGTCTTGCCCACTTCGAATTTTGGTTCCTGTTCGAGCATCCCTACTGAGTAACCGGGCGAGAAAACAACTTCTCCGGTATAATTTTTGTCTATACCTGCAATGATGCGGAGTAAGGTTGATTTCCCGGAACCATTCAGTCCCAAAACGCCAATTTTAGCCCCATAAAAAAAGGAAAGGTAAATGTTCTTTAGGATTTGTCGGTTGGGCGGAATATTTTTACTCACGCCGGCCATAGAGAAAATTATGGTTTCCTGACTCATTAATTTCTAATAGATTTGTGGTTGGCAAGATTCCTCAAATTTAACCCACAGCGCAGCCTTAACCAAGCACAGTAATGGAAAACGCTTCACTGGTAGATGAATACGGTTACGTCAAAGACGGAAAGGTATTTTTGAAAGGCTACCTGAATTACGAAGACCGCCAGATTGGCGAAGTCAAACGCACCGAGCAGGAAGCGCTCGATTATTTCAAAAATCGCTTCATCATTGCGGAGAACAAAGTCGGTCAGTTAGAGAAAGATATTGACGAAGCCCAGAATAAAGGCTCGTATCTGACAAAATTGGTTCAACTTCGCAAAAAGCTTATCGGCTTCGATGCGCTGGGCGATTTTCCGCCCCTGCTCGACCGTCTGGATGCTCAGGAGAAGCTGCTGGCTGATTTAATCACGGTTAATCAGCGGAAAAACCACGACATCAAGCGGGCCTTGATTGCCGAAGCCGAAGCCATTGCCGACAGCACCGACTGGCGCACAACGGCAGATGCCCTACAGGAAATCAAGACCAAATGGATTAAAACCGGACCAGTCGATAAAGCCGACGATGCCGATGTGGAGGGTCGCTTTCAGGCCCTGCTGGATGGGTTCTTTCAGCGTCGGCGCGAGTTTTTCAACGAACAGAATAAGGTTATTCAGGAGCGGTTGGATAAGTACGACGAACTGATCCGGCTGGCGTTCCGGGCCAATCGCTTAGGCGATCTGGATGCGGCTTTTCAGGAGGTCAGGAAACTCAATAATGCCTGGAAGGCCGTTGGCGAAGTGCCAATCAAGAAAAGTGGCAAGCTGTATAAGCAGTTTAAGAAAGCCACGACGATGTTCTACACGAAGTATAACGATGCCAAAGGTATCGTTATCGTGCCGAAGGTTGACCCGCGCATCGAGGCTCAGATGAAAATGGCCGACGAAGCCGAGAAGTTGTCGAAACAGTCCGATATTTTTGCGGCTGCCGAGCGGGCGAAAGTACTGCTGAATAGCTGGAAAGAAATTCGGGTGCCCTTCAAACTACAGGATAAAGCTGTTAACGAACGCTTCCGGGCAGCCTGCGACAAAATTTTTGAATTGAGCTACCTCGGTCGCGTGCTATCACGCAAGTATCCGGCGTTTGAACTCAAAAGTCAGTCGGAGCAGATTCGGACGAAGATTCGGGAGATGGAATACCTTGTTAAGCGCGAGAAAAACGACCTTCAGTTTGCCTTGCAGGATGCCGACGGTCTCGACCCCTATAAGGACGAAGACAAACAAATCCTGAACAAAATCAATACCCAAAAGCGCAAAATCGCCATGAAAGAAACGATCCTGCGTGAGTTGCAGAAGCAATTGGAAACCGCAGGCTATTAAGGCTTTTCGTTAGGATGATAGAGTAAATGCGAAACGTGCCACCGTTCAGAACGGTGGCACGTTTCGCATTTCAGGATTGTTCTGATACTATGGAAACGAACCTACATCAACCTGACTTTCTTACGGCCGATACCGATTTTCGGTCGGCCATTGTTCCCGGTAAATTCGTTCGGCTTGAGTATTTGACTGACCTGAATGAGTTCATCAAAGCCGACGTAATGATTAAGCAACTCGTTCGTAAGGACGGCGCCGACTGGCTCGAATTAGCGACCGGCGAGGTTGTCCCGCTCGACCGTGTAGTAAGCGTTTCGGGCAAACTGTCACCCCGCTACCCCGGCTACGGCAACTACTCATGCGATTGTTAATCAATCCTATCAAACCCGCAGTACGGCACTAATACGTCTGGCATTCGGATGCCCTCCGGCGTTTGGTTATTTTCCAGAATAGACGCCAAAACGCGCGGCAACGCTAAGGCAGAGCCGTTTAGCGTGTGCATAAGCTCCATTTTCCCCGGTCCGTCGCCACGGTCAATCTTCGAGCGGAGTTTGAGCCGGTTAGCCTGATAGGTTTCAAAATTTGAGACCGAACTAACCTCTAACCAACGTTGTTGGGCGGCCGACCAGACTTCCATGTCATACGTCAACGCCGACGTAAAGCCCATATCGCCCCCGCAAAGCCGCAGGACGCGGTAAGGCAATTCGAGCTTTTGCAGTAGGCTCTGCACATGCAGACTCATTTCTTCCAGAGCCGCATACGAATTTTCGGGCTTCTCGATTCGGACGATTTCGATCTTATCGAACTGATGCAGCCGGTTCAACCCCCGGACGTGCGCCCCCCACGAACCAGCTTCCCGCCGGAAGCAGGGTGTGTAGCCCACATTTTTAACCGGAAGTTGATTTTCGGGCAGAATAACATCCCGATAAATGTTCGTAATGGGCACTTCGGCGGTTGGAATCAGATAGAGTTTGTCTTCGGTCACATAATACATCTGCCCTTCTTTATCAGGCAGGTTTCCCGTTCCAAAACCCGAATTTTCATTGACGACAATGGGCGGCTGCACTTCAACGTACCCGGCTTTCAGGGCTTCGTCCAGAAAGAAATTAATCATTGCCCGCTGAATCCGCGCGCCTTTCCCCTTATACACCGGAAACCCCGCCCCTGCGATTTTGACACCCAACTCGAAGTCGATAATGTCGTATTTCTTAATCAATTCCCAGTGCGGCTGCGCTTTGTCATGAAGTGTCGGTTTCTGGCCATGTTCGAGTACAACCTCGTTATCGTCGGGTGTTCGGCCCTCGGGAACGCTGCTGTGAGGAATGTTGGGAATTGTTACCAGCACTGTTTGCAAATCCGATTCGAGTTGGCGAAGCGCGTCGGCGAGGTCTTTCGAGCGGGTTTTCAACTCGGCAGTTTCAACTTTAGCGGCTTCGGCAGCCGTTTTGTCGCCCGCTTTCATCAAAGCGCCAATCTGCCCCGCTTTGGCATTGGACTGAGAAAGTACGTCGTCGAGTTCGCGCTGGGTATCGCGCCGTTGCTGGTCAAGTCTAAGTACCTGCTCAACGGTATTCTCAGCACTGGCAAAATGACGCTTACGAAGCCCCGCCAGGACAGTTTCTTTATTCTCGCGGATGAAATTGAGTTGAAGCATTAGTTGGTGTTGATAAGACGTTTGATGACGTCGATAAATTCTTCGGTTTGTGGGAGTAAAGGCAGCACGTCTTCCTGTGTGAACTCGACAAATGCACCATAATCACTTTCTTCACGGCTGTCGGATAAGTTGATGTAAAATTTACTCCATTTCTTATCTATACGCTCAGTTTTTATAAAATGTAGTTCAAGCATCGCTTTGGCACCAGAGTGTGATTTGATTCGGATACTCTCCTGAATCATTAGCGCTGATACGGCTTGGAAGACAGCATAATACAAACGATTAACGGCTGATTTCCACCTTCCTTCTGCGATAAGTGACCGGGCATCGCTCATCATTTCGTTTGAGCATTCAAGTCGGTAGGAAATCAAAGCCTGTTTGTCGTCATTCATAGTCTTTTACCTTCATCCATTACGTTCCGATATAACTCAGTAACCGTTAGAAACGGCACGTCTTTCTTAGACTGAATGACTGTGCTTATTATATGATTCGCCTTAAAGCCAACATCATACAGGTGATATCGTAATCGACTTTTGAATGCCCAGTTAGCTGACTGCTCCGTAAGGACTAAAAAATCCCAATCCGAATCCTCGCGTGCATCTCCCCGCGCCCGCGACCCGAACAGCCACACTTCCGCCTGCGGGTCAATCTCGTGGACGTACCGCTTAACTTCCTGTAAGAATAGTTCGTCGGTCATGTTTTGAAAATTTCGTTCAAACCTAAAAGGTTTTTGAAACCTTTTAGGTTTGATAAACAGCAAAGTTACACCGAAAACAACCCATCGTTCAACGCATTCAGTGCATCGGCTTTGTATTTGCCATGAACCAGCAGCGACAGATTACTTTCGGTGCCGCCGTAGGAAATCATCCGAATAGGGATGTTTTTCATGGCGTTGAATACCCGAACTGCTACGCCTTCGTTATCGGCGCTGAAATTCCCGACAATGCAGATGATGGTCTGGTCGTAGTCAGGCTCTTCGAGACTGCAAAAGGTGCTGAGTTCGTCGGTAATTTCCTGAATACGCTCCGTATTGTCAATCGTAACCGACACAGACACTTCCGACGTAGCCAGCATATCGACGGGGGTTTTGTATTTCTCGAAAATCTCAAAAATCCGACGCAGAAACCCATATGCATTCAGCATACGAGTTGAGTGAATATACAAGGCCGTAATGCCGTCTTTAGCCGCAATGGCCTTGAATACCTCGCTCGAAGTTCGGTCGGCGATGAGCGTACCGGGTGCGCTGGGTTCCATTGTATTTTTTAGCCGTACTGGCACGCCAAACATCCGGGCAGGGGTAATGGTGGACGGATGCAGAATTTTCGCGCCGAAATACGCCAACTCAGCCGCTTCATCGAACGTCAGTTCGCGGACGGGAAAGGTGTTTTTCACAATGCGTGGGTCGTTGTTGTGCATCCCGTCGATGTCAGTCCAAATCTGGATTTCCTCGGCGCGGATAGCTCCGCCAATTAATGATGCCGTATAATCGGAACCACCACGTTTGAGATTGTCGACCTCGCCATGTGGATTCCGGCAGATAAAGCCCTGCGTAACGATAATCTGTTTGTCAGCGTGCTGGGGCAACATTCCAGCTAATTTCTCCTCTGTGTACTGAATTTCCGGCTCATTATCGGCATCAATCCGCATGAATTCCAGCGCGGGCAACAGCGTAGATGAAACGCCTTCCTCAACCAGATACGCCTGAAAAAGCTGCGTACTCAGCAGTTCGCCTTCGGCAACTAACTCCTTTTCCTGCTTTAGCGTGAAAGGTTTAATGCCCTTCAGCGACCGGATAAACGAAAACTCATCGTCGATAATTTTCAATCCGGCAGCTTTACCTTCAGTCGTTTTATAGAGTTCGCTAATAAAGCGGTCATAATGCGCCTTGAGGGCATCGATTTTAGCATTTGCCTCATCATCGTCATTTGCTTTGAACGATTCGCCGATGGCTAACAAGGCGTTGGTTGAGCCGGACAAGGCCGACAGGACGACAATTTTGCGGGTGTTGTCTTTCGTAATCAGGTGGCGGATGGACTGCATACGCTCGGGCTTCCCGACCGACGTGCCGCCAAATTTCCAGACGTGCATAATTAATGGTGAATTAATGAATGAGCGAATGAGTGAATGGCTATGGCGAGATACTATTCGCTCATTCGCTCATTCATTAATTCAGTCATTAAAACTTACTGTAAACCTGTTCCTGTAATCCAAGCATTTTAATAGCTGTGATGGCGGCTTCATCGCCTTTGTTCCCGTGCTTGCCGCCTGCCCGGTCGAGGGCCTGTTGCTGGTCGTTGGGAGTTAGAACGCCAAAAATAACGGGCTTACCGGTTTTCAGGCCAACGTTCGTTAAGCCCTGGGCAACAGCATGATTGATGTAATCATTGTGTTTGGTTTCGCCCTGTATGACGCAACCAAGTGCAATCACCGCGTCAATATCATCGCGCTGGGCGAACCACTGTGCCCCTAAACTCAACTCATAACTCCCCGGTACGTTGCCCCGAATAATGTGTTCGGATTTCGCGCCATGTTGCAGAAGTGTTTGATAAGCTCCCTCAAAGAGGGCCTCGGTCACGTCGGTGTTCCACTCCGAAACCAGAATTGCGAATCGGCGGTGGCTAATGTCAGGTAGTTCGTCTGTTGAAAAGACGCTAAGGTTTTTTAAGTCAGATGCCATTTTTCGCTTTTTTATGCCGGTTCACCAGCATGATAAAAACCAACAAAAAAGGACAAAACCGGCCTCGGCTTTGTCCTTTGCTGTATTGACTGTTCAAGTACGCTTACGACTCACCGATGGTTGCTTCCAGTACGGATTTGTACTTTTTAGCACTCCCAGCTTCAGCCGATTGGCCGTACTTCTCAATGATCTCGTTGTAAGTCTCCATTGCTTTATCAGTCTGCTTAGCCTGCTCATAAGCAATGGCCAGCTTCAGTAAATAGCCCGGCGTAAAAAACTTATTTGCTTTATAATCAGCCGCTTTCCGGTAGTAGTCAGCCGCTTCGTCGTAGCTTTTCTTCTCCATGTAGGCATCACCGGTGAGGGCGTAGGCCCGCGCCTGAACCAGCAGGTCCGACGAACTGAAGTTGTTCAAATGCGCGATGGCTTCGTCGTATTTGCCTTGTTTCAGCAAACCGAGGCCCGCATAAAACTCGGCCAGATTACCGCCCGGTGTCGAGCCATAATTATTGGCAACAGCCAGCAAACCGGGCGTTTTCCCATCGCCGTTCAGGGCTTTTTTCAGCGAATCGGCTTCAAGTTGATAAACTGATGGAAACAATTCGATTTGCGCTGTCTCGTCCTGGCTGCTCACGTAATACCGATAGCCAAAGAAACCGGCAACGAGTAACAAAATGCCGCCAAGTACACCCAACACAATATTTTTATTCTGTTGGAAGTAATCGCCAACGTCCTCTAACTTTCCTTCTAATGCGTCTGGGTCTTCTAAAAAGTCCAGTCCGGGATTCTTCTTGCTCATGCTTTTGCAATTTGGAGTGCAAAATTAGGAATATTTACCATTGCGGAAAAGCGTAAACCTCAAAAGTTTACGAATTGCTTTCTTCCTGTAAGGCCATATCACGAACGGCCATCACTTCAGATGGCCGCACTTCCCGAATTTGATGGGGCAACAGGGTCTCTATGGCTACAGCTTCGCCGGTAAGCGTCACAAATTCGACTTCAAAAGCACGGCCTTCATTATAAACTGTCAAAATCGTGCCAACGTCACCGGCCCTTAGCCTTCCGTCGGCCACGTCTTCCTGGAGCACTACTAAATCAAACTCACTCATGGGTAAAATGCACTGGTTCAAAAGAGAAACGACGGACTCGGCCTCTTGTTTTGTTAAAATTGCGTTAACTTTGTTCTGCTAATCTTCTAAGGGGTGCCTTATAACAACGGGCTGAGATTATACCCATTGAACCTGCGCGGGTAATGCCGCGAAGGGAAATGTACGCACAGATGGTGTCTATGCGTGTTTACAAAAATCATACCTAATCAAAGATAGGTTTGGCCCCTTGCCTATCGTCACGCTTTTTCGTTATGAAAAAACCGACGAATGGACCGGTCGGAAGGCCGCGTCCCCGCCATTGCGGGCATTCTATCTATCTTGTTTTTCTCGTGGCCATGTTATGGCTATCGACCCTGCCCGCCTGGGCGCAGTTATCCATTTCGGGCACAGTCAACGATGCTGATGGGGGTACCTTGCCTGGTGCGGCTGTCGTTATCGAAGGCACGTACAAAGGCACGTTTACCGATGCTCAGGGTGCCTTTCAACTTACGAATGTAAAGGCGGGACCGATTTCATTGCGGGTATCCTTATTGGGTTATGAACCCCAGACGCAGACGGTTGACCCCGTCCACACCGTCAAACTTATGTTTACTTTATCCAAAACAGCGGTGGCCGTTGATGAAGTTGTCGTTAGTGCGACGCGGGCGAATCAAAAATCAGCCATTGCCTACACCGATGTTACGCGCCGGGACTTAGATAAATTAAATTTAGGTCAGGATATTCCGCAACTGCTCAACTTCACGCCCTCCATTGTAACCACCTCCGACGCCGGGGCGGGCGTTGGCTACACGGGCATTCGCATTCGTGGGTCCGATGCCACGCGGGTGAACGTTACGCTCAATGGCATTCCCTACAACGATGCCGAATCGCAGGGGACGTTTTTCGTGAACATGCCCGATTTTGCTTCATCGGTGAGTAGTGTGCAGATTCAGCGGGGTGTGGGTACATCGACCAATGGCGCGGGTGCTTTTGGCGCGTCGGTGAATATTCAAACTAACAAGCTGGAAGAGAAACCTTATACCGAAACGAACTTGGCTGCCGGGTCGTTTGGTACGCGCAAGGTGAACGTGCTGGCTGGAACGGGCTTGCTGAGCAATCATTTTGTTCTGGATGCCCGCCTGTCGAAAATTTACTCAGATGGCTACATCGACCGGGCATTCTCGGACCTGAAATCGTTTTATGTATCAGGAGGGTATTATGCGAAGAGAAGTTTTGTGCGGCTAAACATCTTTTCGGGTCAGGAGAAAACCTACCAGGCCTGGAACGGCGTACCGGAAAATCTGCTAACGACGAATCGGACCTACAATTCGTTTACTTATGATAACCAGACTGATAACTACCAACAGGATAATTATCAACTAATCAGTTCGCATGAGTTAAGTAAGAACTGGCGGACGAATTTGTCTTTCTTTTACACGAAAGGTCGTGGCTATTATGAAGAATTTAAGGGGGGCGACCTATATAGTAACTATGGCCTGCCCAATGTTGTAATCGGTGATTCGATACTAACGCAGACCGATTTCATTCGGCGGTTGTGGTTAGATAATCACTTCTATGGCACCGTTTTCTCGTTCGACTATACGAGTTTCGGTAAACTAACGGCCAATATTGGTGGGGGGTGGAATCAGTATAAGGGTGAGCACTTTGGCGAACTTATCTGGGCGCGGGTAGCCGGACCTACCAACATTCGCGACCGGTATTATACCGATAAGGCCGCCAAAAAGGATTTCAACCTGTACGCCAAAGCTTTTTATCAGGTAAGTAAATCGCTCAACGGCTTTCTGGATTTGCAGGTGCGGAGAATAAGTTATTCGTTCCTGGGTTTTAACAGCCAATTACAGAATGTGCAGCAGAATGCCACATTGACGTTTTTCAATCCGAAAGCTGGCTTAACCTATACACTCAATGACCGGAGTACGCTCTACGCATCGGTCGGTGTTGGGCGTCGCGAACCGAACCGCAACGATTACACCCAATCGACGCCGGAGAGCCGCCCAAAAGCCGAACGACTGATTGACTATGAAGCGGGTTATAAAGTGCAGACCGAGAAAATTGCTTTCACGGCCAATGCCTATTACATGAATTATCAGAATCAGTTGGTGCTTTCAGGGCAGTTAAACGATGTTGGGGCCTACAATCGGGTGAATATTCCAGTCAGTTACCGTGCCGGGCTGGAACTCGAAGCAGGTGTCCGGTTAGCCAAACAACTGCGCTGGAACGTGAATGCAACGGTTAGTCAGAACAAAGTCAGGAACTTTACGGAGTATGTAGACAATTTTGACAACGGCACTCAGGAAAGCCGTCAATACAGCCAGACCGATATTTCATTTTCTCCGAATGTCATCGCTGGGTCGCAGTTGCTGTTTACGCCCGCGAAGGGGCTAGAACTCGCCTTACTCTCGAAATATGTGGGCAAGCAGTACCTGGACAACACCTCGAATGACAGCCGGAAACTGAATCCGTATTTCACAAATGACATCCGTTTGATTTACAGTCTAAAAACAAAATTCGCTCAGGAAATCGCGTTTACGCTGCTGTTCAACAATATTCTGAACGAACGCTACGAGTCGAACGGCTACACGTATGCGTATATCTCCGAAGGAAAAATAGCTGCCGACAACGGCTATTATCCGCAGGCCGGGCGGAATTTTCTGGCGGGGATTCGGGTGAGATTCTAATAGCTGAGGACTTTGACAAAGTTCAAAACTTTGTCAAAGTCCTCAGCCAATCGCCCGCTCCAAATCCTGAATTAAATCCTCTACATCTTCAATGCCAACGCTAAGCCGGATGAGCGTGTCTTTCAGTCCGTTACGCTGACGTTCTTCTTTGGGAATGCTGGCGTGGGTCATGCTGGCCGGGTGCGTGCAAAGCGACTCGACGCCCCCCAGCGACTCGCCCAGCGAAAACACCTCAAAACTTTCCATCACGCGCACGGCTTCGGGCATCGAATCGCCTTTGAGTTCAAAGGAAAGCATACCGCCGAAGTCACGCATTTGCTTTTTAGCCAGGTCATGACCAGCGTGCGACTCCAGACCAGGATAATATACCTGGCTTACCTTAGGGTGCTGTTGCAGATACTGAGCAACCTTCATGGCATTCTCGCAGTGTCGTTGCATTCGAACGTGCAGGGTTTTAATGCCACGCAACACCAGAAAACAGTCCTGTGGTCCCGGCACGGCCCCACAGGCGTTTTGAATGAAAGCTAACCGCTGGGCGGTTTCGTCGTCGTTCAGGACAATGGCTCCCATCACTGTATCGGAGTGGCCGCCGAGGTATTTCGTAACCGAGTGCATTACCATGTCGGCCCCTAAATCGAGCGGGTTTTGCAGATAGGGCGATGCAAACGTATTATCGACGACGAGTTGAATGGTATGCTGTTTCGTAATGGCGGCAATGGTAGCAATATCCACCAACCGAAGCAGCGGATTCGTCGGCGTTTCAATCCAGACCATTTTGGTGGTGGGCGTAATCAACGCTTCCAGATTGTCTGAATCCGACAAATCGACAAATTTGAATTTGAGGCCAAATTCCTGAAATACGCGCACCATAATGCGGTAGGTGCCGCCGTAGAGGTCATTGCTGGCAATAATCTCGTCGCCGGGCTTGAACAGTTTCAGAATAGCGTCTGTTGCGCCGAGGCCCGATGCGTAGCAGATGCCATGTTTACCGTTTTCAAGCGCAGCGAGGTTATTTTGCAGCACCGTTCGGGTAGGGTTCTGTGTCCGGGCGTATTCGTAGCCTTTATGCTTGCCCGGCGATTCCTGCACGTAGGTTGAGGTTTGGTAGATGGGTGTCATGATGGCGCCCGTTGTGGGGTCCGGCTCAATACCGGCATGGATGGCTTTGGTTCCGAATTTCATGCTCAAAAGTAGCGAATAATGTAACGTGGCCGGGCTGGCATACCTGTGGAAATCAAACCACAGCCACCCTTTCCCCGTTTGATTACTTGTGGAATCAACTCAGTTAAAAACAGTTGCCGGACCGGCCTTTATCGGCATCATTTTATCAGCGACACCCATCGTTTTTACGTCTGTGCTTACTTACGTTGCGGTGGTTCAGGAAGCTACCATTTCAGGCTTTACGGTCTGGCAATGGGTAGGCATTACAATTGCCTGCGCCATCACGTCGGCAGGATTGACTCCGCCAACCATGCTGGCTTTGATTTTTGGGTATTTTCTGGGCTGGCAGGCCATTTTACCCATGTTTGTCATCAACTTTGGCGGCATTCTGTTCATCAATCTCCTTGTTCGCTGGATCGACCACGATCGCTTTCTGGCTTATATTCGCCGAAATCCAAAAGCTCAATCGGTGCTTGACCGGATTCTGACCAACGAATTACAGGTCATCTTTTTTGCCAAACTCTCGCCTATCCTCCCTTTCGGGCTAACAAATTTGCTGTTCGCGCTGTCGGGCGCGAAACTCAGAAATATTTTACTGGGTGGGTTTCTGGGCATGACGCCCCGCACCTTACTGGCTATCTGGTCGGGGCACGAAGCCCGCGAAATCAAAACGTTGTTAGAAAACCCAAACCAAAGTACCTGGACGCAGGTGATTGTCGTCGGCCTGATTATGGCCTCAATTATCGGGCTTTGGCAGGTTATCAAAAAGTCGTTAAAGTAGTGTCCAGGAGTTCAATCAGGTGATTATGCCCGGTTTGCAACACCGTTAGTTCATAGTGCCGCAGCCGTTTTGTGAGGGGAAGAATAAAAGAGCCTGGTACAATTTTGTCGAACGCACCGGTGAAAAAACGCACGCGTACTGGATTGGCATTCAACACATTGGCGAGTTTCGTCAACTCTGGATCTATCAACCGAAATTGCGTCCAGGTTTGGTAGACCAAGGCGCGTTGTTCGGAGGTGGCCAACGAAATTTCGGCAAAGCGCATAGCCATTCGATTGAGTAAGCCTAAGCGAGTCAGCGCATGACCCGCTGTTATTAATATGGGCAAATGATGCAGCACATAACCAAACAACCACCGCCCCACGCCTGAACTCGTTGCCAGCCGATACCAGGGAATGTGCGTAATGCCATCGGGGGCAATGAGAAAAAGTTGGTCAAGCCGGTCTGCGAAAGCTTCTGCCGTGACCAAAGTAAATCGCCCACCGAGGCTAAACCCCATTAGCGAAAAGCGTTCTATATTTTGGGTCTGTAAAAAAGCGGTGATATACCGTTGCCAATTGGCTTTTGTAAGGAGTTGATTCGTGGCGTAACGGCTCCGTCCGTGAAAGAATAAATCAATGGAAAAGATAGTGAATTGTGCTCCCAGCGATGGCTCCAGGGGCATAAATATCCGATTACTCTGCCCAAACCCATGAAAGGCCAGTAATATAGCAGGACCACTCCCAAACTTTTGATAGCCCAGTTGATTACCTTCTACAGTAAACGTGTGAACTTTGGTTGCATTCATACCAGCAAAGTTCATAAAACCCGAACACTCATGCTAACCTTTACCAATCTGGCTGAATTTTCGGCCCATGCCGGACAGTCACTCGGCGAAACTGAATACACGACCATCACCCAGGAAATGGTCAATCTTTTTGCCCAAGCCACCGGCGACCACCAGTGGATTCATACTGACCCCGAACGGGCTACTCGCGAATCACCCTATAAAACGCCAATCGCTCATGGCTTTCTGACGCTTTCGTTGGCCCCCAAACTACTGGCCGAACTCTACCGGATTGAGTCGGTGAAGATGGGCATAAACTACGGAGCGAATAAAATCCGGTTTACAAACGCGGTTCCGGTGGGTAGCCGTTTGCGTATGAAAGCATGGGTGCATCACGTTGAACCTCAAGGAAATACTACACGAGTTATTGTCGAATGCGTGTTTGAAGTGGAGGGAAATCACAAACCCGCCTGCATAGCTGAGTTAATTACCTTGTTTGTTGAGTAGTATGCACGCATACCATTAATCCAACAATTTCCTACCTTTACCATATAATCGGCAGACGCATCCAATTAACACATTTAATGATGGCAACGGCAGCAGCAGAGCTACAGGGACTGAACTTTAATTTATCGGAGGAGCATCTTGCCGTGCAGGAAGCGGCCCGCGATTTTGCCCAAAGCGAACTTTTACCCGGCATAGTTGAGCGCGACAATGAAGCCCGCTTCCCGGCAGAGCAAGTCAAGCGTATGGGCGAACTGGGGTTCTTGGGCATGATGGTTTCGCCGGACTATGGCGGAGGTGGCATGGATACCGTGTCCTACGTACTGGCGATGGAGGAGATTTCCAAGATTGATGCGTCGGCGTCAGTAATCATGTCGGTTAATAACTCGCTTGTTTGTTACGGTCTTGACGCCTACGGTACCGAGGATCAAAAACAGAAATACCTAACTCGCTTGGCTACTGGCGAAACTATCGGCGCCTTTTGCCTGTCGGAGCCTGAAGCAGGCTCTGATGCTACTTCCCAGGCTACCACCGCCGACGATAAAGGAGATTACTATGTCGTGAACGGGACAAAAAACTGGATTACAAACGGCAACTCGTCAGGCATTTGTCTGGTCATTGCCCAAACCGACCGCGAGAAAAAACACCGGGGCATCAATTGTCTGATTATTGAGAAAGGAACGTCTGGTTTTGTGGTGGGTAAAAAAGAAGATAAAATGGGTATTCGGGCATCTGACACCCATTCGCTGCTCTTCACCGACGTGAACGTGCCCAAAGAAAACCGCATTGGCGAAGACGGCTTTGGCTTCAAATTTGCGATGACGACCCTGAACGGGGGCCGTATTGGCATTGCGGCTCAGGCGTTGGGTATTGCCGCCGGAGCCTATGAACTCGCATTGAAATACAGCCAGGAGCGCAAATCATTCGGTAAGCAAATTTTTGAGCATCAGGCGATTCAGTTCAAATTAGCAGAAATGGCGACGAAGATAGAAGCCGCCCGGTTACTGGTTTATAAAGCTGCCCGGCTTAAAGATGAGCACAAAGATTACGTACAGGCTGCCGCAATGGCCAAGTTATTCGCGTCGGATGTGGCCATGTGGGCCACCACCGAGGCCGTGCAGATTCATGGTGGCTATGGGTATGTAAAAGAATTTCATGTTGAGCGGCTCATGCGCGACGCAAAAATCACTCAGATTTACGAGGGTACATCTGAAATCCAAAAATTAGTGATTGCTCGGGAGATTATACGATAGCCTATTTCAGCCTAAAATAGAATTTTTCCAATCAGATAATGCGTGTTCATACTGAATACGCATTATTTTTTTGATTTTTTTGGAAATATTTATACTTGTATTAGTTTTGTACAAATTATTAGTTTTGTGCAAATTTAGTGAAGTTCTGATTTACGCACCTACTCCTTTCAGCTATGGAAGATTATAATAAAATAATCGAATCGTTGGGCGTGAAGTTCATCAAAGCCCGCAATATTCGGATTTTGCAGCCGATTACGATAAAAAATTTTTACGATGTCGAGAATACGCTATTGATTTTATACAATGGTGATGTGTCCATCGGTGATGAAAAAATAAAGGTAGAGGTAGGTGATATGCTATTTATTCCGGGCGGCAAACACGTTACGGTTACCTATGGCGACCCGTCAAATCCAAAAACTGTCTCGAATGAGGAGTTTATGACTCATCGGGAATCCTATTGGGAAGGTAACCATGACCCCAAATTAATCAGTCACCTGCCCAACTCATTCGGCTACGTGTCGTTTGAAGCCAAAGTATTTGATTCGGTTAATTTCTTTAACTCGCTCGATGTACCGCCATTTATTATAAAGCGGCAGGAACATTTAGCCACCACCATCGACCAGATTTTGGCCGAGGACATGACCGATCTGGCGGGTAAAGGGCGAATTATTAAGATTAAAACGGAGGAGATTGTTATTGAAGTTGTTCGGTACATTCTCAAAAATCACCTGTTTGTCGAGCAGTTAGTTACCAATAGCACCTATTTTAAAGACCCGCGCCTGATTGACATTTTCGCCTATATCAAAGAAAATCTTGGGGGCGACCTGTCGAACAAAGTGCTGGCTAACGTAGCGAACGTTTCTGAAGATTATGTTGGGCAGTACTTTAAAATGCTAACCGGTATTAATCCGCAGGATTATATTGAGTACCAGCGCATGGAAGCGGCAGTAGGCTTACTCAGAACGAGCAAAAAGAGCATCCGGGCTATCGGTGCCGAAGTGGGTTACAAAGATACCGCTTACTTTTGCCGTCGATTTAAGATGATGTTTGGTATTCCAGCCGGTAAAATGCGCCGTCGGGAATCGCTGATGAATGTGTAAAATCAGTAATAAGTAGTAAGTGGCTGGAGCGGAATAAAACCTCTGCGTCAGCCACTTATCACTTATTAAATATTCACTTCAATGGGTAGCGTATAGAATACGGGAACGGCTTTGCCACCCACCTCACCCGGTACCCATCGGGGCATTTTTTCGATTGCCGCAATGATGGTGGCCATAAAACCTTCCAGTCGTTTAAATGTTTTTTTGTCAAGCGGTTTGGTCGTAACCCGAACATCGTGTATATAGCCGAGTTCGTCAATAATAAATTTAGCGGCTATTGGACCGGCATTGTAATTCTTACGTATCATCGAACCCGTAACCTGTATATTTTCCGCTAAATAACGGCTTAGAGCTGCTTTTCCACCTGGAAATTCAGGGTCCTGTTCAACAACGGTATAAACTTTTCGGCTGGTCGATTGAGCACCAGCCTTATGCTGAACAAACAGACAGGTGAACGCTACCAGAATTAATTGTAGCCATACACGGGCAAAACTTTTCATAAGATTAGGCTTGTAGGACAGATTGATTAAACGCCCGAACCACAGTCGACAATTGCGGCAACAGGTCGGGGTCCTGTTCAATGCCGTTCCCGATGACAATCATATCGGCACCCGCTTTTAGGGCCGCATACGCTTTTTCACCTGAGTTGATACCTCCCCCAACGATAATGGGCAGGTCAACTACGGCCCGGACGGCAGCAATCATTTCGGGCGATACGGCCCGGCGTGCACCACTGCCCGCATCTAAATACATCAATTGGAGACCCAGCATTTCGCCAGCCATAGCCGTACAGGCAGCCACACCGGGCTTATCGTAGGGAAGGGGCATCGTCCCGCTAACGTAGGAGACGGTTGTTTGCATGCCACTATCAACAAGCATGTACCCTGTTGGCAGAATTTCGAGGTTACTTTTCCTGAGCAAAGGAGCCGCAATTACATGCTGACCAATAAGAAACTCTGGATTTCGGCCTGAAATGAGTGATAAAAAGAAGATAGCATCAGCTGATGGCTCAATATGCAGCGGATTGCCGGGGAATAGAATGATGGGCGTATTTGTATAGTGACGAAGTGTGGTAATGACTTCTTTATGAGCATATTGGGTTACCAGACTACCCCCAACCAGAAAAAAATCGACAGGATAGTCAGTAGTGCGAATTAATAAGTTAGCCAATACGTCCTGCTCGATTTTGTCAGGATCGAGCAGGACGGCGAAGGCCTTTCGGCCAGATAGCTTGTAATCACGAAGTGTAGTCAACAGGCTGGGTTGGTGCCTGTTCGTGGTATTCGGTTGGTTCGGCAGTTGGGTTGATGGCATTATTAGTACGAATGCGGGCTAAGAATCCAGTTAGCTGCTCACGAGCAATGTTGGTTAAAACCGATGTAACAATTCCACCAATGAGACCGCTCGCGGCTGCCGACTTCTGCATTTTATTGGCCTGCTGCCTGGCAACTTTGCGATTGGACGGATGGGGAGCAACTTCGTCATCCTCATTAGCTTCATCCGCATAGTCATCAAAATCATCGTCATCCAGATCGTCGCGTTCGCCGTATTTCTCGGCATATCGGTATTCATCGGATTTTGGCAAAATGGCATTTATAACCAAATATACGGCTAAAGCGGCACCTGCGACAAATGCAGTTGTTTTACCAACTTCAGTAGCATCATCTTTGATAGAGTCTACACTATCAGAAATTGAGGTTTTGAACCGCTCAGTAGCAGCCATTAACTGAGCACGGCGGGCCGTCGTATCAGCGAATAATATCTTGGGGTCTTCCATTTGTCCTGCTAATTTTTAAAATAGTCAATCAAATACTGATAGCTTAGTAGACTCTTTATCAAAGCCTTACAGGGTTAATAAACGCTTTTGGTTAGTTCCCAGGCTCATTCATGGTCGAGCGAGCCTGGGCCATTAATTCTTCAACAGCCTCCGACTTCTCTTCGTGTTTTTTCTCCTGACTTTTTTTCATGGCGCTATAAGCTGCTCCACGGATTTTCGATTTAAAGAAATCTTTAGCGGCTACCCACAAAATTGTTAACAGCAGAAAGAAAGCAGCTACGATTAAAAAACCGACATACCGACTCTCAGTTACTTCGTTTAGGTAAGCCGCCAGCAAACTAAACAAAAACACCATAGTCAGTGTGCTCAGCAACCCTAAAACAATGCCGTGAACACCAACAACGACACCTTCTTCAAGTTTGCCACGGCTCTCCAGTGTAAATAGTTCGATGCGGGCTTCCAGATAGCGAAATATATTTTCCCGAATTTCTTCCAGGCGTTCCAGCATAATAATTGATAGTTAAACTTTGCTTGCCGTAATGACAAAAAAACAGGTATTTTGTTTAAGAAATGTAGGTTTTGGCTCCGGCTCTATCAAGATAACTCCATTTTCATCGAAATGTCTTGCCTATGCATAAAAAAGCAGCTTTGGGGCTTCCCAAAGCTGCTTTTTTATGCATAGGCAAATACTACATCAATTATCCTAATTGATAGTACGCTATGTTGAGTGAGCGCTTGTCCTACCTTGACTGACGCAATTTAGCTTCTATTGTCTGCTGTGTGTGTGGCACCGCCCGAAGCCGCTCTTTCGGTATTAGCTTGCCCGTATCTTTGCAGATGCCGTATGTACCGTTTTTAATGCGTACCATAGCTGCATCCAACTGCTGAATAAATTTTTGTAGTCGGGCGGCTAATTGGCTCAAATTTTCGCGTTCGCTGGTATCGGCGCCATCTTCCAGCAATTTAGAATTACCGGATGTATTGTCGGTGCCGCTGTCGTTGCGTTTACTGAGCGTTTCTTTAATATAGTTCAACTCAGAGCGGGTGCCGTCGAGTTTCTGGCCAATCAGCTCTTCGAATTCCTTTAGATCTTCTTCTGAGTATCGTTTTTTCTCTTCCTGAACCATAGCATGTATAGTCGTTTAATGGTGTGCTATTGTTTTGGGCACAAAATTAATGGTTTATGATTGGTTTATCAATGAACCTATAAACTATAAGTACTTTTTTTTAGAATTTATCCATCTGCCTTTCTCGCATTTAGCAGATTAATATTCGGTTCCCTGCACTAATCATGAAAAACTCTTTGGATTAGAAAACAAATATTTAACAATTCTACTGAATTTGGATAATTATAATAATCAAAGAAAAAATATACTTTTCAGCATGTAATTGGTTGATTCGCTAAGTTTGCAACACACTTCACAACAAATTTTGTTTTTAAAACAGGCATTTAGCTAAAGTCATGGGATATATTGAACCAGCTCCGATAAAAGATAAAGAGAATCCACTTGAGTCGATGATGTCTCGTTTCGATGCTGCAGCCAAACTGGTGGGCATCTCCGACGAGATGTACGACATTCTAAAAGTACCAGCCCGGCAAGTGATTGTTGGTCTGCCCGTTACGATGGATAATGGAGCCATCAAAGTTTTTGAAGGCTACCGGGTTATTCACTCCAATATTCTGGGACCCGCCAAAGGCGGCATACGGCTCGATCCGGCAGTACACCTCGACGAAGTTCGGGCATTGGCCGCCTGGATGACCTGGAAGTGCGCTGTTGTCGATATTCCGTATGGCGGTGCGAAAGGGGGGATCGCCTGCAACCCGCGCGACATGTCGGCGGGCGAAATTGAGCGACTTATTCGCCAGTACACCGTTGCCATGCTCGACGTTATTGGACCTGACCGGGATATTCCGGCCCCGGATATGGGCACCGGCCCGCGCGAGATGGCCTGGATTGTGGACGAGTACTCGAAGGCAAAAGGAATGACGGTCAACAATGTGGTAACGGGCAAACCGCTTGTGCTGGGCGGATCCCTGGGACGCACAGAGGCCACAGGTCGAGGAGTTACGGTGGCCGCTCTGGCAGCCATGGATAAATTGCGGATGAACCCCTACCGCGCTACGGCGGCCATCCAGGGATTTGGCAACGTAGGGTCGTTTGCGGCTGAACTGCTCCATGAGCGGGGGGTTACGGTGGTGGCGGTGAGCGATATTTCGGGCGGTTATTACAACAAAAGCGGTATTGACATTACCGCTGCCGTCAGCTACCGGAACGCCAACAAAGGAACCCTGGAAGGCTTTGCGGGCGCCGAAAAAATTACCAATGAAGAATTGTTATCGCTGGCCGTCGATGTGCTGGTACCGGCCGCAAAGGAAGACGTGATTACTGACGACAATGCGGGGTCGATTCAGGCCAAAATGATTGTGGAAGGCGCCAACGGACCAACATCAGCCAGCGCCGATGAGATTATTAATGGCAAAGGAATTTTAGTTGTACCTGATATCCTGGCTAACGCAGGTGGCGTAACAGTCTCCTATTTTGAATGGGTGCAAAACCGAATTGGGTATAAGTGGACACTTGACCGAATTAACCGCCGGGCCGACCGTGTGATGAAAGATGCATTCGACCGGGTTTTTGAAACCTCGCAGCGCTATCAGGTACCTATGCGCTTAGCCGCTTATATTGTGGCTATTGATAAAGTAGCCAGCACCTATAAATACCGGGGCGGCTACTGATTTACGCCAATATGTATGATGTATGATGTATGGTGTATAATTTTGCCCATACTGGCCACGCCATTAATACATCGTACATCATATCTCATCCATATTCATGCGCTTACATCGCGAAGGCACCACGATAATGCTGACAACCGGGCTGGTTCTGCTGGCTCTGAATCTGCTCGCTTATATTTATCTTTTTTCGGATAATCCGACCGCAACTACATTGCTGGCGATCATTAGCCTGGTTTTGTTGGTGCTGGTCGTTCAGTTTTTTCGCATTCCAACCCGTGTGCTCACTACGGGCGACACTCAGGTTATTGCCCCCGCCGATGGTAAAGTTGTTGTTATTGAAGAAACAGAAGAAAGCGAATATTTTAAGGACCGCCGGCGGCAGATTTCCATTTTCATGTCGCCCCTCAATGTTCACGTCAATCGAAACCCCGTATCGGGCATTGTTCGGTATTTTAAGTATTTTCCGGGTAAGTATTTAGTAGCCTGGCATCCTAAATCAAGCACCGAGAACGAACGGACAACAGTGGTCATTGAACTGGCGAGTGGTGTGCAGGTTCTGTTTCGACAGATTGCCGGGGCAGTGGCCCGGCGCATAATATGGTATGTGAAAGAGGGCCAGCCGGTTAAGCAGGGCGACGAGTTTGGCTTTATAAAATTCGGCTCGCGGGTAGATGTTTTTCTGCCGTTAGATGCTGCTATAAAAGTTAAAATCGGCGACGTGACCAAAGGGGGCGTAACCGTAATAGCCGAACTGAAGGAATAGTACAAAGTGAAAGTAGCATAGTCTCTGTAAACGCACCTGCTGCGCTACTTTCTTTATTTCAGCAGCTACACAAGTATGCTTAGCAACTCTCCCCGTTCGGTCTCGGTGACGATAAGACCCAGTTCGCCTGTTGGGTCGAAAAAACAGTTGGACGGATTCTGGCCGGGTAAATGAATGTCGCGAATCGGCTGACCATCTGCTGAAAACACCCGAATAATACCCTCTCCAAATACCGCTACATACAGGTTTTTGTCAGGACCAACAACCATACCGTCCGGGCCGGGCATCTTCGCTCCGGCTGGAGCATCCGTTACTGTCGCCCAGACGTGCAACGTCTCCCAACTCAACGCTTCCGGATCCCAATAGCCCCCCCAAATTCGTTGCTCATGCGTTTCGGCAATCAACAGCGTTTGCCGATCGGGGTAGAATTCAAGCCCGTTGGGATAGGTTAGCCCTTCGGCAATCACATCAATAGAGCCGTTAGCCGTATACACTGCCACATAGCCTGATTGCTGCCCATCGGGTGGACCGGGGCAGGTGATGATCAGGTTGTTATGGCTATCGAAGAGTAAATCGTTGGGGTGATCAAGCGGTTGTCCGCTGATGTGGCTTACGACAGTATCAATACGACCCGTGTGAATATTCAGACGACGGATGCTGTTTTCACCCGAATCGCAGAACCAAAGCAGACCTTGATGGCAAACCATCCCGTTGGGTCGCCCGCCTGTATGAACACGTTTTGTATCACCCTGTTTCGATCGGCAAAACAAGCTGCCACCCTCCTGCTCCACACACCAGAGATTACCGTCTATATCAAACGCTGGCCCTTCGGGAAAGCGCAATCCTTTGGCTAATACACGTACATCATCCATTTCAGTAGCTGTATTTTATTCATCACACACACCCTGACAACACCATTTGAATAAACACGCCGTAGTAGTTAAATAAAAAAGCCCGTCTTTTGTTTATAAACGTTAGGGTGCAAAGCGATAAGTTCCAGAGCAACTCCTTCATCGACGCCTTACACGTTTGCTATTCTTTTGTGCATAATGCGTTTACGCTTAACTTTTGATTATGGTTTTCGACTATATCATTATTGGTGCCGGATCAGCGGGCTGTGTGCTGGCGAACCGGCTCTCTGCCGACCCCGCCACGTCGGTGTTGCTGCTCGAAGCGGGCGGACCAGATACAAAAATGGAAATCCATATTCCGGCAGCTTACGCCAAGCTTCATAAATCGACGGTCGACTGGGGCTTCTGGACCGAGCCACAATCCGCCTTGCAGGGCCGTCGAATGTACCAGCCTCGTGGTAAAACACTTGGCGGCTGTTCGTCGACCAACGCCATGGCCTATGTTCGTGGCAATCCTCTCGATTACGACAACTGGGCTGCCCTGGGTAATCCAGGCTGGAGTTATCAGGAAGTACTACCATATTTCATTCGGTCGGAGCACAACGAGCAATATGACCAGCTCGATTCGCGCTATCATGGCCGGAGCGGCCCCTTGAACGTTACCTTTGCCACTCGATTTCAAACGCCTTTGGCGAATGCGTTTGTCGAGGCTTGCGCTGAGTCGGGCATTCGGTCTAACACAGATTATAATGGGGCCACACAGGAAGGCGCGGGTTTGTTCCAGTTTACAATCAAAAACGGGCGTCGGCACAGTGTGGCATCGGCATTCCTAAAACCGGTGCTGAACCGTTCAAACCTAACCGTCCTTACGCACGCCCATACAACGCAGCTTTTACTCCAAACTGACCGTGTAACGGGTGTCGAGTTTATTATCGGCAAAAACCAAACCCAGCAAGCTACGGCCCGCCGGGACGTTATTTTGTCGGCGGGTGCGTTTCAATCACCACAACTCCTGATGCTGTCGGGCATTGGGCCGGTCGACGCACTCCGTTCGGCAGGAATCCAGGTGAAAAAAGAGTTACCCGGTGTGGGTCAGAATTTACAGGATCATGTCTTTACGGGCGTTAGCAGTTTAAGTTCGCAGCGAGGTGTATCGGCAAATTCCTATCTCAAGCCGCTGAATCAACTAAAAGGGCTGGCGCAGTTTTTCATAAACCGGAAGGGCCCCTTGACCACAAGCCCGCTCGAAGCCGTTGCGTTTCTGAAAACGGGAAGCGGGATTACGGAGAGCAATTCAGCCGTTCCTCTCCAGGACCGAATCGACATGCAGTTTCATTTTGCACCGGTTCATTTTGGCAATGACGGAAAAGCAGATTTTTACGACGACAAAACCTATCCACGCTCCGACGGCTATACCATTCTGCCCACATTATTGAAACCCCAAAGCCGGGGGCATATTGGCCTGCGGTCGGCTAATCCACTCGATGCGCCCGTTATTCAACCCAACTACTTAGCCGACGAAGCCGACCGGCTGGTGCTGATTAGCGGCCTTCGGAAAGCAATTGAAGTGATGCAGGCCGACGCATTCGGGTCGTTTAGCCAGGGAATCAATTTGCCACTCGTTCACCAGTCCGACGACGACCTGTGGCACCATATTCTGGCCGTACTCGAAACGGTGTATCACCCGGTTGGTACGTGCAAAATGGGGCCGGCATCTGACAACATGGCTGTGGTTGATGCCAATCTTCGGGTGCATGGGATCGAGGGGTTACGCGTGGTCGATGCCTCTATCATGCCGACCATTGTGGCTGGTAATACCAACGCGCCCGTTATTATGATTGCCGAGAAAGCGGCTGATTCAATCCTGGGGAGGAAATAGTCGGTATATGGAAGTAAGCGAACGCAGTGGAATGGGTAAACCAAGTCGACTGTCTCAGTCCGTTACTTACTTCGTCATCAGAAAGTGGCCAGTTTGTCGATGTTTCGTTCGACAATTTCGATAACCACTACAGCCGGTTGTTGGACTCTGAGTACGGCAGGGTCCAGTTTACTGTCCCGAATAAAATAAGATTCCCGAAAATAACCCGGCAGGAACGCCATCATGCTGTGACTGAATGAATCGCCAATGAACAGCAGCCGGTCGGTAGCCGGGCCTGCGAAACGGGTGGATGGGAAATCTAACTTAGGACTCTTCTCAACGGCAGTCTGTTTTCCCGCCCGGCTGGCAATGGGTTTAATGTAATAATAAACCGGGTCGCTCATCTGCTCCTGAAGCATAAGCATTGTGCTCAGATCGCCACTTAACCCGCGCTGCTTTTCGATGTGAAAATCTGACTGGCGAACAGGCGGCATCATGGGCAGGTCCTGCCGAATCCGGTTCAACAGGGCCGCACAACCGACCAGGGTTCCATAATCGTTCCAATGTGTATCGGTTTGGTAATAAACGACATTGTCTTTTTTAGCAGCCCGTAACGTATCGCGAATATCCACAAAGGGCACATTCGTGTGTTGCATTGCCGCTTTAAGCACATCCAAACGGGATGGACCTGTAGACGCCTGCAACTGGTTGGGCAGGTATTCGGGATAAATGCTATGCGAATCAGGGGCAACGAATACGTACAGGCGGGTACCCTGCCGGGCTAATTCCTGTTGGAGGGATGCCAGATGGGTAGCCATGATCCGGGCCGAGTCGGCAGAGAGCGGCAAAAAACCCCGGTGCTGGTCGACTACCCGATTATAGCTATTGCCCAGATAAAGCCAGCCGTTTTTACCGATGACTACTTTTTCGGGCAACGGCGATTGGCGCAGCACCTTAAATTTCCAGCGGCTATAGACATAAAACAGCGCATTTCGCCAGCCAAAACTCTCCTTGTAATACTGGTCAAACTGATGGGAAAAATTTCGAACGTGCGGGAAATTCAACGCGGGCATTTCTTTCAATTGTCGATTCTCGGTACTGCTAAATCCCGCCGACAGCCCTGATACTTGACCAAACGTGGGTAAAAGCATCATGATAGCGAAGAGGATGGCCGTAATACGGGTAATAGTATTATTCATTTATAGTGCTAACGAGATGGAGTAACTTACTGTTTAGCAAGTATCGTTATTCTGTATTATAACCTGGCCAGATCAGTTAAATTCCGCTCAACAATCACAATGACTACAGCATCTGGTTTTTCGGAACGAATTAATTCTTTTTTAAGGGAGTTGGTATATACAAAATAAGATTCTGAGAAATAGCCTGGCACAAATTTAGCCATGGCGAAACCGAATGAATCGCCCACTAACAATAAGTTGGGTAAATTTTTATTTATACTAACAAACCGTTGCGATGGAAGTTTCATCGGACTGCTTTCCCTACTTTCTGTTTGCCGGGATTTTAAATAGCAGGGAGGCTGTATGCTGTAGTTGACCGAATCTGTAATTTCCCGATTCAGGGCCAGCATGGTAACTAAATCTCCGCCAGCGCCTTCTTCAGCCCGAATTTTATAGTCCTGTAGGATAGGCATCGGCATGCAGGGAAAGTCCTGCCGCACCCGCCTGATGGCGGTCAGGCTTGCAATCAGCGCACCATAATCATTCCAATGAGTATCCGTTTGGCAATAGGTCAGGTGGGTGGATTTAGCATTCCGCAAGGCCACCCGAACGTCAATAAGCGGAATGGTTGTGTATTTTGCCAGGTGCCGCTTTAAACAGTCAAAGTTAGAGTTTAGGGGATTCCGCCGTATATAGGCTGGCAAATTCTCAGGGTATATCGTGTAGGAGTCCGGCGCAACCATTACGTAAAAATGAATGCCCAGCGTAGCCAGTTCCTGCTGGTGAGTTGTCAATCGGCTGGCAATTGCCTGCAGCGTAGCGGGGGTTATTGGTAATAATCCCTGATGTTGATTTGCTACGTTATTTAAACTGTTTCCGGGATAAAACCAGTTGTGTTTGCCAAGAATAACTTTTTGGGGCAATGGCGAAACGTCCATCAGCCGGTATTTTAGCTGGCTATACTGATAAAACAGCGCATTTCGCCAGCCAAAATTTTCTCTATAATATTGATTAAATTCGTGAATATACGTTTTTACGTGGGGGAAATTAAATGTTGGAAAGGGGGTTAAAATTCGTTTCTCGGTACTTTTGAAACTGGACGAAAAACCAACCCACTGGTCAAAGGCAGGCAAGAGCATACTAATTGCAAAGCCAATGCCGGTAAGAAGAACACGATACCGATTTGGCTTCGGCTCTTTATTAAGCTGGTTTTGATAATTTATTTCCATATTTTTTCACAAAAATTGATTTTAATAAAACAACTAATTAACTGTTTTATTAAAACCGAAAATAAATGAATGGATTATATGTGTCAGCGGCTAAATACATAACAGCCATAATAAATAAACTAAACAGACTGACAACGTATAAAGTGCTTACAAGATGGCGCATTAGTGGGTAGACCAATCGTGCGTCCAACCGCAGCAAAGCCCGCTGAAAATGATGATAAACCGGCGTTGCCAGTACGACTCCAATAAGTAATGAGATACTGTTTTCTGTGTTCAGGAAATAGGCTACCGGATAAAGTAATTGAGCTGATGTATGGCTGCCAAAACCTATCATTTTTTGCAGATAAGTTAGGGCCGACGTCAAGGTTTCAGCCCGAAAAAATACCCAGCCTATCAGCACGACCAAAATCGTATATCCGTGTGCAAAAGGTGACCAGATGCGGTCCAGACGTTTGCCAAAGCCAGCCCGTTCAACAAGCAGAAACACACCATGATACAGGCCCCAGACAATGAAATTCCAACTGGCTCCGTGCCATAACCCTGTCACAAAAAATACAATCAGAAGATTACGATAGGTGCGCGCTTTGCTGCCCCGATTACCCCCCAGTGGAATGTATACATAATCGCGGAACCAGCTCGATAGCGATATATGCCAGCGTCGCCAGAAGTCCTGAATGGACGTGGAAATATAGGGGTAGTTGAAGTTTTCCTTAAAATCAAAACCAACCATTTTGCCTAAACCAATAGCCATGTCGGAGTAGCCAGAGAAGTCAAAATAAATTTGCAGGGCATAGGCTATGATGCCAAGCCAGGCAGTTTCCCAGGAATAGCTGTCGGAAGGTGCATTGAAAATTGTATCAGCTAAACTGGCAAATGTATTAGCCAGGAGTATTTTCTTAGCAAGTCCGATAATAAACCGCTCAGCGCCAATGCCAAATCGCTCAATCGTAGTTGTGCGGTCTGCGAGTTCGGGAGCAATATCGGCATAGCGAACAATTGGCCCGGCAATCTGATGCGGAAACATGGCCACATACGTTCCATAATCCAGAAAGCTACGATTTGCCCGAATGCGTCCCCAATAAATATCAAGTGTGTAGGAAATACCCTGAAACGTATAGAAACTGATACCAATAGGCAATGCAATTTGCGTTATTGTTAAATTTTCAGCAATTGGCAGTCCAAATGATTCGGCAAAACCCTGGAGCGAATTAACAAGAAAGTTGGTGTACTTATAATAAAACAGAAGTGATAAACTGCCGCTCAAAGACAACAATAAACCAGCCTTTCGCTGGCCTTTTTCCACCAGCCGACCGGCAACAAAATTAATAAAGGCGGACAACAACAATACCAACACGACAAGTCCTTCACCCCACGCATAAAAAAGCAGGCTTGCGGCAAACAGAAACGCATTATGCCATCGTTTGGGTAATAAATAATAAACAAGTAAAAAAGATGGCAGATAGAGAAACAAAAAAATTGCTGAACTAAACAGCATAGTGCCTGGGAAATAAATGATTGCAAAACTACTAATTTTATAAAAAAATTGTTCTATATTCTCATTATAGTTGATAATGAAACCCATACGCAATCGCTTATTCTACATAAGCGATAATAAATCCAGATAGAACTTCCGGTCTACGCATCACGTAAATTGATTTAGCAGAAATTATCCTGTTGAACCAAACAATCGAATTTTCATTTACTTTACAGGGTAAAATATATAGCAAGTTTAACTGACCTTACCTGATGCATCTTCAGCGCAGACGTATTGTCTTGTCTTTGGAAAGCCATACAGTGATCCTTCCTTTTCTGGTCATCCTACTTGGCCTAAGTAGTTGCGTTAAAGACTATCCGGCACTTATTGGCTCCAAAAGTCCGCCCGACAAGTCATCGAAGCCAGCTACGTCGACATCGGTTTGCTCCTGCACCACCTCACCTACCAATAGCACTACAACTTCAGTGCCAGTTAGCACTACGCCCGGTAGCGCCACAACAACGCCCGTTTCGTCATCAACGGCCAGCCCGGTCGTTGATCCGCCCAGGGTCGACACGTTGGCCGCATCGCCCCCACAGTTTAACCCGAATGGCGGGAATTTTTATTTCAGCACAACGATCCAGCTTACAACCGATACGTTACCTGCTCAGGCAGTCTATGAATACTCGCTGGACAATGGGCAAAGTTGGCGGACAGGTCAACAAGTTACCTTGACAACTGGCGGGAAGGTATTAACACGCTTTCGCGTTGGCGATAAAACCTCCCGAAGTCGCGCGGCTTCGTTTAGTCTTTATTACCAGCGGATGTTAGTGATTGGCAACAGTATTATGAGCCATGGACCAGCCCCCGACCTGGGTTGGTTTAACTTCAATGGCATGGCTGCGTCAGCCCCCGAAAAAGACTTCGTTCATCTTCTAACCAGCCGTTTGCAACTGCTTCACCCGCCCACGACCGTTAAGCTCCAGTCGGGCGGAGGTTTTGAACGTGATTTTGGCAAACCCAACTACAGCCTTGATGAATTTAATCAGGTCCTTCAGGAATTTAAGCCGGATTTGATACTTATTCGGATTGGGGAAAACGTAGAGGATGGCGATGTGCAGGGGCGTCAGTTTGAAATGCAGTTTCGGCAACTTTTAGAGCGGCTGGCCAACGCTGGCCAACGGGTCAAAATCGTCAGCACAACCAGTGTCTGGGAACGACCAAAGACGGATGCGGTTATCCGTAAAGTAATTAATGAAAGAGGCTATTCGCTCGTTGATTTAAGTTGCTTAGTGGGGCAAGGGCCGTATTTTGCCAGTCAGTATGCAAATCCGGGCGTTGCAGCTCACCCGAATGACGCGGGTATGCAGAAGATTGCTGATTTAATCTGGGACAAAATTCAGTGATAACCCTTGTCTAACAAAACAAGGCGTTTCCAGTCTGGAAACGCCTTGTTTTGTTAGACAAGCGCAGGTAAATTAAAAGAAGGATAAGCGAAGCACAAAGGGGCTGCCATAAATTGTGCGCGCCAGGCTATTGTCACTGTAATTCAGATTATACAACGCCGTCAGGTTAACACCAAACCGGCGGGAAATGGGCTGCGAATAGGTTATGCCAACCAGCGGAGACGTTAGCCCATCGGTCGCCTTCTGGCCTGTTTGATCGTACTTGACCGATATTGAGGTGTTTTCTATCTCACCGTGCAGATACAGGTTCGCCAAAATCGACGGAATAAACTCATACATCACAAAGGCCCGGCCACCATATTGGTTATACGTTTGCAGCGGCACCGTTGTGCCCGTACTCGTGTAGCCTTTATAGCGGGTGTAGGTGTAGGTTCCGCCAAGGCCCACAATCAGGCGCTCGGTAGCCTGATAAGCAATGACCGGCGAAACGCCTAAACTAAACGGATTGCCGAAGCGAAACCCGTTGATGCCACCCCCAAACCGCAGCCGCTGACCAAACGGCAACGGGCGGCCTTCGGGCGTTTGCGTTCGTAGTGGATCGCGGCCCTGGTCCCGGCGCTCGTCGGGGTCTTCGGTAAGTTGACCGAAGGCAAGGCTACTACTCAATAAAGCCGTGAGAAACAGTAACTTCTGGATATGATTCATGTTGATTGATACAAAATAAAAACTCATTCTACATAACGAAATCAAAAGGTAAATTCTTTTACGTTTGGGTCGTTCAGCAACCGTTTGATGCACTTTTCATGATTCTTTTCGGCCCCATCTACCTGCCAGTGACCAATAATCTCCGTACCAATCCGCTGTTGCTGGCTTCGCGTTGGCGACAGGCCGCACTCTACAAAGAATTTCTCATACTGATTCAGGGTCTTGTTATGAAAAGCCGTTACGATTTTATAGTTGCGGGTTTGGTTGAATTTCTGAATTCGATTCGCAAAGCCGACCAACAGCAGCAATGATCCCAGAATAAAGACAAACCCAACAATGGCAATGTCGTAGTGACCCGACCCAACGCACATACCTAAGGCCGATACAGCCCAAACAGTGGCAGCCGTTGTCAGGCCCTTAATCCGGTTGTCGTCGCGAAAGATGATGCCCGCGCCCAGAAAACCAATGCCGTTCACAATATTGGCCGCGATTCGGTCGTCGGAGTTGCCGATCCGGGCCGACACCATCGTAAACAGCGTTGACCCGACACAAATCATAATCATGGTGCGAAACCCAGCCGCTTTGCCATGATACTCGCGTTCGGCGCCAATCAGCCCGCCAATTACCAGCGCAATACTCAGCCGAATAATATCTTCCTGTGCAAAATCCATTTCCCTGATTAACTACTACGAAGGCAGCCTTCATCCCGTTGCATTCACCAGTTAAGATTAGCAGGCGGGAGAAACCATCTTAGTGAATAAACCGTTAAAATTTAGATAGAGTTTACCCTCATTGATTTAGAATGACGCACACCCCAGAAACCGAACCCCGGAACGCCGGACCGCTTCGTTCGGTTGACCAACTCGACCCCCGGCAGTTCATCATCATCAAAGGGGCGAAAGTACATAATCTTAAAGGAATTGACGTTGCCATACCCCGCAACAAGCTGGTGGTTTTGACGGGTTTGTCCGGTTCGGGCAAATCATCACTGGCTTTCGATACCTTGTTTGCGGAGGGACAGCGCATGTACGTCGAAAGCTTGAGCAGCTACGCCCGGCAGTTTCTGGGGCGGATGGAAAAACCCGAAGTCGAATACATCAAGGGGGTTTCGCCCGCAATTGCCATCGAACAAAAAGTTTCGACCCGCAATCCCCGCTCAACCGTTGGCACCTCCACCGAAATATACGACTACCTGAAACTGCTTTTCGGACGGGTGGGCATTACTTACTCGCCGGTTTCGGGTCATGAAGTCCGTAAAGATACCGTTACCGATGTTGTCAACTACATGTACGGCTTTGAGGCTGGTCCGGGTGGCGCTCCACAGCGGGTACTGATTATGGCTCCGCTGCACATCCGCGAAGGGCGAACCTTAGCCTACGAACTGAACATCCTGCTCCAGAAAGGCTATACACGCATTGTGGCCGATGAGCAGGTGCTGCAGATTGAAGATATGCTGGAGGCCCCCCACCGGCAGCGGCCGACCGCCCCAGAGGGGGCGTTGCTGGCGCCAGACCAAAAGTCCCCTCTGGGGCGGTCGGCTGCTGCCGGTGGGGGGCTGGAAATCCTTGTTGACCGGGGTACAGTCCTTTACAGTGAAACCGGTGAGCCGGATGAGGATAATCAGTACCGGCTTTCGGATTCCGTTCAGACCGCGTTCAGCGAGGGAGAGGGCACCTGCCGGGTCGATATTGTGGGTCGGGAATCGCGCGTTTTCTCCGATAAATTTGAGTTGGATGGTATTGTTTTCGAGGAGCCGAGTGTGAATCTGTTTACGTTCAATAATCCTTACGGTGCCTGCCGTCGGTGCGATGGCTTCGGCAAAGTGCTGGGCATCGACCCGGATTTGGTTGTCCCCGACAAGAGTCTGTCCGTATTTGAGGGAGCCATTGCCCCCTGGCGAAGCGAGAAAATGAGTGAGGAGTTTTTGAAACCCCTGCTCAAAAATGGCATCCGGTTCGACTTCCCCATTCATCGGCCCCACAAAGACCTGACGCCTGCTGAACAGGAATTGCTCTGGACGGGCAATACCTACTTCGATGGGCTGAACGCCTTTTTCGATTATGTTGAGAGCCAGACGTTTAAAGTACAATACCGCGTGATGCTTTCGCGCTACCGGGGCAAAACGACCTGCCCGGAGTGTCGCGGGTCGAGGCTTCGAAAAGATGCGGGCTATGTGAAAGTGGGCGGCAAGTCGATCACGGATTTGGTATTGATGCCGCTTACGAAGGTGACAGCTTTTTTCCATGACCTTGAACTACCCGACGCCCAACAGCAGGTGGCCAACCGGATACTGATTGAAATTCGGAATCGCTTAGATTATATGGAGCGGGTCGGCTTAGGCTATCTGACACTCAATCGACTGACCAATTCGTTATCAGGTGGTGAGTATCAGCGGATTAAGCTGGCTACATCCCTCGGTTCGGCGTTGGTTGGCTCAATGTATATTTTGGATGAGCCGAGCATTGGCCTGCACCCGCGCGACACAAAACGGTTGGTGAGCGTGCTGGAATCTCTACGCGACATGGGCAACACCGTTATTGTGGTTGAACACGAAGAAGAAGTGATGCGGGCCGCCGATCAGCTCATCGACATCGGTCCCGACGCCGGTTCGCTGGGTGGGCATCTGGTGTTTCAGGGAACATGGGCGGAAATTGCAGAAGGCATGGGGCAGGGAGCGCGGAGCACGAATGCCGAAGAATTTGCCAATCTGCACATTAACTCCCTGCTCCCCGCGCCCCGCGCCCTGCCTTCTCACACCCTCGACTTCCTGACGGGCCGGGAAACCGTTCCTGTACCTTCGTTTCGGCGGAAAGCAACTAATTTCATTGAGCTGACCGGCGCGCGGGAGAATAACCTGAAAGATGTGGATGTTCGGTTTCCGCTCAACACGCTGACCGTCGTAACGGGCGTGTCGGGATCGGGCAAGAGTACGCTGATTCGGAAAGTGCTGTACCCGGCGCTGATGCGCCAGAAAGGCGATGCCGCCGAAGAAGCCGGGAAGTACACCAGCATTAGCGGCTCAATTGACCGAATTTCAGCCATTGAGATGATTGACCAGAATCCCATCGGCAAGTCGAGCCGGTCGAACCCGGTCACCTACATCAAAGCCTACGATTATCTGCGGCAGGCAATGGCTGATCAGGCAGTTGCCAAATCGCGTGGCTACAAACCGAGTCATTTCTCGTTCAACGTCGACGGGGGGCGTTGCGAGGTATGCCAGGGTGAGGGCGAGGTGAAAATAGAGATGCAGTTCATGGCCGATATTTACCTCAAATGCGAAGGGTGTGGGGGTAAACGCTTCAAGCAGGAAGTGCTGGAAGTGACCATGAACGACAAAAACATCTCGGAAATCTTAGACATGACCGTCGATGAAGCCATCGGCTTTTTCCGCAAAGCCGACCCCAAAATGGCGGATAAACTCCAGCCTCTGCAGGATGTGGGCTTAGGCTATATTGGGCTGGGGCAGTCGGCCAATACGCTATCGGGGGGAGAGGCCCAACGGGTAAAGCTGGCTTCGTTTCTGGGTAAGGGTAACACTAACAAAGGCAGCACACTGTTTATCTTCGATGAACCCACAACGGGCCTGCACTTCCACGACATCCGTAAACTGCTCTCGGCCATCAACGCGCTGGTCGATCAGGGCGATTCGGTCATTATTATCGAGCACAACATGGAAGTTATCAAGAATGCCGACCACATCATCGACCTCGGCCCCGAAGGTGGCGAAACCGGCGGCTACGTGACCTTCACCGGCACCCCCGAAGACATGGTGAAACTAACCGATGGGAATTATACGGCAGAGTATCTGAAAGGAAAGGTATAATGTTTATGCAACGTACATGGGAAAGGCGGATAGTAATATCCGCCTTTTTGTTAAACAAAGTAAATAAGATTCATGTATTCAGTTTGCTATGGCTGACAATCTGACAAAGGAAGTTCGCAGATACAATATGAGCCGCATTCGCTCGAAGGACACAAAACCTGAGATGATTGTAAGGCGATTTCTCCATGCAAATGGACTTTGGTTTTATAAGTGATATAGAATTCCTACAAATACTTCCTTCGCAATTTATCGGTCCTGTCCCTAAGCTCTTTAAGGTATTGTTCTTTTGCCTCTTGCCATTTATCGCCATGGTAACTTTGCCATGATTCATCACTCCCAGTAAATGGTACTGAGTTACGTAGTGAACGCTTAAATTCTTCGAAGATATTGCGTGGCTGTTTATCTACCATTTTATTAATTGTGTATAGTGAAACGTTTGGGAAACTATCTGTTCTCGGCGCTCAAAGTTAAAGACGTTGAGTGGATTTTGAATGAGCGTTAACTTAGGCAAATCAACCAAGTTACTTACTACAGCCAAGACGAATTTCTCTTGGTAAGTTTCAGCTTTTTTAAACTCATTGGATGTGAGTCGTAAACCACCCGTTTTTGACTTTACTCCTTTTACCTCCACTAAATAAAAGTATGAATCTACTTGAATTTGAAAATCATAACCATCACCAAAGAGCCTTGCATCTGATATTAGACCACCATTGAGAAGATTAGTAGATGAGTAATTACTTATAAAATATAACTCTGCTTCCAATCCCGTTTCTTGTAATCTTCTAAATTTAGACTTAATAATTGGTTGAAGATTTTCCTGAAGCGGTTCTTCCGGTTTCATAGTATGCAGATATAATTTAATAATATCAGTATAATCCCTAACGCCTAAGTCACCAAATAAACTATCTATGAGTTGTTTACGGTGAATATACGCATCTCCTTTCTGCCACCATCCCTTTCTCCCATTTTCGAAAAAGGGGTCGAATAAATCTTGCCTATTTTTAATAACTCCAGTTGTTTCTGCCAAGCCATCTTTTACCAATTGGTTGAAGAATTCGGCCTTAGATTTATATCCAAAACTATATACAAAAGCTGTATCAAACTTGGCTAAGCCATAACCAATCAAATTCAATATTTCGTAATTGTCATGTTTCATTTTGCTCTACTTTAATCTACTAAATATACGCTGTTGCATTCATTATTGGTATTTAATTATAAGGTTAGTTGAGCAGGAGGCTATACTACTTTGTATGTGGTGGCGGGCCATGCTAAGGCGGCAATGGTTATACGGCATGTGTCCGCAGGATGGAATTGAAGTCAACAACCACAATCAGTTCAAGAAGTTACAGTCACCGGTTTATGATGTCGATTTCAAATGTGATTACATTCAAAATCGCCCACCAGTCCACTCGAAAGTTTATGCGTGGTATCAGGGGAGTGATCCAGATGCAGGCTTTATAGGGTCGGCGAACTATACGCTTAATGCGTTTAGTACATCTATGCGGGAAGTGCTTTCGCCAGTTGACCCGACAGAATGCTACAATTATTATCAGCAATTGCTTGGCGAAACCATCAACTGCGCCGACGAACATGTACCACAGCTACTCGAAATATATAAGCGCAAGGACATTGAACGGGTTGTTATTCAGACTGAGCAGGATGTTGTTGAATCAGAGTCTGGAGTAGCCGCATTACCAGCGATTATTGATGCAGAAAACGTAAATCTTCCATTAATCGACCGGTATGGTGTCGTGCCGGATCGGTCTGGTTTAAATTGGGGACAACGTCCGGGCAGAGAACCGAATCAGGCTTATATATCCGTTCCTGCTGACATTGGCCGTTCGGGTTTCTTCCCCGAACGCTACCTTCCTTTCACTATCCAAACAGATGACGACAAACAATTAGTGCTGGTACGAGCGCAGGATAGTGGGAAAGCATTGCATTCAACATTAAACAACTCCTTACTGGGGGAGTATTTTCGTAATCGGTTAGGGCTGCCAAACGGCGCAAAGGTTTATGTTGAAGATTTGCTAAAATACGGTCGGACAGATGTATCATTTTATAAGGTGGACGACGAAACATATTATATGGATTTTGCCGTAAGGTGATAAAGACAACCATAACTAAAATTAGCCACTCAAACTAACTTCTGCTTATCTTTACGGTAAGCTTACACATCGCTGATATTATCCGGACAGCCAGCTTGTTTGCACTACGTTGGTGGCGTTATTTACCGATTAGAGCAAAGTCCACCAAAGTGGTGTTCCCATGTCCACATCGACAAAATGGCTTTTTTTATTCGTCATCTGGCCTTTGTTTGCTCAGGCACAACTCCAGATTTCGCACCCGATGGCCCGGTTTGTGGTACAGCGCGGAGCCGATGGCAATGGACAACTTTATGTGTCAGGGCGGTTCACGGGCGCGGCTGATCGGGTGGAGGCCCAACTAACGCCCGTGTCGGTGGGGCAGGGTGTAGCAACGGGCTGGCAAACGGTACAAACCAATCCGACGAATGATCTTTTTCTGGGGTATGTGACCGGCGCGGGCGGCTGGTATGTCCTCACGGTGCGAACAATGGTAGGCGCCACCGTCACCGCGCAGGCTACCCTGCAGCCGGTTGGCATTGGTGAGGTCTTCGTCACGGCAGGTCAGTCGAATGCACGCGGTTTGGGCATTGGCGATAACGACCTGGGTACTAACACCGACCGCGTCAACGCGATTGACTCTATTAACCATTCGTATCCACCCGGTGCTCAGGCACTTGTGTCTTCGGGCGACCCGTCACCGGTGCCCGTTTTCAACGCCTTGACCGCTACCCGGCGCATCTTCCCCATGGCCGAGAGTTCGTGGGGTTGGGGTGAACTGGGTGACTATGTGGTTAACCGCTACAACGTGCCCGTAGCTTTCTATGTAACCGGCTGGGACGGCGCAACCGTGGAGAACTGGATTAATTCGGCGAATGGCATTCCAGCCTGCAACCGCTACTACTGCGTAGAAAACTGGCCTAATCTGCAACCCTACACCAATCTCAAAAACGTGATGCAGTATTACCTGTCCGTTGCCGGAGTTCGGGCGGTGCTATGGCATCAGGGTGAAGCAGAATTTGGCGATGCGTCATCCGGCAGTATTCCCGCTTATGCGAGCAATCTGACGAACCTTATCCAGAAGTCGCGGCAGGATTTCGGCGGGCGCAACCTGGCCTGGATGGTCGCGCGGGCCTCGTTTGATGGTACAACAACACGTCCTGATGTCATTACTGCTCAACAACAGGTGATCAATACAGCGGGCTTAAACGTTTTCCAGGGGCCGCTGAACGACACGATTATCAACCGGAATGCCGGAACGACCGATGTCCACTTCCGCAATGTCTTGCGCCCATTGCCCCACCCCCAATACTACCAGAACCCAGGCGCTATTCCGCAGGATATGGGCCTGTCGCGTTTTGCCCGCAACTGGAACAACAGCCTGACTGACACTTTTTTTCAGAATGCTCAGCCTATAACCCCCACGCAATTTGCCGTAACGGGCAATCTGGCCAATTATGTATCGCCCGGCGCTACCCTAAGCGTATCGTTTGCTACCCTCGGCACCTTCAATGCGGGCAACCAATGGCAGGTGCAGTTGCTCGATTCCCTGGGGCAGTATAAGAGCGTTCTGGGCAGCGGCTCGGCCAGTCCTATAACCGTAACGCTTCCCGGCTCGCTGCAAAGTGGCCGTTTTCAAATTCGGGTGGTGGCCACGTCGCCTGCCATACCCGCCGTGCCTTCAAACCTTTTCCAGATTACGACTCAGGCCGATGTGAATCTGGCCATAACGATTAACCAAAGAGTGCCCGACGTAAATACGCCCATCAGCATTCGTCTGCTGGTTCATAACGAGGGACCCCTTCAGGCAAAAGGCATAATTGTCCGAAATCGACTGCCCGGTAATCTTGCTTTCGTTTCGTCGGCTAATTTCTCTATCAGTGGAAATGTGCTGACCAGTACAGCCACTGATATCGAGCCGGGAGCCACCCAACTGTTGAGTTTTGTGGCTCAGCCAACAGCCGCTGGCACGTTCCAAAACGCTGCTGAAATTGCCTCGGCAACAACCATTGACCCCGATAGTCAACCCAATTCGGGTACGGGCGATGGGCAGGATGATACAGCCCAGGTTGATTTTCGGACCCGCCAGAGCAGTTCAGCCGTTTTTAGTTCACCAAACCCCAATCAGGTGCCGTTGCCGCCCGTCAGCAGCAACCAGCCTTCGCCCGACCCCAATAAAGCCGACGTGAGTCTGTGCCTGGTAGTTAACAACCTGGCCCCCCGCCTAAACGACATGTTAATCTATACAGTGACGATCAGCAATGCAGGTGGCCAATCAGCAACGGGCCTAAGCATCACCGCTTACCTGCCCGCCGGTCAGAGTTTCGTTCCGGGCGATGATTTTGGCCTGTCGGGGGGAAATCTGGTGAGTGGTATCAGCAACCTGGCGGCTGGCAGCAGCATTGACTTGCGCTTTCGGACTACCGCAACGGCAACGGGCCGGGGAATTTGCATGGCTCAGGTAACAGCCGCCAGTAGCCCCGACCCCGACTCTACGCCCGGCAACGGCGTTAGTAACGGCGAAGACGATACCGGCCGGGTTGACGTAAGAGTCCGATAAGGCTGGCCGGAAACGCAGACGACTGCAGGGGTCTGCGTTTCCGGGCCGATAGCTTAGAGTACCTACTCATCCTGAACGGTTTAGGCTTCCGTTCTGTTGAAAATACATATATCCGTAATTTTTATAGTACAATAATCTGACTCGTTGCTTTTATTGATTGATATACTGTTTATTAGTGGTTGTTTCATGAAAACTCAGTGGATTCTTATCAGTACCGGCGTTGTCGCTCTAACGTTACTGCTTTCATCATTTCCCGGTATTTTCGGGAGCCGGGTAGACTATAATACCCAGATCAAACCGTTGCTCAACAAGAATTGCATTGTCTGCCATGGCGGGGTCAAAAAAGCAGCGAATTTTTCGCTGCTGTTCAGGCATGAGGCCCTTGCTCCGGCTAAATCAGGAAAACTGGCAATCATTCCGGGCGACGCCGATGGCAGCGAACTGATTCGCCGACTGACGCTAACCGACACCGACGAACGAATGCCCCTCGACCACCCGCCCCTCAAACCGGACGAGATCGAACTGCTTCGTAACTGGATTGACCAGGGGGCCGAATGGGGCGATCACTGGGCTTATCAGACGGTCCGGAAGCCCGAAGTTCCGCAGATAGGATCCTTCTGGAGCCGTCTGGGTCTGACTGAAGATGAGGGGACCAAGTGGGCCAAAAATGAGATCGACCCGTTTATTCTTGACAGGCTGAAGGCCGAGAACCTGAAGCCTTCGCCTGAAGCCGACCGCATTACCCTCATTCGCCGGGTATCGCTCGATCTGACGGGACTGCCACCGACGGAAATCGAAGTGACTGAATTTGTGAACGATACATTGGCGGAGGCTTATGAAAAAGTAGTAGACCGGCTGCTGAAATCGCCTGCTTATGGCGAACGATGGACGGGAATGTGGCTCGATCTCGCCCGGTATGCCGACACGAAAGGCTACGAGCGCGACCCCGGCCGTAAAATCTGGCGTTACCGCGATTGGCTAATCAAAGCCTTCAACGCGGATAAACCCTTCAATCAGTTCACCATCGAGCAGTTAGCCGGCGATTTGCTTCCTGACCGCAACGGCGGGTCGCCTACTGATGACCAGCTCGTAGCCACTGGTTTTCACCGCAACACGATGAATAATGACGAGGGCGGCACCCAGGACGAAGAGTTTCGGATAGCTGCCGTGCTCGACCGGGTTAATACGACCTGGGATGTCTGGCAGGGAACAACGTTCTCCTGTGTGCAATGCCATAGCCATCCCTATGACCCGTTCGTCAACGAAGAGTATTACAAATACGTCGCATTTTTCAACAATGCCCGTGATGAAGATGTAACCAGCGATACGCCCACCCTTCGCTTTTTTAAACCCGCCGATTCGCTGAAAATGCTGACCCTCCGGCAGTTTATTGCTGCCCGTATTCCAAATCGACAGCAGGCTCGTAGAGAAGCTGACTACGTTACAAAATTTGCCAGGACCATTGAGCCAAAAATTAACTCGCACGATTTCGACCAGCTTGCCAATGCGTCCCTATTAGACGCCAAATATTTCGGCTTTCAGGATAAGGGGCTGGCCCTCATCAAAAACGTGACCATGACGGGCCGCCCCCGGCTGTTGGTTTCCTGGGGAACAAAAGCCGACAACGCAACCGTTACAGTCCGTCAGGATAAGCCCGACGGGCCGGTATTGGCCACGCTGCCCGTTCCCAAAACCGGAAATCAGTGGAACGATTCCATTCAAATGTTTCCCTTGCCCCAGGTGCAGGGTAAACATAATCTATACCTGTCCCTGAACAGCCCGAAAACGCCAAAAGACTGGGTGCTCATTAAATGGGTGTCGTTTCAGCCCACGCTGCCGGGCCAACCCGTGAACGCCCTTGGGGAGCAGGATAAACTCCTGCTCGATGTGCTGAACGCCGAGGCCGAGCAAACGCCCATTATGGTCGATGGGTCAGGCGACCTGGCCCGGAAAACGCATGTGTTTGAGCGGGGGAACTGGCTGGTGAAAGGGAAGCGTGTGTTACCCGATGTACCAAAATCGTTCCCCGAAATGGACCCCAAACTACCCAAAAACCGGCTCGGTCTGGCGCAGTGGATGGTCAGTCGGGAACACCCGCTGACGGCGCGCGTGGCAGTCAATCGCTTCTGGGAGCAGTTGTTCGGTACGGGTATTGTTGAGACCGTCGAGGACATGGGCACGCAGGGCATTCAGCCCACTCATCGCGAACTGCTCGACTATCTGGCCGTTGAGTTCATGGAAACCGACCAGTGGAGCATCAAGAAACTCCTGAAACGGATGGTTATGTCGGCAACGTATCGTCAGCAGTCCAGTGTCTCACCGGAGTTAGTAGCCAAAGACCCGTTTAACAAATGGCTGGCTCGCGGGCCACGCGTTCGCTTATCGGCCGAGGCTGTACACGACCAGGCACTGGCAGTGAGTGGCTTGTTGAGTCAGAAGATGTACGGCCCCAGTGTGATGCCCATCCAGCCCAGCGGTATCTGGCAGTCGCCCTACGATGGCGACACCTGGAAACAAAGCACTGGCGAAGACCTTCATCGACGCGCTTTATACACCTACTGGAAACGAACGGCGCCCTACCCGTCGATGGTGACATTTGACAGCCCCAGCCGGGAGTTCTGTCAACTGCGCCGACTCCGCACCAACACGCCCTTGCAGGCTTTGGTGACTCTCAACGATCCGGTATACGTAGAAGCCGCTCAGCAGTTAGCCGACTACATGCGCGGACACGGCCAATCGCCCGAACGTCAGATTCAGGCTGGTTTCCGGCAAATCATGCTGCGCGACCTGCCCCCGAAAAAGCTGGCGGTACTGGTTCGTCTCTACCAAACAACCGAAACCTATTATCGGCGGAAGCCCGGCGAAGCAGAGAATTTACTGGATAGGCCCGGCATCGACTGTGCCACTATTTCGCCCCAGTTGGCGGCACTAACGGTAACGGCGAATACGATGTTGAATCTGGATGAAGTGATCACGAAAGAGTAAACGACATGAACAAACTCCGGCAAGAACTCCAACAGGCAGCCGCCGAACGTGAAACCCGGCGGCATTTTCTGCATACCTGCTCATCCGGTCTGGGGGCTATGGCACTCAGCTCGGTTTTAGGAAGCTGCGGCTTTTTCGATAAAGAAAACTCGCAAAGCAACGAGGTTGGCGCTGCGTCTTTCCAATCAGGGGCCCATAGCGACGGCCCGGCCACCGCCCCGCACCCGTCGCAGTATCTGCCGAAAGCCAAGCGAATTATTTACATCCACATGGCCGGTTCGCCGAGTCAGTTGGAGTTGTTCGACTATAAACCCGAACTGGCGAAATACAACGGCAAAGACTGCCCGCAAGCCCTGCTGGAAGGAAAGAAATTCGCCTTTATCCGGGGGGTTCCCAAAATGCTGGGGCCACAGGGCAAGTTCGCCCAGCATGGAAAGTCGGGCGCGTGGATATCGGACTACCTGCCTCACTTACAGGGGGTAGCGGATGACATTTCGTTCCTGAAAGCGATGCACACCGACCAGTTCAACCACGCGCCCGCGCAGTTGCTCATGCACACGGGAAGCGCCCGCTTAGGCCGACCCAGCATTGGGTCGTGGGTGACGTATGGACTCGGTACCGAAAACGACAATCTGCCGGGTTTCATCGTATTGGCGTCGGGCGGGAAATCGCCCGATGCGGGGAAGTCAGTGTGGGGAAGCGGCTTTCTGCCAACGGTTTATCAGGGCGTTCAGTGCCGCACGGATGGCGACCCGGTTCTCTATGCATCAGACCCGTCGGGTATTAGCCGCGACGTTCGAAAACAGACGATAGAGGCCATCAGCCAGATCAATCAGCAACAGTACGACGACGTAAAAGACCCAGAAATTCTGACCCGTATCGCCCAGTATGAACTGGCCTTTCGGATGCAGATGTCCGTTCCCGACGCGATGGACATCAAGAGCGAACCGCAGTATATTTTAGACAGCTACGGCGTTGACCCCAACAAAGGGTCCTTTGCCCGCAACTGCCTGCTGGCCCGCCGGTTGGCCGAACGCGGGGTTCGCTTCATTCAGTTATTCGACTGGGGCTGGGATACCCACGGCACCAGTGCCGATGGGGCCATTGAGATTGGTCTCAAGAATAAGTGTAAGGAATCTGATCAGGCCGTTACGGCGTTGCTGAAAGACCTCAAACAACGGGGCTTGTTAGACGATACGCTGGTGGTTTGGGGTGGCGAATTTGGCCGGACACCCATGCAGGAGAACCGCGATGGCCAGGTGTTGCCGTTCATGGGGCGCGACCACCACCTCGAAGCATTCACGGTCTGGATGGCCGGTGGTGGGGTTAAGCGCGGCTTTTCGTATGGCGAAACCGACGACATTGGCTATTATGGCGTGAAGGATAAAGTTCATGTTCACGACTTGCAGGCCACCATTCTGCATCTGCTGGGCTTCGACCACCTGAAACTAACCTACCAGTTTCAGGGTCGCCCGTTCCGGCTGACCGATGTGGCGGGTAAGATTGTGAAGCCCATTTTGGCGTAAAGGCCATGCTTTCTCAAACAACGCTCTCCTGGCTGTACCTGATTGGTGCGGCAGTTTGTATGATGGCCTGGACATACTCACTCAAATACCTGAGTTGGGATGCGTTAAAAACGCTTCGCTGGGCAACATTTTACCGACTCGACGGAGGGTTGCCCGCCCTTCTTCCCTGGGTAGCCTATGTCGTTTTCGGAGTTGTCAATACGGTACTGTTGGCCATTGCCATGCGTGTCATTCCAACCACAACCGCTTTTGCTGTCTGGACGGCCCTGTCGCTGGTATTCCTTAAAGCGGCCGATGTTTTGTGGCTGAAGATTAGCTGGTCATGGGCGGAGCTGTTTTTTATTCTGCTTATCGCCATCGGTATTGTTGGCCTGAAACTAACTGGCCCTGCCGAGTAGCCCTGCACCGAACGGGTAAAGTGCCAGTGAGCAAGTAGTCTATTTCTCGCCCGACCCGCTCTATTCCAGCACTTTAGGAACTTCAAAAAACTGCTCGTCGTGCTGGGGCGCATTGGCGAGCGCCTGTTCGCGCGGGAGGTGATTGCCAGCCACATCATCGCGAAGGACATTGGTTTCGGCGGAGATATGGGTTAATGGTTCAACGCCGGTCGTATCAACTTCATTGAGTTGCTCCATCCAGGTCAACACACCATTCAGGCTATTGAGCAAGTCGGCTTCTTCTTCGGGCCGGACGTCGAGTCGGGCCAAATGAGCAATTTTATGCAGCGTTTCCTGATCTACTTTCATAATTCAACGCGAAAGAGCGAATGAGTGAATAGTTGGTTTTATACAACGACCTTCTTTTCGCTCATCAACTCTGAATTTATAACTCGGTACGTTTCCTGTTTTAATCGTTCGACATCATCCTGGGTCATGCCTTTGGTTTCAATAGGCGGATGGATGATTGCCCGCAACGGATGCCAATGGAACCGTATTGGGCTTTTATCAGGCAAAATCTGGTACGTATTCAGGAGCGTAACCGGCACAATAGGCACCTGCTGCTGAATGGCCATCGTGAAAGCGCCATCTTTAAAGGGCACCATCTGGGGTGGCTCCGTAGCCCGAATGCCACCTTCCGGGAAGATCATGATACTTCGCCCCGACGCCAGTGTCCGAATGGATTTGGCTAACGAATACGCCCGGCTATTGGGCTGGTTACGGTCCACCTGAACGTGCAGTTTCGCAAACATGTAGCCCAGCAATGGAATATTCTTCACGTCACTTTTACCAACGAAGGCGTAGTAATTTGTCACAATCACGCCCATGGCGGCAATGTCTAAGTACGAAAAATGGTTCGCGCAAAACACATAGGTCTGGTTCGGATCAGGCCGGAACCGTTGCGCCACCCGAACGGGAATACCGGCCCCGATGAAAAACAGCGATCCCCACAGGTAATTGATTTTGTGCGCGATGGGTTTCCAGGCTTCGCGTTGCAAAAACACAAACTGGATAGGAAACAGGACGAGGTATAACGCCACGAAATAAACGCAACACCAGATTGTGTAAAGCAGCCTCATACATGTAGCTTTTGTCATGCTGACGAAGCCGGGCCGACGGAGCGGAAGCATCTTATACGTTTCCCAACAATTAGCAAAGAAATGTTAAGATGCTTCCGCTCCGGCGGCCCGGCTTCGTCAGCATGACAAAATAATTAGTGTTTAAAGTGGCGCACGCCCGTTATAACCATGGCCAGGCCGTGCTGATTGCAGTAGTCGATGGAATCCTGATCACGGATGGAGCCTCCCGGCTGCACCACCGCCGTAATACCGGCTTTCCCCGCAATTTCAACACAGTCGGAGAATGGGAAAAACGCGTCCGATGCCATGACCGCTCCGTTCAGATCAAACCCGAAAGCATGCGCTTTTTCGATAGCCTGCCGCAACGCATCCACGCGCGAAGTTTGCCCTACCCCACTGGCCAATAGCTGATGTTCGTTGGTCAATACAATGGTATTCGATTTGGTGTGCTTGCAAACCTTCAGCGCAAACTCCAGTGCCCGCAATTCGCTGTCGGTCGGTGTTTTTTGCGTCACGGTTTTGAACTCAGCAGCCGTTTCGGTCTGGTTATCTTTGTCCTGCTCCAATACGCCGTTCAGAATGGTTTTGAACATCACTGTTGGCAGGGCAACCCGATTACGTTTTAATAAAATCCGGTTCTTTTTCGACTTCAGTAATGCCAGGGCTTCGGGCGCGTAATCGGGCGCAATCAGGATTTCCATGAACAGTTTGTTCAGTTCTTCGGCGGTTGCCAAATCAACCGGCGCGTTCGTAATTACAACGCCCCCAAATGCCGAAACCGGATCGCAGGCAAGAGCATCCAGATAGGCTTCTTTGGGCGTTGACGACATGGCAATTCCGCAGGCATTGGTATGCTTGATAATGGCAAACGCAGAGCCATCAGCCAGTGGGAATTCATCAATCAGATTTACACAGGCATCCACGTCAACTAAGTTGTTATACGACAATTCCTTGCCATGCAGTTTGTCGAACATGGCGTCCAGATCGCCGTAGAACGTGGCCTGCTGATGCGGATTTTCGCCATACCGCAGATGATTGCCGGTGAGGGTTTTAAAGTCATAAATAACCCCGGTAGATTCCGGTTTTGGGTCATTCCTATTCCTAAAATAAGACTGAATCGCCATGTCGTAGTGCGACGTAATGGCGAACGCTTCACCCGCATACTGTCGGCGGTCGCTCAAATCGGTTCTGCCATTTTTCCGGGTCAGCAACTCCACTACGTCGGCATATTGGCTCCGCGAAGAAACAATCAACACATCATTATAATTTTTGGCAGCCGCCCGAATGAGCGAAATACCGCCAATATCAATTTTCTCAATAACGTCCTCATCCGACGCGCCCGATGCAACTGTCTCCTCAAATGGATAAAGGTCTACCACAACCAGATCGATGGGCGGAATCCGATGCCGTTCCGCCTGGGCGAGGTCTTCGGGCAATTCCCGACGGTAAAGAATGCCCCCCATAACGGCGGGGTGGAGCGTTTTGACCCGCCCTCCGAAAATGGACGGATAACCCGTGAGGTCTTCAACGGCGGTAACCGGAATGCCTAACTGTTCAATGAACGCCTGTGTACCACCGGTCGAGTACAGGTTGACGTGTTGCTGGTGCAACAGCCGAACTAAAGGTTCGAGGCCGTCTTTGTAGAAAACAGAGATTAAGGCAGAGGAAATGTTCAGCGACATAATGGGTGGCGAGCCAGTTTCCCTGGCTGCTTCTGAAATGGATTGAACAAGTTACGTGAAACCATCCGCAGAAGGTTTCTAATAGACAAAGGGCAAAGATAACCAAAGGTCTTAACTTTGTCTGCCCAACCTGGTAAGTCAACCGTGTTGGGGCTTCTTTCGCTCAAATGAGTACGTTCAAAAAATTAGCTGGCGACACAGCCCTCTATGGTGTTAGTACAATTCTGGGTCGGTTGCTCAATTATGTGCTGGTACCCATTCAGACCTATGCGTTTGCGAAGCCCAGAGAACTCTCCTCAAACGTTGAGTTTTACAGTTACATCGGCCTGCTTTTGGTCATTTATACCTTTGGTTTAGAAACTGCTTTCTTTCGGTTTTCAGCCCGCAAGCCCGAAATTCTGACCAAAACCTTAAGCGACACGCTAAGCCTGATCCTGGTTATTACGGGTATCGGCACGGCCCTGCTGCTCTACTTAGCACCCAATATCGCCGTCTGGCTTAATTATCCGGGTCAAACGACGTTCATCCGGTGGTCGGCATTGATTGTCGCTATCGATGCTATCGTGGCCATTCCATTTGCCCGGCTGCGGGTTGAAAACAAGGCGCGGCAGTTTGTACAAATCAAAATGCTCAACGTTGGGCTGGTCGTACTCTTTAATGTGTTCTTTTTAGTCATCTGCCCCGACATTGACCGGGGCAATTACCTTACTGGCCTACAGCCACTTATCCGGCTTGTGTATGGCCCGACGATTGGTCCTGGCTATATTTTCTTAGCCAATTTACTGGGCAATGCCTTTTACTTTTTACTGCTGCGGGATGCGTTTCGGGGATTCCGGTTTCGGCTCATCTGGCCCGATGTGCAACTGCTCTACGTATATGCTTACCCGATTATGCTGACGGGATTAGCCAATGTGGTTAACATCGTAACGGATAGGGTTTTTCTGCGTCGTTATCTGCCCGAAGGATTTTATACAGGGCTTAATGGTCTCCCGCTGACAAACGAGGATGCGCTGGGTATTTATGGCAACTGCTTTAAATTATCGGTGTTTATGGCCCTGGCCACTCAGTCGTTTCGGTTTGCCGCCGACCCGTTTTTCTTTTCCCGCGCCGAAGACAAAAATTCGCCCGATTTGCTGGCACTCGTCAACAAGTGGTTTACGATTGTTTGCGTCCTGATTTGGGTCGGTGTGAGCCTGAACGCCGATATTATTGGGGTGGTTATGCTGGCGCCAGCTTACCGGCAGGGTTTAGTTATTGTGCCGCTTCTGTTGCTTGGCAACTTATTTTTGGGCGTTTACCAAAACATCGGTCTCTGGTTTAAACTGACCGACAAAACCAAATTCGGAACATTTTTCACCGTCGTGGGAGCCGCCATTACCATTGTCGGCAACATCGTTCTGATTCCCATTATAGGCTATATGGGGTGTGCTGTGGCATTTCTGGCTTCCAGTTTTGTCATGCTGGTGCTTTGCTATGCCTTGGGCAACAAGTATTATCCGGTTCCTTATAACGTGCTGTCAGCCGTGGGGTATCTTGTTGGAGCCGGGCTTTTGATCTGGGCATCCTGGCAGTTCCCCATCGCTGATTTATGGATTGGCGTCCCTATTCACATGGCACTTTTCGGGTTGTTTATCTTCGTCGTGCTCTTTGTTGAACGCGACACGATCCGGCCCATGGTACGACGGTTTCGGAAACCTAAATCGCCCGTAGCCAGCGACCGGCCAACGTCACACAGCAGCCAGCCAAAAACTCATCCCTATAAAAAATAGCGGCCCTATGGTTAGGGCATTTTTTATGGATAAATTTGACCAAATCTGTTAATACTGCCCCCGGAAACGGTACGTTCTTACTGTATGAAACTGCATTTTCAAAATGGTGTATGGCTCCTGCCTGTCGCGTTTCTGTTTTTCCTCTCCGCCTGCCGTGAAAAACCCCTGTTCGAGCGGCTCGACTCGTCAGAAACCGGGATTACGTTTGCCAACACCATCACCGACAGCGATACGCTTAATATTCTGAATTACCAGTACATCTACAACGGGGGCGGAGTCGGTATCGGCGATTTCAACGGCGACCAGAAACCCGATGTATTTTTCGCGGGCAACCAGGTGTCTAATCGGCTGTATATCAATGAAACTGAAACCGGCAGCAGCCAGCTACATTTCAACGACGTAACCCCGTCAGCAGGAGTTGGCGGGGGCGGGCGGTGGTGTTCGGGCGTGTCGGTGGTAGACATCAACGCCGACGGCAAATTAGACGTGTATGTATCGAACACGCTGCATAAAAAGGCCGCGCAACGGGCAAATTTGCTGTATGTCAATCAGGGAAATGATGCCAATGGCTCACCCAAATTCCGCGAAATGGCCACTGAGTATGGTATCGCCGATACGACGTACACGACGCATTCCGCCTTTTTCGACTACGACAACGACGGTGATTTAGACCTCTTTGTGCTTGTCGATCAAATCGCCGACCCGCGCAGCCCAACCAACCTCAACGTTCGGATAACGGATGGCACCTCGCCCAACACCGACCGGCTCTACCGCAACGATTTTGACTCCAAACGCGGCCACGCTTACTTCACCGATGTGACCAGACAGGCGGGTATACTGGCCGATGGTTTTGGCCTGGGCGTGAACATCTGCGACATTAACCGTGACGGCTGGAAGGATATTTATGTGACCAACGATTTCTCGACCAACGACGTGCTGTATGTGAATAACCACAACGACCGTGGCGACGGACCGACCTTCACTAACCGGGCCCATGAGTCGCTCAAGCACACCAGTTACTCCGCGATGGGTAGTGACGTGGCCGACATCAATAACGATGGTCTGGCCGACATTATGGCGGTGGATATGCTGCCCGAAGATAACCTCCGCAAGAAGAGTCTCATGGGTAGTGGCAATTATTTTGCCTATCAGGAGTGGGACCGGCTGGGTTATGAACACCAGTATGCCCGAAACACGCTGCAGCTAAATCAGGGGGCGCGGCCTACCGACACCTCAGGTGCCCGAATGCCGGTTTTCAGCGAGATTAGTATGCTGGCGGGCGTAGCTGAAACCGAGTGGAGCTGGTCGCCTTTGCTGGCCGATTTCGACCATGATGGGTATCGTGACCTGTTGATTACCAACGGTTTCCCGCGCGACGTAACCGACCGGGACTTTATGGCTTATTATAGTTCGGTCAATACATACCTAAGTGACGAACTGCGGAAAGGGTTAACCGACAAAATGCCCCAGGTTAAAGTGAGTAACTATGCCTTCCGAAACAAGGGCACTATACGGTCGGAAGGCAGCGCCCCTGGTGGCCCGGCGTTTGAGAACGTTACTGACCGCTGGGGTATGACCGAGGCCAGTTTCTCGAACGGTGCGGCATACGCCGATTTCGACGGTGATGGCGATTTGGATTATGTTGTCAACAACATCAACGACGAGGCCTTTGTCTACCGCAACAACCTGACTGACAAAAAATCGGAGAATGCCCATTACCTCCGCATTCGGTTTGAGGGCAATGGAGCCAACCGGATGGGTCTGGGTGCTCTGGTAGAGTATGAGTTGACTGATGGTCGGAAGGAGTTTTACGAGCATACGCCCTATCGGGGCTTTCTGTCGAGTGTTGAGCCGATAGCCCATTTAGGGTTAGGCAAGATTAACGTCATTAAAAACCTGAAAGTCACCTGGCCCGGTGGGCAGGTGCAGGTAGTGCCGAGTGTTAACGCTGACCAAACCATTACCCTTAGGGCCACCGATGCCCGCCCGGCCACGTCGGTACCGGGTAATCTCACTCAAAAAGTCTTATTGCAGGATGTAACGGCGGCTCTTGGCATTACTTACCGGCACGAAGAGACCGACATCATTGATTTTAATGGGCAGAAAACCCTCCTGCACAAACTCACCGAATTTGGCCCGGCCCTGGCCGTGGGCGACGTAAACGGCGATGGCCTGACCGACATGGTTGTTGGAGGAAGTTCAAACTATGCAACGGAACTGCTCCTGCAACAGCCAACGGGCCGGTTTATCTTAAAATCACTGCCGACCAAGCTCGCCGAAGATACTGGCCTGCTGTTGTTCGATGCTGACGCCGACGGTGATTTGGATTTATATGCTGCCAGCGGAAGCCCGGAATTTTCGCCCGAACAGATGCCCGAAGCTATGCGCCACCGGCTTTACGTAAATGACGGTAAAGGCAATTTTACCCTAGACCCGAACGCGCTGCCGAACTTCCGGGTGAATGGCTCATGTGTAAAAGCCGCCGACTTCGACCGCGACGGCGACCTCGATTTGTTTGTTGGAGGCCGGGTAGAGCCCTACAAGTATCCAATGGGCGTACCGAGTTATTTACTTCGCAATGAAAGTACGGCCGGGAAACCCCGCTTTGCGGACGTTACGGCCCAGTTGGCGCCCGCCCTTACCAAAGCTGGCCTTACCTGCGACGCGCTCTGGACCGACTACGACAACGATGGCTATGCTGATTTGCTGCTGGCCAGCGAGTGGGCGCCGTTAACCATGCTCCGGAATGCAAAAGGACGTCTGCAGCTACTCGACAACAGTGGGCTGGCCGATAAAGCAGGATTCTGGAACAGCCTGACGCCCGGCGATTTCGACAATGACGGCGACATTGATTACCTGGCGGGCAATCTGGGGCAAAACAATCTGCTTCGGGCCACCACCGAACGGCCCGTGCGGATATATGCGGGCGACTTCGACAACAACGGCTTTTATGATGCGTTTCCGTCAGTTTACTTCAAAAACGCCAACGGGCAGTACGACGAATATCCATACTTCGGCTGGGATGACATGGTGAAGCAATTAATTGGGATCAAACGACGGTACCTTAAATACGGTCCCTTCGGCGAAGCCACGATGAGTCAGGTTCTGACCGAAGACGAACGTGGCCAGGCCCTGAAATTATCGGCTAATTACCTGATGAGCAGTTTTATTGAAAATAAAGGTAATGGACGTTCCGGCGCTCCGCAATTTGAGGTTAAGCCATTGCCGGTCGTGGCGCAGGCCGCCCCCATATTTGGTATGCTGGCGCAGGATGTCGATGGCGACGGGAACGAAGATGCCATATTGTTGGGCAACGAACACGGCAGCGATTTGGTTGCGGGACGGATGGACGCTTTTAATGGACTGGTGCTCAAAGGAAACGGGAAGGGCGAATTCGTACCGCTGCCGATGTCTCAAACCGGGTTTTACGTTCCCGGCAATGCCAAAGCCCTGGTTAGCTTCCCCGACCCAAAGGGCCGCCTGCAGATTGCGGCCACCGAAAACCGGGGACCGCTGCGTGTTTTTGCTGTTCAGCAGCCGCAAACGTTCAGCCCGGTCGATGCCCGCACCACGGCGGTTACGGTTCGTCTGAAAAACGGGCGCACCCGACGGCAGGAAATTCCGTTTGGTACATCGTTCTATTCACAGTCGGCGCGGGGCGTATGGTTATTGCCTGGGGAAGTGATTGTTAAGAAATAACTGACATTATGGGGGTCGGGTTTGAGAACCCGACCCCACAGCAACCTTCTGTAAATCAATCTTCCCGAACCCGAATATTGGCTTCCGAAACGGTAGCACTCCGGCTGCGAACGGCCGACGTAATAAAAAATCCCGTTGCTTTCCGCCCGCTGGCATTCAGGTTCGTGATGTTGGTCGGTACATTGTTTGGGGGGGTGGCAAACAACCCGCCATTGGTTATCTGCGACTGCACCTGCTCCCAGAAGTCATAGGCTTCGGGCGTTAAGGAATGGACTTCAACCTTCACCACGTCGTTTAACTTGTATAAACTGTCAGGATTGATAGCCTGGCGAATGGGCACGATAAAGACCAGCCCGTCGGCCACAGACGCATTACTCCGAAACACGCCATCCTGCGAAATAATAATGTTGCCAGGCTTATTCTGCAACTCGCCGTTCCGAAAAAACTTAACCCGGTAATAGTCGGCTGCACCGGAAATGTCGCGGGCATAAAACTCACCCCTGTATCCTTCCGTTGTTGAGATTGGCGTGATTTTTCGTTTCACGAAAATAAGCGAATCGACAAGGGGAACCCGGTTCATTTTTGAGCTAGCCCGGTAGGTTTCCCCATTGAATGAGACGTTGAGTTGATACGCCCGCCCGATATGCCCCAGCGTATCTTTCCCGGTGGGTTGCCAGACGTAATATCCGTCCATATCGGGGTCCAGAAATGGGTAGGTTTTCCCGGCATCGTCGGTTACGGTAACCGTCGCGCTGATTACTGCCGGTGGCGCGCTGTTATTAAAATAAGCGGCTGTTTGCGTTAGCCGGATTGTTTGTGGGCCGGGCTGATCGGTCAGGTTGGCGTCTACCGAAAGCTGGATTGGCCCTGTATCGAGTTTTGCATCAATAACCGTCTCGCAACTGGTTAGGGCGCACATCCCGACACAGGCAAGTAGTAAGATAGTATGAGTTGGTTTCATGGCAGATATATCGTCAATTCAGCCGATTAGTCATCAGGCTCTTAGAATTTAAAGTTGTAGGTCACGGAGGGGATGATGGTTGCAAAAACTGAGTAGCGAATGGCTTCCGTCACACGAGGGTTATCTTCGTTCGGCTGGAAATACACCGAGAACGCATTCTTCCGGGCATACACATTATACACCGAAAAGACCCAGTTATCCTCTTTGCGCTTGCCCGGCCGTTTGCGGCCCTGCAACGTGGCTGCCAGGTCAAGCCGATGATAAGCCGGAACGCGGTAATTATTCCGGGAATTCTCAGTGTTATGCGGTATTACAAATCCGCCATACTCAAACCGGTTGGTTGGGAAGGTGCCGGGCGTGCCACTGGCAAGGGTGAAGGTGGCCGAGAAATTCCATCGCTTTGCCTGTGGTGGATCGATCAATAACACCGAGGTCAGTGTGTGCCGTTTGTCGAAGCGGGTCGGATACCAGTTGTCGTTGTTGATACCGGCCACCTGCCGTTCGGTTTTGGCCAGCGTGTAGCTAACCCAGCCATTGACCACGCCCGTATTGCGTTTGATGAAAAATTCGGCTCCGTAGGCCCGGCCTTTTCCATTTATCAAATCGCCTTCGAGGTATTTGTTTAGAATCAGACTGGCCCCGTCGATGTAATCAATCTGATTCTGAAGCCATTTGTAATACACCTCCACCGATACCTCAAACTCGCGGCCCGTGTTTCCGAAATTTTTGAAATAGCCTCCGGCAAGCTGATCACCAATCTGAGGTTTGATGTTGTTGGTCGACGGGGTCCAGATATCCAGCGGTGTCGACGCGGTTGTGTTGGAAATCAGGTGGATATACTGCGCCAGCCGGTTGTAGCTCAATTTAAGTGAACTGTTGTCATTCAGTTCATATTTGGCCGCAAAACGGGGTTCAAGGTTGCCATAGGTTTGTATATTCTTCCCGCCACGATACGCTATCGTTCGGATTACTTCGCGCCGGCTTCCGAGTGGAACTTCTGTCTGAAAGGAATAAGCTTCGCCCGGCCCGATGTAGTTGAACAAGGAGTAGCGCAGCCCATACTGAAGCTGCAATTTGGGGGTTACCTGCTGTTCATTCCCCACGTAAAGCGCGTTTTCGAGCGCATACTTGCTTTCTAAGCCAAATGTGAGCACACTCCCCGCACTGGCAGCTGTGGCGGTTCCGGGCTGAAAATTGTGGATAATAGCCTGGCCACCAAAGGTGATGGTGTTTTTACCCAGAAACAGCGAGAAATCCGGCTTCAGGCTGTAGTCGACGATGCGGGAGTCGGTGCGGAAATAATCGTTCGGTGTTTTTTGTTTCAGGTCCGTATTCAGCGAGTAATCATAGTTGCTGTAGTAAGCCGTTGTGTTCAAAAACAGCCGGTCGCTAAAAACGTGATTCCAGCGGGCCGACAGTGTGGTGTTACCCCAATTGAACCCAAAATCAGACCCGAACACGTCGCGGCCCAGATAGCCCGACAAAAACACTGTATTCTTCTCGTTGATGCGGTAATTACCCTTCGCTGTCAGGTCGTAAAAGTAAAATTTAGAGCCTTTCAAATCGCCGTTCAAAAACGGTTGTGCCAGAATGTCGGCATACGAGCGCCGGGCGGCCACAATAAACGAACCCTTTCCGTTAAACAGAGGCCGCTCATAGGATAGTCGGCTAAAAATCAGACCAATACCGCCGTTTAGTTCGGGCTTTTTGGCGTTGCCTTCTTTCAGACGAACGTCTAAAATGGAGGCAATCCGTCCGCCGTAATTCGACGGAATACCTCCTTTGATGAGTTTCACGTCCTTTACGGCATCGGGGTTAAATACCGAAAAGAAGCCAAACAAATGGGAGGAATTATACACCGGGGCTTCGTCTAAGAGCACCAGATTCTGGTCGATGCTGCCGCCCCGAACGTTGAAGCCGGTGGCTCCCTCGCCCACCGTCGAAACACCCGGCAACAGTTGAATACTCCGAATCACATCGACTTCGCCAAGCAGAGCCGGAATCCGCTGTAGCGTTTTCACGTCGATGCGGTTCACGCTCATTTCGATGTTCTTGACATTATCGTCCTCTCGTTTGGTCGAAACCGTAACTTCCTGAAGTTGTTTTCCTTCCTGACTTAACTCAAGGTCAAGGCGCACATTCCGGTCGGTGAGGTCAACCGTTTTGCTTTGTTTGCCATAACCAACGTAGCTGATAATGAGGTTATAGCTGCCCGGCGGAATCGTTACAGCATAGAAACCGTAGCTGTTCGTTACGGCTCCGGTGGCCGTTTCTTTAACGTAGATGGAGACGCCGATTAGCCCTTCACCATTAGCGGCATCTTTTATATAGCCGCTAACCGTTAGCCCGGCGCGGGTAGCAGTCGTCGGTGAGTTACCAATGGTGTTAACGGTTGGTGAATTCTGCGCTCTGCTTTCACTCAAGGGTAGCAGGGCCGTAAGCAGGCCGAATAGCCAGGGAAGTACGTTGATTTTCATTGCATTATTAATTAGTTGCCTACCCGTTTAGTGGCGGCTTCAGGTTGTTTATGCAAACGTACTTCTGCTTAACTTACGATTAGTTAAAAAATAGATGAACCCGCTAATTTATGCGTTGAACGGCATTAGACATTGGACAAAATCAATAAACAAGATATGTCTATAAAGTCGAATTAAAGCTTCCCATCCTGCTTCTTAATCTGCCGGATTAGGGCCTGGGCTTCTTTTTTGTCTGTTTTGGGGAAATGTGTCGGCAGCGACTCCAGAAACTCGGTCAGAATATGGGCGATAATGAGTTGCTGATTAGGCCGGTCGTCACTTGGAATAACGTACCAGGGATTTTGTTTGGTGGCCGTTGCGTTGATGGTGTCTTCGTATGCCTGCATATAGGCAAGCCAGAACTCCCGCTCTTCCAAGTCATTTTCGCTGAACTTCCATTGCTTTTCGGTGTCTTCCAGGCGGGCGATAAGCCGCTTTCCCTGCTCCTGCCTGGCTACGTGGAGATAGAATTTCACAACTGGAAAGCCATTTCGAAACAGGTAATCTTCAAAATGGACAATATCACCAAAACGCTGTTTCCAAAGGGTTGTGTCATTTTTAGGCAGCAGCTCTGGTGGAATTGATTGCTCCTGTAGTCGCTCCGGATGAACACGCAGGGCCAGCACTTCTTCGTAGTACGACCGGTTGAAGACGCCAATGTTCCCCCGTTCGGGCAACTCCTGCCAGAACCGCCACAGAAAGTCGTGTTTCAGGTCTTCCTTTTCCGGTTTTTTGAACGGCGCCATCTGAAACCGCGACGGGTTTACGCCCTTAAAAACCCGCCGGATGCTGCTGTCTTTCCCGGCGGCATCCATCGCCTGAAAAATCACTAAGATTCCATACTGCTCATCGGCGTGCATCCGGTTCTGGGCCTGATCCATTCGGGCAGCCAACGCGTCGACCTGGCGATTTTGATCGGCTTCGTCTGTATAGAACGGTTCGATTAAGGTTGGGGTCTCTGTGCTTGAGAAGGATCTCTGACCGTCGTATCGAAACGCACTGGCAGTTGGTTTTTTCATAGATGTACTGCGGCTGGAGAGCCTGTAACTAAAAAAGCGGCTTTCCGGCCGCGTTACTATTGCGCCCGAATGATGGGGATAAGTTTCTGGAGGGCCTTAAATCGTTTCTCATCGGGCTCGGGTTCGGCGATGGGCAGTTTTTTAAGCTCCTCAATAATGATTCGGCCTACAAGTAACCGCATATTCTTCTTATCGTCGGCGGGAATCACATACCAGGGACATTTATCGGTGGCGGTTTCATTAATACAGGTCTCGTATGCCTCCTGATAATTGTCCCAGAAATCACGTTCTTTTACATCGCCTTCCTCAAATTTCCAGTTTTTTTCAGTATCCTCAATCCGGGCAATGAGCCGGTCAGCCTGTTCCTCTTTGGATACGTGCAGGTAGAATTTCACGGTTGGGAAGCCATTCCGGTATAAAAATGTTTCCATTTGCCGGATAGCCTCGTAGCGGTGTTTGAAGAGTTTATCGAAGTCCTCCGTTAGTTTTTCGGGCAGTCGCTGGCTTTGCGTCAGAATTTCCGGGTGAACTTTGGTCACCAGCACCTCCTCGTAATAGGAGCGGTTAAAAATGCCGATAGTGCCCCGTTCAGGCAGTTCGCGCCAGCTACGCCACAAAAAATCGTGGTCAAGTTCCTGCTCAGTCGGCCGTTTGAACGAATAAACGCGCACTCCGGCAGGGTTGGTCCCGGTAAACACATGCTGAATGGTACCATCCTTACCAGCGGCATCCAACGCCTGAAAGACGGTTAGGAAGCCATAGCGGTTATGGGTATACATTCGCTCCTGCCACTTGTCGATTTCAGCAGCCTGCTGGCGCAGAAGTGCTTCGTAATGAGCCTCATCCGTGTAAAAATCGTTTACTTTGGTAGGCACTTTTTTCAGCTTTATCGATTTGTTTCCGTCGTAGCGGAACTGGTCGATGTCGAAGTCATTCACAGGCATAGGGCGCAAACTTTACGCAAGTCAGTTATGTTCTTTAGTTGACTTAACAACCACAAACCTACCGAATGGTTGCGATGACCTTTCAGAAACAACTTACTGCGCTGACAACGATAGTCATTTCGGCCTTTGGTCTGGCTGGGTACGCGCAATCGGCAACTCAAACTAAATCAATCCCTATGACCACAAATCAACCGGCCAACCTGGCCAAAGCGACGTTTGGAACGGGCTGCTTCTGGTGTACGGAAGCGCTTTATGAATCACTCGACGGTGTTCTTTCGGCGGTATCGGGCTATGAAGGCGGCCAAAAGCCGAATCCGACGTATAATGAGGTATGCACTGGCACAACGGGCCATGCCGAATGCGTTGAAGTGACCTACGACCCAACGAAAATCACCTATCAGGAGTTGCTGGAAGCGTTTTTCCGCAGCCATGACCCAACCACGCTGAACCGGCAGGGGGCTGATGTGGGCACCCAGTATCGCTCCGTAATTTTTTATCATACGGATGAGCAGAAGCGGTTAGCCGAAACGGCTAAAAATGAATTAAATAAGTCGGGAGCTTACGCTGATCCCATCGTAACGGAGATCAGTCCAGCCGAAACGTTCTACGAAGCGGAGGCTTATCATCAGAGTTATTTTGCGACTAATCCGAATCAGGGCTATTGCGCGTTTGTGATTGCCCCGAAGCTCGACAAGTTCAAAAAAGTCTTTAAAGAGAAATTAAAGGCCGAAGCGGCTCATTAATCCTCCGTTTCATGACTGGCAACAAAAAAGGCTCCTCAGTTTGAGGAGTCTTTTTTGTTGCTTTATATCAGTACGTTAACTGTTAACCCGTTGTCTATCACCGGTCCATAAACATTAAATTTAGTTGTCAGTGCTGAATATATAGACCTATTAATACGGGTTTATTATGTTTGTGCCGTATTCCAGTATATGACCGAATAATAAGAGGTTTACCTTTGTACTTGGTAGGGCCACAGATTCGCATTTACTTTGTCTCAAATTTTAACATAAATCAGTTGAATCACATGAAAAAAATCCACTTTTCTATTTTGCTGGCTATTGGTCTGTTAGCGGGTACCCAATCATTTGCTCAGTTGTCGATTGACAAAGGAACCAAACTTATCAACCTCGGCATCGGCGTTGGCGGTTACAGTGGCACAAGCGGAATAGCCTTTGGCGGTTCGGCTGACTTTGGTGTTGCGCCTAATATCACAGTAGGTGGGCAGATAGCCTACCGCAGCTTTAGCTATGGCTATCTCGGCTTTAATGATAAAATCAATTACCTCTATTTTGCCGCTCGTGGGTCATACCACTTCAACGAATTATTAAATCTGGGCACGGATAAAGCTGATATTTATGCTGGCCTGGGTCTTGGCTATCAAAGTGTTTCATACAGTGACAGCTATGGTACAGGCTTTAACACGTTCGGCAGTGGCATTTACGTACCTATTCACCTCGGCGGACGCTATTTCTTCACCGAAAGCGTAGGCGCTTTTCTTGAATTGGGCACAGGCGTTTCTCCGGCTATGTTAGGCGTTACGTTCAAGTTTTAAGTAGGTTATTCGTTCAAAAAAAAGGCTATCCTGATGTTAGGATAGCCTTTTTTTTTGCTGTTCGTTCAACTATACCAGCACCTCGCAGTGATAACCGGTTGCGTTTACTAAAAGGATTATTTGGTGGGATAAAATATCCCTCCCCTCTACCCGCAGAATTTTGTCGCAATCCTCTAAATCAAAATTTAGTTTAAACCGGGGAAACTGCTCCGCCAGAATTAACAGAATCGTCGATGCCTGTTCGCGGCACAGAACGTTTGTTTTGAAAACCTCAACCATAGTTCTCTTCGGGATTAGTTGACAGGCTGGTGATGAAAGACAGGCACACCAAGCTACTGATTTCTTAACATTGGCGTGAAAATTTATCTGCTCTATTCTTTAGGTTTATTTGTATAAATTTCGAAAAAAAAATTCATATAAACAGGGTGTATAAATGCCTAAATTAAGGTGATTTTATGCCATAAAAAACTGTATATTTGACTTATAAACGTTTAACAAAAATCCGATGAAAACTATCTCTTTACTTATCTATGAGGATGCCGTTTTAGCTTCAGTATCGGGCGTTATCGACTTGCTAATGGCAACCAATGGATATTTGGTACAACAAGGGAAACCAGCAGCGTTTACGATTGAATTGATTAGTGAAAAAGAAAAAAATATTCAATTGAATGTGCCCGCTCAGTTTAGCTGTTCCAAAACACTGGAAGAGGTTACCCATACGGATTTGATTATTGTTCCTGCATTCTACGTAAGCCCCGACCAGGCGTTGGCCAAAAACAGAGCGATAGTCGACTGGCTTAAAATAATGAAAGCAAATGGTACCGAAATCGCCAGTTTGTGTTTGGGTAGTTATTTCCTGGCCGAAGCAGGGTTACTGGCGGGAAAATCCTGCACATCACACTGGATGGCTATGGATGATATGCAGCGCCGGTATACGGATGTTAACGTACTTACCGATAGTGTTATGACCGATAAGGATGGAATTTATACAAGCGGAGGAGCCTTACTATCCTGGAATTTGATTTTATACCTGATTGAGAAATTCTGTGGCCGGGACGTCTGTATCAGCGTAAGCCGAATGTTCAATATCGACCTGGATCGGGTTAGCCAGTCGCATTTTGTGGTATTTGAAGGCCAGCGGAAACACGAAGACGAGGATATTTTAAGAGCACAGGCGTTTATTGAAAAGAATTATCACCTACCGATTTCAGTGGAACAAATTGCTGAGCAAAGCAATATGAGTAAACGAAATTTTATTCGGCGATTTAAAAATGCCACCCAAAACACACCGTTAGAATACCTGCAACGGGTGAAGGTAGAATCTGCAAAAAAAGCGCTCGAAAAAAATGCAGCCGATTTAAGCTCAATAATGTATAATACCGGCTATAATGATGTGAAAACATTTCGTAAAGTTTTCAAACAAATTACCGGCCTTACACCACAGGATTATCGACGAAAATATAACCGAACTGGAGCCGCTTTAGCCTAATTCGGTTTAACTCTCTACTGACCTATTGTTTACAGTTTTTCATCATATTCTACACGCTATTTCCTGGCAAGCCCAACATGATCATACAAACCCTAAAAGTTCTGTTTCACCGGGACCTTGAGCGACTAAAGAATGAAATTACCCTGTATCGGGACGAGAAAATAATTTGGTATGTTGATAAAGGTATTGCCAACTCTGCCGGAAACCTATGCCTGCATTTAATTGGCAACCTGAACACCTACATTGGCGCAGAATTGGGCAAGACGGGCTACATCAGGCATCGCGAACTCGAATTTTCTTTAAAAGATGTTCCCAGAGAGGAACTTCTTGAGAAAGTCGACGCAACCATTGATGTTGTCGATAAATCCCTTACCAACGTGACCGACGCACAGCTTGATGCTGAATACCCCCTGTTGGTTTTTACCGAAAAGACGTCGACAGGCTATTTTTTAGTGCATTTAGCCACCCACTTGACTTATCATTTAGGGCAGGTAAACTATCACCGGCGATTGCTGGATTCATGACTAAATAAACTACCGACTATCATCCCAAGCGCACTCGCCAGCAGGCCCCATAACATGGGTGAATGCTCCGTTTCGAGCCATAAACACAGTAGCCATACCCCAAATCCAATGGTCATTGAACACAGGCAGCCCGTTAAGTTAGCCTGTTTCCAGTAGATACCAGCCGTTAATGGCACAAACAGCGACACCAGACTGAATGCCGACGATTCGCCCACAAGGTCGAAAATGTTCGTGTCGCGGGTGGTGCTCATAAGCACACAAATGACGGTGATGATAACAACGGCCCAGCGGATGGTTTTAAGCAGATCTCTATCGCTGATATCGGGCCGGAAAAATTTCACCACGTTCTCCCCGAAGACTGTCGAAGGGGCCAGAATCGCCCCACTCGACACACTTAAAATAGCCGACGTGACGGCCCCGAAAAACAACACCTGCAACGGTAAACTTCCGTGCCGCATCACCATGTTTGGAATAATAAGCTGATTATCTTTCGGCAAATCGGGGTGAAGCAGTTTGGCACTGAGAGCGATAAAGAGCGGTAGCAGGGCTATTGTCAGATACATACCCGATGCTAAAAACGAAGCCTGCACCGCTGTCTTCTCCGTTTTAGCGGCCATCACGCGCTGAAAAACGTCCTGCTGTGGAATAGACCCCAGCCCGATGGTTATCCAGGCGGCAATGTAGGCCAGCCAGTCTTTACCGGTCGAATTGGGCAGGATCCGGAAAAATCCCGCCGGAGTACGCTTCTCAATGGTTTCCCAACCGCCCACATCGTTCCACAGAAGAACGCCCAGCACGGCCAGGGCCAGAATGATGATGAGGTTATGAAAGAAATCGGTGATGGAGATAGACCACATGCCGCCCAGCAGGGTGTAAATCATGACAATAGCTGCACTGGCAATGATGCAGTATTCGCGGGGAACGTCGGTTACAACACTTAGTACAATACCGATAGCTACGAGTTGCGCCGAAATCCAGCTAAAGTACGAGGGAATTACCATCACCGCCGATAGCAATTCTGCCGACCGCCCAAATCGAATACGGAAATAATCGCAAAAGGTGGTGATGTTGAGTCGGTAGAGTGGCCGCGCAAAAAAAGCACCGACCAGAAATAAACACAGCGCCGACCCAAACGGCTCCTCAATAACGGCCAGAAGGCCACCTTCTACAAACATGGCAGGTGCGCCCATAATCGTTTCGGAGCCAAACCAGGTAGCGAACGTTACTGATGCTGCCAGAAATAGGGGCAACCGCCGACCCGCCAGCACAAAATCCTGCGACGTGGTAACGCGCCGGGCCGCCCAGGCTCCGACGGCAACGTTGAAGAGGAGATAAAGAGCGATGAAGAAAAGGAGCATAAAAAACGGTTAAACACGGAGATAACGGAGATTGGCACGGAGAACACGGAGAGTTTATAAACTTCCGTGTTCTCCGTGCCAATCTCCGTTATCTCCGTGTTTAAAACAATTACAACCGCAGCGTAGCGGGTAAATATTTCGCAATTAAATCCTCATAATACGGCTTCAACTCGCTCACAACCGGGGGTTTCGGGCTTTTCGAGTACAAATCATATGGATTGAATTTCCGTACCCACTTAAACATCTCGTGGTCATGGCCGTCCATGAGGTGATTATAGGCTTCCTCGCGGTGCTGCGAATAAAACGAGTGGTAACGCATCATGTAGAGAGCCGGTTCGGGCATATACTTCTTCATGATTTGGTACAGATACTCGTCGTGGCCCCAGGACATATGCACATTCCGTAAGCCACAGTTGGGATCGTACACACCGTATTTGGTGTTGTACCGTTCATCGTAACTATCGGGATTGTTCACGAAAAATTCGGGATAGACAATCTTGTCCGAATGCTGGCAACCGACCGGGAAAGTATCGCCCACAACGGCCCATTGGGGTTCGCCAAACAGGCATAATACCTTGCCCATGTCGTGCAGGAAGCCCGTCAGTACGAACCAGTCGGGGTGCCCGTCGGCACGGATGGCTTCGGCAGTTTGCAGCAGGTGTTGAAGTTGGTCGAGGTCGGTATCGGGGTCGGAGTCGTCAACGAGGGTATTCAAAAACTCCATTGCTCCCCAGACGGGCAATTCTTTTTTGTCGAACGCCAGAAATTCGCGTTCTTTTTCGCGCACGAAATCGTAAGTCTGGCAGGTATGATTCAGCCGGTAAAACTCCCGAACGGTATCACGCTCCGGGGCGTCGTAGTTCCGATAGTCTTCTTTGGCTTTATGGTCGGGTTCAGGGTAGCGGCTGAGCAAGTCGTCTTCCCACTGATCGAGACTGGCAAGAGGGGCAGTTTCGCTAATCATGGTCAACTGAACGTTTAAGCGGTAAATCTACAACCTTATCGCTGTTTATCAGCAAGATAGAGCACGCGTTCGCCGACAAAATCACTGGATATAGCCACGCAAACGTTTGCATTTTTTTGTGTTACCAAAATACCGTGTACAAGACAGCCAGAATACCAAAAATTCCTACTGAACCCACCACAAACGAAGGCGACACGCGGAACATCTGCCGCTCAACAATAACGCTTTTGTTGTTTATATATCCGGCGGGGTCCGTTAGCGACACAAGTATCATCAGCAGTATGTCAATGCAAAATACCCAGGTTGTCCGGTGAAGAAACGGAATAGATTCGGCCTGAACACCTACCGCGTTCATCACATCCGGCCAGAATTTAAGCAACAACGATAAGGGCAGCGTCAAAATAGCCACTGTTAGCGCGGCCCTATTTGTGGCACGTTTCCAGAAGAATCCCAGCAGAAAAATGGCAAAAATACCCGGCGTAATGAAGTTGGTATATTCCTGAATGTATTGATACACCTGATCCAGTGACCGCAACATGGGCGCAATGGCAATGGCAACCATAAATGATACAATTATTGCCCACCGCCCGACATTGACTAATTTCTGTTCTGATGCGGTTTTATCCACGTATTTCTTGTAGAGGTCAAGCGTAAAAATGGTTGAAATAGAATTACACTTGCCCGCCAGCGACGCCACAATAGCGGCTGTCAGCGCGGCAAATGCCAGGCCTTTCATGCCAACAGGGAGGAGATTCATCAGCACGGGATACGCATAATCGGGTTTTACCACGCCCGACGCATCGGTCATCGCCTGGCGAAACGGGCCACTCTGGTAAAGTACATAAGCCGCAATACCGGGAATAACCACAATTAACGGGATTATTAACTTTAGAAAAGCGGCAAATAGTATTCCGCTGCGGGCTGTTTTAAGGTCAGCGCCCAGCGCCCGCTGCACAATGTATTGATTACAGCCCCAATAGTAAAGATTATTAAGCCACATACCGCCCGTTACTAAGGCCATGCCCGGCAGCACTTCATAATGCGGATGACCTTTGGCAAAGAACATGTGAAAATGGTCGTCGGCCCGTTCACGAATCGACAACAAGCCATTCCAGATGCCCGGACCATTTGATTCCTGAGCGACTAACTGCAGGGCCAGATACGTGACAACCAGGCCGCCAAAAATCAGAACAACTACCTGAATGACATCGGTGTAGCCGATAACTTTCATTCCACCAAGCGTAATGAAGATAGCGAAAATTGCCAGCCCAATGGTGCAGGTGGTGAACGGGATTCCTACCAACGACTCGATGGCAATGGCCCCCAGATACAAAATCGACGTGAGGTTAACCAGCACATACACCACTAACCAGAACACCGCCAGAATTGTGCTAACGGTATCGCTATACCGTTGTGCCAGAAATTGCGGCATGGTATAGATATGGTTTCGGAGGTAAATGGGAATGAAAAATATGGCTACAATGACCAGCGTTGCGGCAGCGAACCATTCGTAGGACGAAATGGCCAACCCCATGGCAAAGCCCGACCCGGCCATGCCAATAAAATGCTCTGCCGAGATATTCGAGGCAATCAGGGAGGCTCCGATGGCCCACCACGTCAGCGACCCCTCGGCCAGGAAAAAGTCGGTTGTGTTCATTTGGGCAGCGCGTTTCCGCTGATAAACCCAATAGCCATACCCGACGACAATGATGAAATAAACGAAGAAAACGATGTAATCGGCAGTTGCGAGATGATTCATGCGGGCAATATAGAAAAACGGGGCGTCTTGTCACTAAAGCAAGACACCCCGTTTTTCTATTGTAAGTTGTAGCCGTACAAGGCTACAACTTACTGAAATCAAACGTCTCTAAAAACGCTGTAGTAAACTGACCAGAGCGGAATTTGGCATCATCCATCAGTTTGATATGAAACGGAATCGTGGTTTTAATGCCCTCGATAACAAACTCCTGAAGTGCTCGCTTCATGCGCGTAATGACTTCCTCCCGCGACTGCCCCGACACGATTAGTTTGGCAATCATGGAGTCGTAGTTAGGTGGAATGGTGTAGCCGCTATACACGTGGCTGTCGATCCGAATGCCATGCCCGCCGGGGAAATGCAGGTTCGTGATCTTACCGGGTGATGGCCGAAACCCATTGGCCGGGTCTTCGGCATTGATACGACACTCCATCGCAAAGAGTTTGGGCGTGTAGTTGCGGCCTGAGATTTCAGCGCCGGCTGCCACTTTAATTTGCTCTTTAATCAGGTCAAAGTCAGTTACTTCTTCCGTAATTGGGTGCTCTACCTGAATCCGGGTATTCATTTCCATGAAATAGAAGTCCCCGTGCTTATCGACCAGAAACTCGACCGTTCCGGCCCCTTCGTAGCCGATTGCCTGAGCGCCTTTAATGGCTGCTTCGCCCATTCGTTCCCGCAGTTCGGCAGAGACAATGGGTGAAGGGGTTTCTTCGATCAATTTCTGGTGCCGGCGCTGAATCGAGCAGTCGCGTTCAGAAAGATGACAAACCGTGCCAAACTGGTCGCCCACAATCTGAATTTCGATGTGGCGGGGTTCCTCCACATACTTCTCCAGATATAAGCCGTCGTTGCCAAAGGCAGCACCGGCTTCGGTACGGGCATCGTTCCAGGCTTTCTCGAACTCTTCTTCGGCCCGAACAATTCGCATGCCGCGACCACCCCCACCGGCTGTGGCTTTCACAATGACCGGATAGCCCATGCCAGCCGATAATTTCTTACCCTGCTCCACCGACTCGAGCAGGCCCTCCGAACCGGGAATGACCGGCACACCAGCAGCTCTCATGGTCGCTTTGGCCGTCGCTTTGTCGCCCATGCCATTGATTTGCTCGGCCGTCGCGCCAATAAACTTGATGCCATAGTCAGCACAGATTTGCGAAAACTCGGCGTTCTCCGACAAAAACCCGTAACCGGGATGAATGGCATCGGCGCCGGTTACTTCGGCAGCCGAGATGATGCTGGGAATACTCAGGTAGGATAGCTTGCTGATGGGCGGGCCAATGCAAACGGCCTCGTCGGCAAAGCGCACGTGCAGACTGTCGCGGTCGGCAGTTGAATAAACGGCAACCGTTTTAATGCCCATCTCACGGCAGGTACGGATAATCCGCAGTGCAATTTCGCCCCGGTTAGCAATTAATATTTTCTTGAACATAGTCAAAATGAGCGAATGAGCGAATGAGCGAATGAGTGAATAGTTTCTCGGAAATCATTCACTCATTCACTCATTCGCTCATTCACCAATTAAATGGGTTCTACCAAAAACAGCGGCTGATCGTATTCGACGGGGGTAGCGTTCTCAACGAGCACTTTCACGATTCGACCGGACACTTCTGATTCGATTTCGTTGAACAATTTCATGGCTTCGATAATGCAAACAACTTTTCCCTCGCTTACACTATCGCCCACTTCAACGAGCATCGGCGTTTCCGGATTGGCCGACCGATAGAACGTGCCAATCATAGGCGACTTGATGGTAATATAAGTAGAGGTCTCGGCTTTAGGGGCCATCGCTGGCATCGAAGCTGCTGGGGCCATTGGTGCGGTGGCCTGCAGTTGTGGCGCCTGAACCGCCATAGGAGCCGGTGCAGCCAGTAGGGGTGCCGAAGCACCCTGACCGTATCGCCTGACGCTGATTTTCAGGTCGGTCGTTTCAATGTTTACTTCATCTAAACCCGATTGCGAGATGAAGTCGATAAGTTGCTGAATGTCTTGTGTGCTCATAATTACTTCACTCGTTCTACGTAATCGCGTGTGCGGGTATCAACCCGAATTTTCTGACCTGACTCAATGAAAAGAGGCACCATAATTTTAGCACCCGACTCTACTTCAACCCGCTTTTTGGGGCTGTTGGCGGTATCTCCCTTGATACCTGGTTCGGCATAGGTTACTTCCAGTTCAACAAAGGGTGGTAATTCGCACGACAGGGGCGTGTCACTTTCGGCATTAATCAGAATTTCGACTTCCTGGCCCTCCTTCATCAGGTCGGCCCCATCCACGAGTTTTTCATCGATGTTTATCTGGTCGAACGACTCCTGGTCCATAAAGTTATAGCCTGCTTCGTCTTTGTAAAGGTATTGGAATTTCCGGCGTTCAACCCGAACTGGATAAATTGTTACGCCCGAGTTGAATGTATTGTCGATGACGCGGCCTGTTGTGAGGCTTTTCAACTTGGTGCGAACAAAAGCCGCGCCTTTGCCAGGCTTTACGTGTTGAAATTCAGTAATTTGAAAAAGGTCGTTGTTGAAGTTAAGGACCAGTCCGTTCCGGATATCTGCGGTCGTTGCCATTGGTTTTAATGTATAATGGTTAATGTAAAATGAATAATGAAAATGACAGTTGCTCTTCTTGGTGTGGAGCCATTATCCATTCTACATTATTTATTCTAAAAATTAGTACGCCCACTTCACGTAAGCGGCTCCCCATGTGAAGCCTCCGCCAAAGGCAGCCAGTATCAGGTTATCGCCCTTTTTCAGTTGCGGCTCATAGTCGAACAAACAGAGCGGAATGGTCGCGGCTGTGGTGTTGCCATATTTATGAATGTTCAGCATGACCTTCTCCGAATCAATACCCATTCGATTGGCGGTGGCATCAATAATGCGTTTATTAGCCTGATGCGGCACCAACCAGGCGACATCATTGCCTGAAAGGTGATTCCGTTCCATGATTTCGGCGGATACGTCGGCCATGTTTTTCACAGCAAATTTAAATACAGACGGGCCGTCCTGATACACGTAATGCCAGCGCTTCTCCACGGTTTCATGGGTGGGCGGGTATCGGCTGCCGCCTGCTTTCTGGAGTAAGTGATTTTGCCCCGTTCCATCTGATTTAATAATCGAGTCGAGGACGCCTAAGCCCTCTGGATTGGGTTCGAGCAGGACGGCGCCGGCTCCATCGCCAAATAAAATACAGGTGGTTCGGTCTGTATAATCAACAATGGCCGACATTTTATCCGCTCCAACGACGACCACTTTTTTGTATTTACCGGTTTCGATAAACTGTGAACCAACCGTAAGCGCATACAAAAATCCGGAGCAGGCCGCCTGAATATCGAAACTCCCAACATTACGAATACCGACCATGTCGCAAATTAAATTAGCGGTGCATGGAAACACATAATCAGGCGTGGTGGTCGCGCAAATCAGCAGATCAATTTCTTCGGGCTTAATCGTCAATTTAGTAAGTAAGCCTGCCACCGCTTTGGCTCCCATGTGGGAGGATCCCAGGCCCTCGCCTTTCAGAATATGCCGTTCTTTAATACCGGTGCGGCTCGTAATCCATTCATCGTTCGTATCCACCATACGCTCCAACTCCGCATTGGTTAGCACATAGTCGGGAACGTAGCCGTGGATTCCAGTTATGGCAGCTTTACTCATAATGAAATAAAAAGTTTACAGTTTTCAGTTCACAGTTTTCAGTTGGCTAACGTAGAGATAGCTGCTGCATCAGCCAACTGAAAACTGAAAACGGTAAACTAACTCAGTGCCTGTGCAATTTTAGTGAACGCGTTGGACTCGACCTGCCGGATAGCCAGGTTAATCATATTTCTTATGGCTAATGGCGAGGAGATACCATGCGCGATAATCACATTCCCGTTAACGCCCAGAATGGGACTGCCCCCTACCGATTCGTAGTTGGTTTTACCTAAGAACTCATCGCTGATTCCCCGCTGGTCAGCTACGTTATAAAATGACTCACCCAATTTGAACATGGCGTTCCCCGTGAAGCCGTCTGTCACAATAACATCGGCTTTACCCAGGAAAAAGTCTCCACCTTCAACATTACCAACAAAATTAATCCGTCGGTTTTCTTTTAGCTGTTGATGAGCCGCCTGGGCTATGAGCGATCCTTTTTGATCTTCGGTACCGATGTTCATTAAAGCAACGCGGGGGCGTTCGAGCTGGAACGTGTATTGAGCGTAAATAGAGCCGATTTCGCCAAATTGAGCCAGCATTTCGGGCTTGCAGTCGGCATTGGCCCCAATATCGAGCATGATTGCATGGCCGCCGGTGATTTGCGGAACAAAACCGGCAATGCATGGCCGAAAAATGCCCTCAATTGCCTTGATACTAAATAAGGCTCCTACGTGCATCGCACCAGTATTACCGGCACTACAAAACGCCTGAACCTGACCATCCTTCAAAAGCTTAAACCCAACTCCAATACTGGAGTTGGGTTTTTGAGAGAGCGCCTTGGTGGGGTGCTCATTCATATCAATCACGTCATCAGCATTTACCAGTTCGATATTGGTAAAGGTCTGCGTACTATGTTTCTTAATTAATGCCTGCATTACCACCAGTTTGCCAACCAATACAATAGACACATGTTCCGGCAATTCAGCAGCGGCCATTAGTACACCTTCTACAATAGCTTCGGGAGCAAAATCGCCACCCATTGCGTCTACTGCAATTTTCATTGACTCTGTGTGTTCAATACCTCCCAGTCAGGCTTGACTGCAAAAAAAATACGCGTAAAAATAGGGAGGTGGCAGGCAATAAAAAAGTATTTCACGTTCATCTTCGGAGAGACGTCGGCGAAATACTTTCAGGAAAGGGCGGAGATTTAGGCGGTTTTCGCGTAATTCTCAACAATCATTTGTCCTTTGTAGAACAGATTCCCTTCAAAAATGTGGGCATGGTGCCGCTCATGAACTTCGCCGGTTTGGGCATCGGTCGAGAGGGTCACAGGTACAGCCTTGTAATGGGTTCTGCGTTTATCGCGCCGTGTTTTAGAGTGGCGTCGTTTGGGGTGTGCCATTGTCTTAAGTTATACAGTTGTAGTGTTATAAAGTAGTAGAGTTTGTTGGTGCAGGGGCTATAAACTCGATAGCCCTACTACTCTGTAACTCTACAACTTACTTTAATTGTCGTTCAATTTTCGCAGAGCTTCCCAGCGCGGGTCAATGGCCGGCTGGTCGTCTACGTCTTCATTCGGTTCAGCATCAGAGCGATAAATGAGTTTACCATTCTGTCCATCATCTTCTGAATCATCTTCATCCCGAAACCGGGGGTGAAGCCGCTTCATGGGGAGCGAGAGGCCGATAAACTCAAAAATATAACGGGCTACATTGACAGTCGACGTATTCCGTTCAATGAGTTCAATTTCGTCGCTCAACTCCTCGTTGTGGTCGCCAAATTTCAGCAGCATCGTCTGCTGGGTGTCCACTGGCTCATCATAGTCATCGAGGCTCCGGTCGCAAGTTTGTTCAACCGTGCCAACGATGTGAAAATCCAGCCGAATCATCGTTTCCGACTTGTCGAGCACTAAGTGTGTGCTGACAGTGCCTTTCCTGATTAATTCCTGCTCCAGCGCGGCAAAAAACGAATTGTCCGATGTGAAATCGTATTCATACCGTTTGTTGTCAAGTCCAACAATGTGGATGTCGTATGCGCGTAATGGATTCACCCCGTATCTCCTCCTCAAAAATAAGACCGCAAAGGTACGAAACATTTGTGAATCAGGAAAGTGGTAGCGAAAAAAAGTCGGCAGTTGTCAGTCAACGATTAGGGGTGCTACTGCATGTAGCCCGTTTGTTTCTTCGGGCTGAAAGCAATCCGGCCTATCAGGTAATCTCCGGCACGACATTGCATGACTTGCTGATGTGTTAATTTTGTAGTAGTCATCGGTTAAAAAGTTATTGGTAACTCAATTTGACGGGTAAAACAGGCAGGAAATTATCTTTACCTCATCAATCACGCATACTATTTTAACCCAATGAAAGCACTACTGGAGAAGTTGGCCCCTTCTGACGATAGTTCGTTCAAATTATACCAGTTCAGCTATCGGTATTATCCAACGCCCTGGCATTATCATCCTGATATTGAGCTGGTTTTGGTAACCAAAAGTAGTGGCAAGCGAATTATTGGTAACCACATCACCGATTTCACGAATGGCGACCTGGCGCTCATTGGCCCCAGCCTGCCACACATTTATCGGAACGATGAAGTCTATTATGAGCCTGATTCAACGTTGGTAGCAGAGTCGATAGTGATTCATTTTTTGCCTCACTTTCTGGGAGAACCATTTTGGCAAAGCCCCGAAATGGCTCCCGTTCGGGCTTTGGTGCAGCGGGCAGCCGTTGGTTTATCCATTACGGGTGCAACCCGCGATACGGTTGCCCAACAGTTGGTCGGGTTGTTTGAGCAGCACGGAATGCAGCGATTAGTGGGTTTCTTAACCATTATGACGTTGCTCGCCGAGCGCAGCATAGCGCTTTCCAATGACCTGATGCCTCTTTCAACGCAACCAATTGAAGGGAACAATCCAGAGGAAGATGAGAAATTGACTCGGATCATGACGTTTATTTCAAAGCACGCCAAACGTCAAATTACGCTCGATGAACTGGCATCTGAAGTAAGTATGTCCGTGCCGTCGGTATGCCGGTTTTTCAAAAAGCGGACGCGCAAAACGCCGATTGAATTCATCAATGAACTGAAAATTAGCCGGGCCTGCTCGTTACTGATGCAATCGGGGAAAACTATTTCGGAGATTGCCTACGATAGTGGGTTTAACAACCTGTCAAATTTCAACCGCCAATTCCGATCAGTGAAGGGAGTAAATCCGCAGGAATTCAGGCGGCAGTTTGTCAGTTAATGCAGCCTGTATGGTTCATGCGTTATCCTACCCCGGCCACTTCAGGGTTGCCGGGGTGGTATGGATCGGTGAGCCGGAATAACCATTGGCCCGGAATCCGGTTATCGTTACTTAACCACTTCTCCAGTATGGGACACTACCAACTTGTCGAAAAGCACGCCATTGAGCATCATAACGAATACTATGAAGTACGGACCACACAGACGGACGGGCAGCCCAAGAGCCTGTTTTTCACGACGAACGATGAAAATCTGGAACAGGTTGCAGCCAGCATCGTTGCCGAACATTTGTCTGATGCCAAACACTGGACGGTCATTCCGCACCGAAAAGATAGCTGATAATCGGGCTGCGGTATCAGGCAGAAAATCTGAGTAAAGTACCGAAAACAAAATTTTCAGGAAGTTGTGAACAATTTTCATTGATTATAGTTACGCCGATTTGTATCTTCACCGAACGAATACTGCCTGCTACCTCGAAGGGCGGTTACTACCGTAACGTGTGAAGATGAAGATTGGTCAAATGCTGCTGATATCCAGCCTGTTGATGGGTCTGGTCTGCCTGAATGCCGAAGCTCAGCGCCTAACGCCCGAGCAAGCCCGCACCGATTTAACTTACCTGAAACGCAGGCTGGATTTGCTCCATCCGGGCATGGGCTATTATACCCCCCAACCCCGCATGGAGCAACTCTATGATTCGCTTTACAACCGATTGACAGCACCTATGGACTACCTGGCGTTTTTCCATCACGTCAGTCCGTTCGTAAGTGCGCTTAAAGATGGACACACGAACCTGAATCATCGCCGGAATTTTATTAGCCGGCAAACCCGGTTTATTCCGTTTTACATCCGGCCCGTTGGGTCGCAGTACTACATCAGCCACAACGTGTCGGCCGATACAAGCCTGCAGCGCGGGACCGAACTGCTCGCGATTAACGATCGTTGCGTGGCCGACCTTCACCAGGAACTGATGAGCGCCGACCACTCCGGCTCCGACGGAGATAACCTGACAGGCCGCCGGCAATGGAGTTTAGTGCAGTTTGCCGATTATTATGCGGCCTGGTATGGTTCGGCAGATTCCATCCGGATAACCTACCGGCTGACGGGCGACACACTTGTTCGGCACACGCGCCTGCGCTGCCCAACGTTACAGGCGTTCCGGGCTACGATTCAGCGTCGGTATGGAGTCGAAATTGACCGGCGTGCCAATCTCTCGGTGCGGGTCATCGATACGCTCACCCATACGGCCGTGCTGCGGGTTTCGTCGTTCATGGGTCTCAAAAAAACAGATCCGTTTCAGTGGGCTTTCAATCGTCGGCTGAAACGTGCGTTCAGGGAGTTGCGGCAGGAAAACGTGAAAAACCTGGTAGTCGATTTGCAGGGCAACGGTGGAGGAATTGTTTTAAACTCCGCCCGATTGCTGCGCTACTGGATGCCGAAGTCGTTCCGAATGATGGAGCATGAGGAAATGAAGCGGGCCGCCCGTGCTGAACTGGTAACGCGCTGGAATCCCATCTCGGCACTAAATTTTAGTCTGCAATACAAAGCCAACAAGGCGGGTGGTTTTGCCAGCCGCTCATCGCACCATCGCTATCGACCGTACAGACAACGGGGATTCAACGGAAATTTGTATTTTCTTATGAATGGCGCTTCGTTTTCGGCGGCCACAACGGTGCTGGCCAAAACCCTCGATGCGGGTTTGGGTACGTATGTGGGCGAGGCAAGCGGCAGTGCCTATTGGGGTGACTTTGCCGGCCATTTTAAAACCATAACCTTACCCAACTCAAGGCTTCAGATTCGGATACCGCTCAAAAAAATGACCCATTCGGTGGTGGCCGAGCGGGCCAACGGATTCACGGTAGAACCCGATTTCATTGTTTCGCGCAGCTATGAAGACCTGATGAGCAATCGGGATTATGTGCTGGATTATGCACTGCGGCTCATTCGAGAAGGCGTTGTGGCCCGCCAGCCTATGCAAACCTGGCCTTTGCAGGCATCGCGCTGACTTTTTCACAAAATACCCTTACCTTTATCGTGTGTATTGTATTGTTGACGTTGAAACGACCGGGGGCGTAAAAGGGCCCACCCGCCTTACTGAAATTGCCATCTTTCGTCATGATGGGCAGCGAGTTGTTGACTCCTTTCATTCACTGCTTAATCCCGGCTGCCCCATCCCGCCCTTTATCCGGCACCTGACCGGCATTTCGGACGAACTGGTTCGGGACGCGCCAACCTTTGCCGAAGTGGCCCACCACGTGTTGCGTATTACCCAGGACGCTGTTTTTGTAGCGCATAATGTTGGGTTCGATTTTAATTTTATCCAGAAAGAACTGAACTGGTTGGGCCATGAGTATTTCCGGCGAACCCTCTGCACTGTCAGAACGAGCCGTAAGCTGATTCCGGGGTATCCGTCCTACAGTTTGGGTAAACTTTGCCGCTCGCTCGATATTCCCCTGCATGGGCGCCACCGCGCTCAGGGCGATGCTGCCGCTACAGTTTTGTTATTTGAAATGTTGCTCCGCCATGACTCAAAGGGACTAATTCCGCGCGTGAGTTCTCAGATCGAGCAACCCTATTGAGCGCTACTCACTACTTAAGTCGACAGGGGCTGACGAGGGGTCGGGTCGAAAAAATGTCGTTTGCTACTCAGACCAAGTGGGACTTTAATCGTGGCCTGCAACCCCTGGCCCGGCCCACTTTGCCAGGAAATTTGTCCGCCTAAAATAGCGACCCGCGATTCGATATTGCCGATACCTAAACCGCTCGATTTTTTCTGGGTCTGTTCGTAGTTGAATCCCTGCCCGTCGTCCTGATACGTCAGCAAGAGCTGATCGGTTTGTTGGCTTATGTGTAAGTCTATTTGGTGAGCATTGGCGTGTTTGAGTGAATTGTTGACCAACTCCTGCGTAATACGATACAGCATTACCTCCATATCAGCCGGTAACCGGTCGATGGGCTCGGCGGGATCACTCGGCTCGAAATGGGCATTTATAACGCCGGTTGCATCAATCCGCGAGAATAATTCGTCAACGGCAGCCACATAGCCATGCCGCTCTAAGGTTTGCGGGTTCAGCTTCCGGAGCAGATTCCGTACATCGCCGATGGTATCATTGATTAGCTGGAATATTGTGTTTTTAAGGGATAGAATCGTTGGTGTTTCGCCCGCCTGCTGAGTGAGTTGGGTGGTATAGAGTTTGATGGTTGCCAGCCGGGTGCCTATTTCATCGTGTATATCGCGGGCAATGTCTTTTTTTACCTGCTCCTGAATGTCATAGGCTAACCGCACCCGGTCGGCCTGCTGCCGCCGAATGGCATTCTCCCGCTGTTTTATCCACACCCAGACGGCACCGATACAGCTCAGAATGACCAGCAGGATAAACGGTATTTTTTGCCAGAAGGGCGGCTCAATATGAATGAATAGCTTCCGAAGATGCGTGCTCCAATGGCCATCCCGATTAGCGGCTCTCACCTGAAAAACGTAGTTGCCAGGAGGAAGGTTTGCATACCGAACGTAGTTACGCTCACCGGCATCTACCCACTGCTCATCGTAATTCATGAGTTGATACTGGTAGGCGTTGTGACCATTGCTGGTGAAGTCGAGGGCAGCGAACTCTAAGGCCAGCGTAGTTTGCGTATGGTCCAGGTCAATCTGACGGGCTTCGCCAATGTAGGTTTCCGTGCTGAACGGCTCTTCATTGATGGTCAGCGAATAGATGTGAGCGTATGGGTTAACCGAACTTATTCGAAAGTCATCGGGCCGAAAACGATTGAAGCCATTGACACCACCAAAGTATAACTCGCCATTCGCAGCGTGTAGAAAGGCATTCCCGTTAAATTCATAACCCTGAAGCCCATCATCCGGCGTGAAGTTTTTTAGGGTTTGGGTAACCGGGTCTAAGCGGGACACGCCCCGGTTTGTGCTCATCCAGATGTTATTCCGGGCATCGATGAACGAGCCGTAAACAAATGAATTAGCTAACCCCTGACGCTCAGCGTATAAGCGAAACCTGCTTGTCGACGCATTCAGAGCCACTAATCCCCGGTCGCAGGAAAGCCACAGGTGCTGACCGCTGGCATCGGGCCGGATATGCAGTATAGTATAGCCTTTCAAACCGGATTTAACCAACGGCCACACTGACGGCTTCCGATTGCCTGCGGCAGGCCATGCAGTTTGAGGTAGCCGGTAGCTGTAATACCCATTCAGATACGTACCCACCCAAAGTTGCCGGGTAGTGGCCTCATACCAGACGCTAAAAATATTCTGATGGTTCAGAACCGGCACCTTTCGCCACTGACGGCGAAGGGTATTCAGCGCATACAGGCCATCTTCGGTTGCCGCAATCAATAGCGTGTCGGTGATGCTGACCAAATTACGAACATAATTGGGCGTGCTTAAACTGCCTGAGGAAGCGGTGAATAAGATGGGATCAAACGTTTTGGTTAACGGCTCATAGGCCAGCACACCCCCCGTTCGACCAACCCAGATGCGACGTTGTGGATCGCGGTACAGGCTTTTAATGAGAGGTTGGTTCGGTCCTTTGGCTGCTGACGACCGGGTCAGAAACCGTTCAGTAACGCGGTTGGTACGTGGGTCAATAACATTGATACCATTTTCGGTAAGCACCCAGAGCCGGTCGAATCGTTCCTCCAGAAACCCCCGAACGGTGTAGTTGCTTAACCGTTGATTAGCGGGTAGTGTATCGACACCCAGCCGTTTGACCAGGCCACCGAACAAAAAAGCGTCGGGAATAATGCGGGCTAAGCCATCGGGGTCAGTATTGGCCCACACAATACCCGTATTATCGACATAGACCTTGCTGATCTTAAACTCACTCAGTCGCTGCGTATTAGTTATGAAGTCAGTTGCCTGACCAAACATCCGTGACCGCTTATCGAAATAAAGAACACCATTTCGCTGTGTGCCGAGCCACAGCCGACCGCGCTGATCAGGCGCAATGCTATAAATGGCGCTGATAGGCGTGCGACCAACGGTTGCATACGTTTCATACGTATTGTGCCGATAATCAAACCGAATCAGGCCGGTGTCGGTGCCGATCCAGGCAATTTCGTCGGCATCAATCCAGAAGGAAAGGACACTCTGTGCCGGGCCAAACCGGTTGGTTGGATCATCACTGAAATAATGAGCGATTGTATTGGTACGGGGACTGTAGCGCATCAGGCCCATTGGCGCCTGTAGCCATACATCCCCCGTCGGCGTCCTGACCGTTGAGCTTTGTAAATCATACGCATTGGGTAAGCGCAAAGTAGCCGCCAGAATCGTTTTATGCCGTTTTTTGTACTCGAATCGCACTAAACCTTCCGAATCGCTAAGGTAAAGTACTTCATTCTGGTCAGCAAAAAAGGGCATGTTACGGCTGGTGAGTGGCTTTTTGCCGGGTCCTCTCGCAAAAAAGCAGTCGAAGCGATCGCGTTGCCGGTCATAGCGATTTAACCCCTCTTCGGTGCCAACCCACAAATTACCAGCCGGGTCTTCGACAATCCCGAAAACATTAACGCCCCGAATGGTGCCGGGCTGAATGGATCCACGCGCCCCAATGGCCGGGCGATAAGTTCGGAACCGGTGCCCATCGTAGCGATTCAGCCCGTCCTGGGTGCCAAACCAAAGAAACCCCCGGCTATCTTTCAGCATCGAATAAACCGATCCCTGCGTTAATCCGTCACTTACGCCGATGTGATCGACCCGAAAAACCGCCGTGTTCGCCAACGACACCGACTGCGCCCAACTGGTCTGGAGCAGGGTCCCCAGGCACAGCAGTAGAAAGTAGATGCCCCTACTTAGTCGCATTGGTAGAAAAAAGAGGATTATTCGAACTAACTGTAAATGAGTTACATATTTAGCGAATATGCAAACCGAAGCTGGAGACTATTGGGTCATTACCCAAAATACTGCTGCTCGATGCGGCCGATGTAGCCCAGATAGGTAGCGCTGCTGAACCAGGGCTGGATTCTCGCGCCAATGTTTGGGTATAAGTTGAGTTTATCTACTTCTGAAATGGGTTTCCAGACCAACTCAAGGGCAGTTGTTTCGGCCGGATTCAGGGTTGGTTCGCCTTTGAGGTTGCGGGCCGCAAAGACAACATGCAGCACATCGTCGTTGCGCTGGGTTAGCAGCATTTCGCCCGCCAGAATCATCTCCCCAACCTCGACCGATACGCCTAATTCTTCCCGAATTTCCCGCACGATGGTTTCGGTGAGTATTTCTCCCCGGTCGGGGCTGCCGCCGGGCAGGGCAAATACGTCCTGCCCGCCATATGAGTAGCGCATGAGCAGCACTTCCGTTTGATTGGCGTTTTGCCGCCAGATCAGCGCAGAGGGTCGAACTTTCATGCAGCCAACTTACAAAAAAAGCGGTCAGTTTTTCCAGTTTATGATATGCTGATGACTATTCTTAGACTATTAATAACATCAAACTCCGCCACCTTCGAAGAGCATATGAGATATTTATTAATTTAGTGAATCTAATTGGAGAGTTCGAAATAGAGAAGCAGTACGTAGTACAAGTTACATCATATATAGTTAAATTTTTAATATTGTAAGGGATATGAACGATACATTCACCAAGATAGGCGTTTTAGAGGATTATTATTTTAAGCAGCAATTCACTGTTTTGAAAAGTGAAAAATACCAAAGCTATTATTTGCTTAATGACCTAATCCATGACCATACGTATTTAAATAATTTAAATAGCTTCGATAGACTTAGACATAGTATAAAGGGAATAGTGGCAAATACTGTAATTTCCTCAACTGACTATGTAACTGTTTTAGTCAATCGAAATACCACCTTTTCAATTCTTAAGAATATATTTAAGCCTTCTACCGATCCCTCTCTCATACAATTTATACACTGGCGTGAAAAGGTCATGATATCAGACATTCATAAATTTATAGGTTGCACTAGAATTTTGCAGTCTTTTCGGCTAGACGAGAATGAAATTCCTGTAAATGCTAAAGATAATTCTTTTGACCAAAAAATATTTGCTTATGTATTAGCTGAGTTTGAGTACAAAGGTGAATATCAACAAAAACTGTTTCTGCAAATTACGGAGAGCGAAGACTATACTTCAGTTCAACATATAGAAATAACATGGGATATGTATTATTTTTCAAAGTTAAGGCCAGTACAAAGGCACTTTCTAATTGACCTGCTTACATAAATAATGTTCGTTAACTAAGTCTCATTATGGTGTCGGGTTCTCAAACCCGACACCACCTCTACGTTAATTCAATTCCCGCGTGGTTTCAAACAGGAACCAGATGCGCCGTTCGGTCTCGTCAATATAAACTTCAAGTAAGCTGGCGGTGGCTACATCATCGGCATCATCCGCAATTTTGTGGGCATCGCGCATGTTCTGGGCCATCTTTTTGTTTTCGGCGATGAGTTCCAGCAGCATATCTTTGGGAGCCACAAAATCCTCGTCGTTGTCTTTTACCCGCTGCAACTGGGCGATGTGCGCCACCGACCGGATTGTGTTTGCGCCAATTTTTCGTACACGTTCAGCCAGGGGATCAATGGTGGCGAAAATCTGGTCGGCCTGTTCGTCTAACAGCAAATGATAATCGCGGAAATGCCGGCCAGACACATGCCAATGGAAGTTTTTCGTCTTGATATACAAGCCAAAGGCATCGGCAACCAAGCAATTCAGCGCATCAGCTACTTTCTCCCGGCTTTTCTCCTTCAGGTCAGACGGTGTATCTAATGCTTCTATTGGATTGAGAGCTTTCATGTGAGTAATCAGTTAGTGAGCCAAAGGTTTCTTTCACAGACAAACGTGATGTACCTGATTTTGTTTGGCTAAACTGACTCAAAAACGGGCTAACACCTTCTCTGATACGGTTTTACCGATGGATAATGACGAAGTAGCGGCTGGCGACGGTGCATTGACGACGTTGATGGCTTTGTCAGTTTCCAGAATCGCAAAATCGTCGAGTAGTCCACCCGAACGGTCGCAGGCCTGCGCCCGCACCCCTGCCCCCCCATCTTCGAGGTCGGCCTCCTGAATAGCAGGGATTAAGTTCTGCAGGGCTTTTGTAAATGCCGACTTCGAGAACGAGCGATACATTTCGCCTAAGCCCGTTTGCCAGTATTTGGCGGCTACTTTCTGAAAGCCCGGCCACGAAAGCGTTTCAAATAACTCTTTTAAATTGATGTCCGATTTGGTATAGCCTTCCCGCTGAAATGCCAACACTGCGTTCGGACCGGCTTCTATCCCGCCGTGAATCATGCGGGTAAAATGAACACCGAGGAACGGAAAATTCGGATCCGGAACGGGATAAATCAGGTTTTTAACCAAATACTGTTTTTCGGGGCGTATCTTGAAATACTCCCCCCGAAACGGTACAATCCTGACGTCAACGGCTTCGCGCTGGGTTAGTTGGGCAATTTTGTCAGAATACAGCCCAGCGCAATTAACGACGAGTTTAGTTTCGTAGCGGCCTTTATCCGTCACAACAATACTGATGCTTGTGCCTGGCGTTACCTGCTCAACTCGCTCGGCCAGCCGAATTTCGCCCCCCAATGCCTCAAATTTCTCAGCGTATTTATCGCTAACCTGCTTATAATCAATAATGCCCGTTTGCGGCACGAACATCCCGGCCACGCCATTAACGTGTGGTTCAATCTCGTGCATTTCGGTAAGCGAGAGCTTTTTCAGGCCACTCAATCCATTCTGCTGACCACGTTCGTAAAGTGTTTCTAACTGAGGCAACTCGTCGGCTTTGGTTGCCACAACAATTTTGCCGCAGAGGTCGTAGGGGATTCCCTCAGCATCGCAGAAGTCGATGAGCATCCGGTAACCCCGAATGCAGTTGGTGGCTTTCAGGCTTCCGGGTCTGTAGTATAAACCCGAATGAATAACACCGCTGTTGTGGCCGGTCTGATGCCGGGCAACGGCCGGTTCTTTCTCAATCAAAACGACCCTGAGGTCAGGTCGTTGCTGTTTTAATTGCAGGGCGGTGGCTAAGCCAACAATGCCCCCGCCAATAATCACTACGTCTGTCATGCCATCCTGACTAAATCCTAATCGCAAAGGTACGGCTTTCGGGTCAGACGTTACCGCAGTTGCCCTTCAATCCAGTCGAGTCCCCGGCCATAGAGCGCATGGGCAAACCGTACCCGGTTGTCGAAGTCGGCAGTTGAGGTAGACCCGTCAGTCATAAACTGGCGGATAAGCCGGGCATTATCGCGGGCCTGGGGCTGCTCGTACTCGGGTTCGACTTCGGTGCGGAACGACGCAAAGGCGGGCGTGTCACCCTCAAAGTGTTGGTAGAACAAATGCCCGCGTGGTGTTCTGACGGCGCACAAAATCCCACATGCCCGGCTCGTTGAGGGTGCCAGGCTGCCCTCCAGCCCCCGCTTGAGCACGATGACCCCGTCAAAACCAGCCATCATCGCCAGTTCAGCCATTTTCATCTGATAGGTAATGTGAAATACCGACGTAACCAGAATACGCGCATGGCAGGGATTCAACACCTTCTCGAGCGTAGCCAGAAAAGGGCGTTTAATGATTATCTGCCGCCGGTCGACCCAGCGATGAAGGGCGGGGGAAAGTGCCTTCTGGTCGAGTACCCAGCCAAAGGCGTTTAAGGGCGTGTCGAGTTCGTGATTACCCAGCAGAAACTGACAACCGAGGTGCATGTAGACATCCAGCGCATTGAGCGTAAACTTTGGCCCGCCCGACCGCCCGACGAGCGACACGGCTCCGTAGCCCCGCTTCTGAAAAAACCGGCCCAGCAAGGGCGTAATCAAATAACTATTCTCGACGCCGTCGAACGGCTCGGCCAGTTGCACCAACGGCCGGTCGGCGCAGCTTATTGGTCCAAAACCCGGCGTAAATGTGCGCTCGGCAGCCCGCATCAGACCCTGGTATTCTTCGTTGGTCTCGTGCCGAACGCGCATGATACTGGCGGCCAGCCCCCGGAAAACTTCGCAGGGATGATTGCTAAATAAATAATCGCCCAATTGCTCAGCCTCCGTTACCTGCAGGTTTGCCCCCCGAACCAGTTTCGTAGCAATTGGGTGCATACCGAGGGGTAAGTCGGGGCAAATCTTATTGACAAAAAATGTCGGGTGCGAGAACGCTCCTTTACCGATAACTTCTTCCAGCGTTTTTTCGTCGGGCGTTGGCCCCTTTGCCAGCAATGCTCCCAGGAATGCCCCTTTCTGAAGCGGATGCGTGCTTGGGTCGATCAGGGCGGCCCGGCACTCGATTAGTAATTCGGGCGTGAGCGGCTTACTGCCGTACTTACCGATACCAATATGTTTAATGCCTCGGCCGAGGGGCGTATCGGTGGCGGGGGTGTTCAGAACCATACAAACAGACGGGTTAGTTGACCATGCGGAGTAAGTAAAAGTACGCAAAAAAGTCCTGCTTATGAATGAGTATCTTGGCCCGAATGAGCTTTTTGTGAATATTTTTGCCGTATGGCTTTACTCCGTTCCTACACCTCGCTCCGAGTCGTTGCTTTTGTACTTCTCACCGCTCTGCTCATTTGGGTAGAAGTCGTCATTACGCATACATCAGCCTTTAGCCGACAGCCGGTGGGCTTATCGCTGGCCGTGCTTTTCGATTTGGTTTTCGTACCGACAGCCCTGTTTTACTGGCTTGTAGCCCGTCCGCTTCGCTTGGCGATCAGTCGCTTAGGGTTAGTAGCGCTGCTAATGGTGCGGGTGGCCTTATTGATTTCACCACAAGGGTCGTTTCTACCTAACCAACTCTGGCCTCTGTTGTTGCTTTTCGCCGAGGGTACGATGCTGATTATTGCCGGAGTACGCATTCGTACCCTTATACGAACGTATCAGCGTTTGCGCCAGAGGACCGATGCAGAAACCGCCCTGCACGAAAGTCTGGCAACTGTTTTCGGCGAACGAATGGCCGGGGCCGTTCTTGGGGAAATTCTGACACTGTATTATGCACTGTTGGGCTGGTGGCTTAGTTCCGACGTTCCAGCCGGGGCTAAAACCGTTACTATTCACCGGCAATCGGGGCAGACAGCTCTACTCGTGGGGTTACTCTTAGTTGGGGCAATTGAGGGTGTTGCGGTTCATTTGCTGTTAAGCCGCTGGAGTCCGACAGCCGCCTTCTGGGTCACAATACTCAGTGGGTACGGCCTGTTATTTTTTGTAGCCGATGCCATAGCGACCGTTAAACGCCCTTCGTATCTAACGGATAATCAGGTACGTATTCGGTTGGGAATTCGCTGGCGAGCCATTATTCCCCGCTCTGCTATTGCTCAGGTCTCGCTGCTTCATGAGAAACCCGTGAAACAACCGGACCTTTTAAATGGGGCTTTTCTGACTACGCCGAATGTATTGCTAACCTTCAGCAAGCCGGTGTCTTTCCTGGGACCTTATGGACTAAAAAAAGGGGTTTCCCGATTCGCCTTTTTTGTAGATGACAGGTCCGCATTTGTCAACCAATTAACCAGGCGTGAGTCGAATGGAATTTGGTGATTTTCGACAGGATTACAGGATTTCAGGTTTTTTGAATTTACCCTGAAAATCCTGTAATCCTGTCGAAAAACGAATTGCTGAACCTAAGCCTGCCAAATTAAGCACTATGCGTTGCTGAATGGCGAATCCTTTATTTTTGCACCTGAATCTATTGATTTTGGTATACATGGCGGAACGTGTCAGTTACGGTAAAACGTGGTGGGGGCAACAGTGGCTCAATGCCCTGACAAGCATTGACATGGCCAACCGTCTGCCGCGCGGAAAAACCTACGCCAATAAAGGAGCCGTTCAGGGGCTAACTATTGCCAATAATCAGATTAGCGCGTCGATCAAAGGGTCGGCGCCCCGGCCCTATAAAGCCAAACTATCAGTGCCGTTGTTTACCGGACAGGAAAAAGACTGGCTGCTGACCGAAATCCGCGAGAATCCGTCCACACTGGCTCAACTCCTGAATCGCCAGCTTCCACCCGAACTGACCGAATTTACCAACCGACGGGGAATTCAACTCTTTCCGCGCTCCTTCCGGGATTTAAGTATGGGCTGTTCCTGCCCCGATTTTGCCGTTCCCTGCAAACACCTCGCGGCTGTTGTTTATGTTATCGCCAACGAAATCGACCGAAATCCGTTCTTAGTTTTTCAGTTAAAAGGCTTAGATATTCTGGCTGATGTTCAGAAAGATCAGGCTGGCATGGTGGGCGGCAGCCTGGGAAACGTACTGTCGTTCAGAGAACTCTGCACCGACGACCTGCCCGATGATGACGACTGGCAGGCCGACGAAAAAGCCCGCGCCAACCTGGACTTTGCCACCATACCACCCCTTTCGGAGCAACTGCTGGGGTTACTTTCAACGGAGGTTACGTTTGCGAAGGGTGATTTCCATAAGTCATTGACGAAAGCGTATAAACTGTTCAGTAAACCCATCGCCGACGAAAACCCATTTTCTCACACGCAACGGCCCGACTTCAGCGACAGCATTGAACTGCAATTGGACGAGGTAATGTCGGTGAAGAAAATCGGCCTTTTCAGCGAACATGGCGAACCCCGCCCGCTCACGAATTTCAAAATGAGCGACTTAGTCGGCTGGATTGGTCAGCTTACCGAAGCCGACTGGCCTGAAATGAGCGATTCCGTGCGCGCCTTGTACCTGACGCATCAGTTTTCGGCGGCTTTGCTGCGCCGGGGAGCGGTGGTGCCTCAACTCCTGCGCGTTGGCCCTGCCGAAGACCAGTATCGGGTGCGGTGGCTCCCCGCAACGCTTAACGAACAGGTCAAACACCTCACTGATTTGTTAACCAGTCAGATTCCGCCAACGCTACTGACGGTGCGCTGGCAAAAAGAATGGCTGGCCCTGCCCGACAATCAACTGACGCTGACACTCTGTTCGCTGTTCCTGCGCCGGATTATCAAACCAACAACCATCGAACTCTGGGAACGCTGGCCACTGGAAGACGCCGACCGGCTCTTTTTTGGGGTTGAAACGCTGCGCTTTGAGGGCTTTGGCCGCAAGGAAATGCCATTCGCCATGCAGCTTTGGCTCAGTGATTTTTTCCTGTCTCACAAACGATTCGTGCCCATTCTGGCGGTCGAGGATACTGAATTTGGCGATGAGTTTCGCCTGAGTTTGCTCATCCGCGACCGCCAAACGACCGAAACAGCCGGCACGCCCACCGCTCCCATTCCCTTGCCCGAACTGCTGTCCAAAAAAAGACATGAACGTATCCGAATGGCAGTTTTGCAGGATTTGCTGGTGCTATCGCGGCATTTTCCGGATTTAGCGAAACTAACGAAGACGGGTGGCCCGCCTTACCTTTCGTATTCACCCACGGCCTTTGTACAAATCCTGCTCGACACATTGCCCCGGATGCAATTACTGGGCATTGCGCTCTGGCTGCCCAAGTCGCTCCAGCACTGGGTTCGTCCGCAGGTGGGCGGGCGGCTCAAGGCCAAAGTCACGGCGAACAATGCCTTTATGCGATTGGACGACATGCTTACTTTCGACTGGCAGGTGGCCCTCGGCGACGAGATGGTGAGCGTGAAAGAATTTCAAAAACTGGTTGGCCGCACAACCGGGTTGGTTAAAATTAAAGACCAATACGTGTTGATCGACCCGAACGACCTTACCAAACTCTACAAACAACTCGAAAATCCACCCGAACTAACCGGCTCTGAACTGCTCAAAGCGGCCCTGTCAGAAGAATACAAGGGTGGCCGGTTAGGGTTATCGGCGGAGGTACGGAAATTACTAAAACAGTTTACCGAAAGTGCTGCTCAACCCCTGCCCGATGCCCTGAACGCCATCCTTCGTCCTTACCAGCATCGCGGGTATGACTGGCTCATTAAGAACACAGCCCTCGGCATGGGCAGTCTGCTGGCCGATGACATGGGCTTGGGTAAAACGCTGCAAATCATCACATTACTGCTAAAATTTAAGCAGGAGGGACGGTTTACGAAGCAGAAGGGGCTGGTTGTGCTCCCAACAACGCTGCTTACGAACTGGCAAAAAGAAATTGCCCGATTCGCCCCGGAATTGCAGGAACGGGTCTATCACGGCCCAAATCGTAAACTTCCGGCCGAAGCAGACAAATATGATCTGCTGTTAACCACGTATGGCGTTGTGCGCTCTGACCTGGATACGCTCAAAAAAACGACCTGGGCGGTTGTGGTTATCGACGAAGCGCAGAACATCAAAAACTCGGATACCGAGCAGACGAAAGCCGTTAAGGCCCTGAAAGCCCCAATTCGGATTGCGCTGAGTGGTACGCCCGTCGAAAACCGGCTGTCGGAGTTCTGGAGCATCATGGACTTCGTTAACAAGGGGTATCTGGGTGGGTTGAGCAAGTTCAATGAGGAATTTGGCAAGCCCATTCAGCAAGAACGCGACCATCAGAAACTCGACCAGTTTCGGCGTATCACCAGCCCGTTTCTGCTTCGGCGGGTCAAAACCGACCGCAGCATCATTAGCGACTTGCCAGACAAAATCGAGACTAATCAGTTCTGTACACTTACTACCGAGCAGGCGGCTCTCTACGAAAGTGTGGTACAGGAAAGTCTACGCGCCATCGAGCAAAAAGACGGTATTGCCCGCCGGGGTCTGGTGCTTAAACTCATGACTGCTCTCAAGCAAATTGGCAATCACCCGCATCAGTATCTTAAACGGGGTAATCACACGGCCGCCCTGTCGGGCAAAGCCATACTGTTGCTCAACCTGCTCGAAAATATTTACGCCAGTCACGAGAAAGTGCTCATTTTCACGCAGTACCGCGAAATGGGTGAGTTGTTAGCCAGGTTTATTCAGGAGGCATTCGGTCAGCAACCGTTGTTTCTGCATGGCGGCACGTCCCGGCCCGAGCGCGACCGGATGGTGGAGCAGTTTCAGCGCAACCGCAGCGACCACACGTTTATTCTGTCGCTCAAAGCAGGCGGTACAGGCCTGAATCTGACGCAGGCGAACCACGTCATTCACTACGATTTATGGTGGAACCCGGCGGTTGAGTCGCAGGCTACTGACCGGGCGTTTCGTATTGGGCAGACCAAAAACGTGCTGGTGTATCGACTCATGAATCAGGGAACGCTCGAAGAGAAAATTGACGCCATGATCCGTTCCAAGCGCGAACTGGCCGACCTCGCCATTAAAACCGGCGAAACCTGGTTGGGAGACCTGAGCGATGCCGAGTTGAAGGAACTGGTGAGTTTGGGGTAAACAAAAGCAGGTAATCATTCTTTCTCCAAAAAGAATGATTACCTGCTTTTGTTCTTATACGTTGACCCGTGAAATTACACCTTCTTCGGGTCGGGATGCACATACGGACTCCGGTAGTCTCTTGCGAGCATTTTGGTAGCCTCTTTGTCGCCAACAACTTCCCGCTTAACCGGGTCATAGACCATAGGGCGGCCTGTTTTCATAGCCATGTTTGCCAGAATGCAACTGGAGGTTGAGATGTGTCCTTCCTCGATGTCGGCAACGGGCCGGGATTTTTTGTCGATGGCATCCAGGAAATTGAGCATATGCAGGCGAGTTGCCGGAGCCGCATTCAATTCAATTTTGGGGGTTGTATCTTCCGTCACATCCTCCGGATATTTCTCCTTTTCATAGACCACATCCAAGTGGATTTTCTTGCCATTTTTATCATCCGGAATAAAATCACATTGCATCGTGCTACCCCACAACGTTCCTTTTTCGCCGTATAGCGTAAACGACCAGGGGTAATCAGGATTGTTGGCCGTGCCCCATGTTTTATGATGCCAGACACAATTCAGTTCATCATATTCGAACAGAGCCGATTGCGTATCGGAGATGTTCGACTTACCTTCTTTCTGAACATAAATGCCGCCATGTGAGCTAATGCGCTTCGGCCAGCCCAGTTTTAGCATCCAGCGAACCGTATCGAGCATGTGAACGCACATATCGCCCGTAATGCCGTTGCCATACTCCATGAATGTCCGCCACCAGCGCACATGAGGCAGGCCATCGTAAGGGCGCAATGGAGCGGGGCCGGTCCACATGTTGTAATCCAGAAAATCAGGAACGGCCTGTACGGGCGGATTGCCGTTGTTACGCATGTGCAGATCGCACGACATCTCAACGTGCGATATTTTACCGAGCAAACCGGCATCGACAATCGTTTTCTTGGCCTCAATCAGGTGTGGCGTGCTTTTGCGCTGCGTGCCCACCTGCACAACCTTATTGTATTTCCGGGCAGCCGCCACCATCGCTTCACCTTCCATAACATCCACACTGATCGGCTTTTGCACATACACATGTGAGCCTGCTTTCACGCAGTCAATCATTTGCAGGGCGTGCCAGTGGTCGGGAGTGCCGATAAGAATAATATCCAGTTGGTTTTCGGCCAGCATTTTTTGGTAGTCGCCGTAGAGTTTAGGGGTTTTACCCGACTTTTGTCGCTGGCTTACCAATTTGGCCGCTCCGGCCAGCATATTTTTATCGACATCGCACAGGGCCACTACGTCGACAGGAGCAACCTGAATCAGGCGCAATAGATCGCTTTTACCATACCAGCCAGTACCAATCAAGGCGACCCGATAGGCCTGGGGCGGGTTAATCAAATCCATACCCCTGGCGCCAAAAGCCGAAAGAGCGAGCGAAGCCGTGGTGCCTTGTATAAAACGACGGCGGTTAATGTTAAAGAGTTCCATTCGAATTGGGGGTTTCAGGCAGCAAAGCCAGTGGTTTAGGTGAAATTTTTAGTTTAGAAGCGCTGTCACAGCCTCGTCGCCTACAACGGCACGAGCCGGACGCGGGTGTTCAGCAGTAAATACCTGTAAATCAGTTGCAGGGAGTAAGGTATTTGGCGCTTCGTCGATTTGACCATCTTTGAGAACACGGTTCAAATTAAGTTTCAGGTGCCTGGCCAGGAACCGGTAAGCGGCTGCGCGTTTGCTGGGACCGTAATCGTGGCCCTCGGTGGGTAGATGAACATTTTCGACCCGATTTTGTGCGTTATAATACCCATAAATTTTCTGAATGTATGGGTATTCCACATTGGGCGTATTTTTCGTCCAGTCCTTCCCGTCCGATACCAGCAACATAGGCCGGGGAGCCGCCAGGGCCGCAATGTCTACGTTGCTGGTTTGGTGGGTAGGCCGTTTATGAATTGGCATACCACTTTCGCAGACGCACCCGCCGAAAAAGTGAGCGGACACCATCACAACCGGCACCGATACTTTTATCCGCGAATCGAGCGCGGTAAGTAGAAATGTCTGCGTTCCCCCACCCGACTCCCCCGACATCGCAATCCGGCTGGTGTCTACGTCTGGCAAACTCGTCAGAAAGTCCAGTGCCCGGATGCCATTTAAGGTTTGCAGAGTCAGGGCCTTCGCCAGTTTGTGATCGGATTGTTTTGAGTCGCCATAGCCGAGCATGTCATACACAAACACGACGGCTCCCAGGCGGGCCATCGTTGCACACCGTTGCTGGGTTTGCTCCACAAAGCGAGCATCTGAATTCGCCGTGTGTCCATGCGGACAAAGAACCCCCGCTGATTTACCGGCCAGATTTAGTGGGCGATAGAGATTGCCCGTCACAAAAAGCCCCGGCAAACTTTCAAACGCCACATTCTCGACCGTATAACCACTCAGTTTCCGCAGACTGTGCCGAATGGGTTGAAGCAGGGCAAATTTTGGTGTTGAGGGCAGGTTCATTCCCTCCCGCAGTCCCCTCCGAATCAGCGAAGCGCGGGTTTCCCAACTGGCACGGTCGTGGTACGTACCGGCGAACATCTGCAACGCCTTAGCGCCCTGCTCCTCCGTGAAGTAGGCTCCCTGGCATAAATCAGGGCGGTCAGGATTGGGTTGGGCAAGGCTATCCGGGATTGCCGCAATTGTCAATACCGAAAAAGTGAGCAGGCCCGATAGCCAAAGCGTTCGTTTCATCCGCGTGAGTGTCAACTACTACCAAAAGATGGCGTTCGTAAACTCTTACTCCATAGGTTGGCCGGATGCGCCCACAAAATTCGTCTTATCGTGGAATATCGCTCTGTTTCAGTGCTTTTACGGCATAATCAGCCGCCCGCGCCGAGAGCGCCATGTGGGTTAGTGATGGATTCTGGCAGTGATGGCAAAGCCCGTTCGGTTCTGCATGGGATACCGTTATAGCAAGTCAATCGGCATAACCTGGTCATGGTGCTCAAACTCCCAGGGATACATGGTCGCCGTGTGATAGTCGGTGACGTGCTCAATCATACGCCCCGTTCAGGAAGCAGCACATTCAGTCCTTTTTCGCACCGTTCTTTTGCCGACCAATCTCCGCTAAGGCCCGACCCGACGACAATCGTATCGAATTTTTGCCTGACGGGATCGGTGACTCGACGAATGTGGGTTGCTGGCTCATGATAGGTTTAGGATTTTTACGTAGCCTTGTTCATGTATAGTGCCTTATGACCAGAATTTAGTGGATGAGCCGGATGATGTTACGGGGTCGATGGGCCGGCTAAAAGTATTTACTCAGAACTAAGTGCTTTACGTCCCTATAATCCAATCAATTAGATAGCCTGTAGAACCATGAAAAACCAACCTACCCGCCGTCAGTTTTTGGGAACTACGGCTGCTCTTGTGTCAACAGCCGTGGTTGGTAGCCACAAACTGTTTGGCGCACCCGCCCTTATCCGTAGTCTGGGGGATAAACCGAATTCGTTGATCGACGGGGTCCAGATTGGCGTCATTACTTATTCCTTTCGGGATATGCCCGACCAAAGCGCCGAAGCCACCCTGCAATACGTCCTGGATTCTGGAGTCAGCGCCATTGAGCTGATGGGTGGCCCAGCCGAATCGTTTGTCGGCGCTCCAAAAAATTCGGTCGATATGAAGTCCATCTTCCCGTTGATGCGGAAACGACGCGAGAAACAGGACCTTACCGACGATGAGAAGAAAACGCTGGCCGATGCAGATGCTCAGATGAAAGCTTACCAGGAGGAAATGACCAAATGGCGGCTCTCGGCACCCATGGCCAAGTTTGAGCAGGTGCGTAAACTATACAATCAGGCGGGGGTAAAAATTTATGGGTTTAAGCCCGATACGTTTGGTATGCAGCGTTCGGACGCCGAAATTGAATACGGCCTGAAGGCAGCTAAACTGGTGGGCGCCAGTCAGGTCACGGTAGAACATCCGGGCAATGACACCCATACCCTTAAGTTAGGCACGATGGCCCACAAACAGGGTTTACGCGTAGGCTATCATGGGCATGAGCAGCAAACGCCTACGTTCTGGGATACCGCTCTCGCCCAATCAGCAGGTAATGCCATCAACTTCGACCTGGGCCACTACGTAGCGGCCGGGAACCCCGACCCGCTGGTCTTCCTGAAGCAGAAGCATGACCGCATCGCCAGTATGCACATCAAGGATCGCCAAACGCCCGACCACGGCAAAGGCAATTTACCCTGGGGCCAGGGCGACACCCCTTTGCTCCAGGTGCTAAAGTTAATGCGTGATCAGAAATATAATTTTCCGGCTACGGTCGAGTTGGAATACCAGATACCGGCTGGCTCAAGCGCAGTCGCCGAAGTGAAAAAATGTGTGAGTTTTTGCCGCAATGCCCTGAGTTAAGAATGAAGTTGTTTAACCTGTTAACTTAACGGCACCGGCGGCCGGTGCCGTTAAGTTAACAGGTTATTGGGTTGCAAAAACAAATATGAACAGCGTCAATAGGAAATATCAAGCAGGAGATTAGTCAATACCAACAAATTAGGGTATCGACCAGTCTTAGTAGAATCTGTCTATGACCATAAACCGATTTTATAGAAGTTGAACATCAGCCTCTGTAGGGAACAAGCGGTAGCATCCCTTGCTGCACACTCGCCAAGCGTTATGTCTGTATGAATAGAACGATTCGTTATATTTGTTCAGAAATAGCGCTTTTATGAACAACATCTTCCTGGTTTTGCTCCTGCTTAGTTCAGGCCTGCAGGCGGCTGTTCAGCCCGACAGCACGATAACACCAACCGATTCGCTGCCCAAAATTGAACTGGCTGAAGTGGTTATCTCCGCATCCCGAGTAGCGGAAAGCATCTTAAAATCGCCCGTCAGCATTGACATAATTGATACCCGGCGCATCCGGCTCTCCGCCCAGCCGTCGTATTTTGATGCCATCGAAACTATCAAAGGCGTTCAGTTGCTTACCTCCAGCCTGGGCTTCAAAGTCTATAACACGCGCGGCTTTGCCGCCACCACCAACGTCCGCTTTGTTCAACTTGTCGATGGCCGCGATAATCAGGCTCCCCATATCGGTGCTCCGATTGCCAGCGCCCTGGCCCCCTCGGACTTAGACATTCGACAAGTCGAGCTGGTGCCGGGAGTTGCTTCGGCGCTATACGGCCTGAACGCGCTGAACGGCCTGGTCAATATTTTGACGCGCAATCCCTTCGATTCGGAAGGACTCAGTGTGGGGCAAAAAACCGGACTCAACCACGTAGGGGATGCGGCCCTCTCGTCCAGGCTTTATTCCGAAACCAGCCTCCGGTATGCCCATCGGCTTGGCAACCGTTTCGCCCTCAAAGTGAACCTGGTGTATCAGCGGGGCTACGACTGGATAGCTGGCAACCGCAATGACCTGAACCCCAATGGTAATGCATCGCTCAGTTTGTTTGGGGCCGATAACCCGGCCTACGATCCGGTGAACGGCTATGGCAACGAAGCGGCTAACCGACGAACGCTGATGCTGGGCGGCAAACGCTATAGCATTGGCCGAACGGGCTACTACGAAGCCGAGGCCACGGACTACCGTTTGCAGAACCTGCGGGGTGATTTCTCGTTGCATTACCGGTTCTCACCAACGGTCGAACTGGCCTATACCTATCAGGGGGCTACCTCAGACAATGTTTATCAGCGCACTAACCGCTTTCGGCTCGACAACTACCAACTCGACCAGCACAGTCTGGCCTTAACCACACCCTCCCTGCAAATCCGGGCCTACCGAACCCATGAAAACACGGGTGATTCCTACAATATCCGGTCCATGGCCGAAAACATCGACAAGTCGGTCAAAACCGATAACCAGTGGTTTACCGATTTTACCAACCAGTTTAACGCCGATACCAGGGCAGGTTTAGCCGTGCCCGATGCCTTACGTAATGCCCGCTCCACAGCCGACAAAGGCCGCCCGGTACCGGGTACACCCGGCTTTAACGACTTGATTGCTAAACTCCGCGACATCAACAACTGGGACATTGGCGCGGCCCTTCGGGTGCAATCCTGGATGTACCACGTCGAAGGACAAGTTGAACCAACGCGGGTGCTCTGGCAGCGGTTTCGTCAGCAGACGGGCCTGACGATTCAGGCGGGGTTCGACTTTCGGCGGTACGTAGTCTTCCCCGATGGCAATTATTTCATCAATCCTACCGAGCCGGGCCAGAATCTGGTTTATGGCAAAACCGGGGGTTTTGTGCAGTTTAGTCGCCAGTTTCTGGATAATAAGCTAAAGGTGGCTGGCTCGTTGCGACTCGATAAAAACACCTACTTTGCCGCCCGGCTGAACCCCCGGCTGTCGGTGGTGTATTCGCCTGCAGACGCGCATAACCTTCGCCTTTCGTACCAGAATGGCTACCGGTTCCCCTCGTTGTTCGAGGGTTTCACCAACATCAACTCGGGCGGGGTCAAACGAGTTGGTGGCTTACCGATCATGTCGCAGGGCATTTACGAAAACGCGTACCTGGTCACCTCCATCAACGCGTTTCAGGCGGCCATCACCACCGATGTCAACACCAGCAAACTCACCACCGATCAGGCTATCCAGAAAAACAAAGGGATCCTAAAGCAAAGCCCCTACACCTATCTGAAACCCGAACAGGTAAAGAGTGTAGAATTAGGCTATAAAGGGTTGTTTTTGGCGGGTCGGCTTTATGCGGACGCCGACGTGTACTACACGAATTATCAGGACTTCATTGCCCAGGTAAATGCCAACCTGGCTAAAGGCAGGAATGTGGACTCTCTGGCTTATTATTTCTCGGCATCGCCTACCCAGGACCGATACCGGCTCTGGACCAACTCGCAAACTCAGGTCTATACTTACGGGGCTAGCTTAGGCCTTCGCTATAGCCTGACCCAAAACTGGTCGGTTGGCGGCAATGCCTCGTTTGCCCGACTTGACCGGGCCGAAAACGGCGACGGCCTGGAGAGTTCATTTAATACCCCGCGTTGGATTACGAACCTGACTGTCTCGAATGGCAATCTGTGGCAGGGCGTTGGCTTCTCCGTCAACTACAAACATCAGGACGCTTTTTTGTGGCAGTCGGAGTTGGCCACGGGCAACGTATCGGCCATCAACACGCTGGATGTTCAGGTGAGTTACCGGCTTAAGAAGATTAATCTCCTGGTAAAAGTGGGCGGCACCAATATCACCAATCAGCCCTATTATACCTTTATTGGTGGCCCGGCAGTGGGTGGGCTGTTTTATACAAATGTAGTGTGGGAGGCTGGGTTTTAATCGGTGACGAGTGTGTCCGACGACTTTACTAACTGGCTAAACTATTCAGTGGCCAATTAACCATGTAACCATAAAAATCTGTTTCCGCCCAAAATCTTATTTTTAAGTCAAAAAAAACATTTTTATAGAACAATTCTTTTATATTTTTGTACTGATAGGGTAGCTTATATCTACGACCAGTTCGTTATGAATACGCTGTCTTTACGAGTATTGCTGGTAGATGATGACGAGGAAGATCGGCAACTGATTCGCTGGGCATTGACCGATGCTCTACCACAAGTCATTATTGAGGAAATGACATCAGGTCAGGAGTTAATTACCTGGCTCGAACAGCAGCGAAGTCTACCATCGGGTGAGTCGGAGAAAGACCCGTCAACAATGACCATTATTTTACTGGATATGCACATGCCTAAACTTACAGGCCTGGAAACCCTGCAATTGTTAGGCGACATGAGTGTGCTGCCTTACATGCCTGTAGTGATGCTGACCTCCTCAATGGCTGAGCCGCTCAAGCAACGGGCCTACGAGCAGGGAATTCATCTCTATATGGTTAAGCCGGTTAGCTCTGCCGGTTTTTATCGAGTTGTCGAAGCGGTCAAACTTTGCTACCGGGATATGCTTCGTCTGCAGGAGCAACGCTAAATGTCCTGCGTGGAAGCTGCATAAGCATGCCTACACCCAGATTACCCAAAAAGTAGCACATCGAGGATCAACGCTTAGCCGCCGACAAGTTCCTGTGGCTATAGACCATTTTTGACAATAGCCAGTGTTCGCTGGTCGGGCACACCATCAAAATACCGGGCTAAAACTGTTTGAAAGACCGGGTCCGCGTTGTCCAGTAAACTAAATAAGGTCATGCTGGATCTTAATTTCAAGTCATCGGGACTGCCCATTAGTTGATTAGCCGTTTTAGTCGTTATGGCAAGTAGAGCGGTCGTTATCTCAATGAGCCGGCTACCCAAAACGGGATGGGCTAAATAGGCACGGGCTTCAGACAGGTCTTTGATGGCATAAAATTTTGCTGTCTCGCTAAAACCTAACCCGGCAATCTGTGGGAAGATATACCACATCCAATGGCTTTGTTTCCGCCCATTCTTTAGTTCGGCTAATGCATTAGAGTAGGCCGCGTCCTGGGCGTCTAAAAATCGTTTCAGGTTAGGTTCTGAATCCATGGAAGTCTGGTTTACCCTGCCAAAATAAGGGACCTGCATACTGGTCGCTTACTCATTGGGTGTAAAAAGCTACTTATCAGGCTAGATACACAGAAAACAGGCCATAAATAGCCGTGCAGCCAGAAACGATCACTTTTTCTGAATTATTGTGCAACATCTCCAATTTTCCTGCATCTTTCTACCGATATCATTCTTAATCACCCGTATCTGAACCTGTTGGAATCCAACCGAAGCGTCGGACCGCCCTACCCAGACCGTCATGCTGAGCTGGTCAAACGCTGCCAACAGGGTGAGCGACGGGCGCAGTATGACCTTTACCAGCATTACGTTAAGGCAATGTACAACGTTTGCCTTCGTATTCTGAATCATGAGGCCGAAGCCGAAGATGTGCTGCAGGAAGCCTTTATGGACGCGTTTAGTCATATTGGGTCATTTCGCGGGCAGAGTACGTTTGGGGCATGGCTGAAGCAGATTGTCGTGAATCGGGCGATTAACCATCTCCGCAGTCGTCGGTTAGAACTGGTCGATTTAGAATCGCACCGACTCGGCGAAGACGATGGTCCCGACTTTGCCGATGCCGAGCCATATGATGAGGAAGGCATTCAGTTGGAAGTTGAGCGGGTTCGGCGGGCCATGCAGCAACTGCCAGAAGGCTACCGGGTGGTGCTTTCGCTCTATTTATTTGAGGGATACGACCACGAAGAAATTGGGAATGTACTGAACATCAGTGAAACAACATCAAGAACACAATATTTACGGGGCAAAAAGCGGTTGTTAGAGTTATTATAAAATCGGGCCGCTAAGCCCAACGAAGAAAACACGAACAACAAACACGAACGACGACCTGCTAAGAAGTCGACACAATTATGAAAAAGGATAATCTTGAACGTTTTGTGCGGGATAACCGTGAAGCCTTTGACGACAAAGAACCACCGGTTGACTTGTGGAACAAACTGGAAACCGGTCTCAACAGGCAACAACCTGACCAGCCCCGTTCCGACATGGCATCACCTTTCTTACAGGTATATAAAAATCCCGCACTGGCTGGAAGCCGACAAATCGGCTGGCCAACGTTAGACTGGCGTGTTGCGGCTTCTATTGCCGTGCTGTTGCTGGCCGGTTGTTTTCTGTATATGAACCGGCAATACGGCGTGACAAAGCAGCCGGAGATTGTGGCGGCAAACCCAACCTATGCGAAAGAAGTGGTGCAGTACACGCAGTTGATTGACGACAAACGGGCTGAGTTAAAACAAATGGCCGAAGGCAATCCAGCGTTATATGAGGAGTTTGCAACCGACCTGGACCGACTCGAACGGTCGTACCAGTCATTGAAAGGCGAACTGCCCCAAAACCCGAATCAGGAAGTGTTGATCCAGGCGATGATTCAGAATCTGCAACTCCAGATCAACTTACTTAATGAACAGCTACGCGTGATTGAGCGAATTAAACAACAAACCAATGAAACGAATCCTGTATAGCCTATTACTTTGCCTCAGCCCACTAATTACCTGGGCAGAGGATCCCATGCCTGATGTTACCGTTGAAAAGAAAAAGACGATTATCAAACTTTTCGATGTAGTCGATACGGATAATCTGGTTATCGATAATCAATTTGGGCAAGTAACGGTAGGGCTGTGGGAGAAGAAAGAAATCCGCGTTCAGATTACGATTATAGCAAATTCTGATTCCGACGAACGGGTACAGAAGTTCTTCGACGCCGTTTCGATTGAAGAAAAGCGGACTGGAAATCAGATTAGTGTTCGCACGAATTTTAGCCAGAGCAGCCTCTCGAACTGGAGTTTAGGAAAATGGAAGGAGGGTGGTGAGCGTAATTTCGTTAAAATCAACTACGACGTGATGATGCCCAAACAAAACGCGCTGTCGGTAAAGAATAAGTTTGGTAACACCAGCATTCCGGCTTTCTACGCTCCATTGACGGTGCATTGCCGCTATGGCAACTTTAGCGCCGACCAACTCACTGGGAATCAGAATGATATCGACGTAGCGTATGGCAAAGCGGATATTCGCACCCTCGGCCAGGGCAAACTGGATATTGCCTACGCCACGCTGGAATTAGTGCGGGCGAATGTGCTGATACTCAACAATAAATTTGGTAAAATGAACATTGGTGATGTCGGCAAATTAGATGCCGATATCAATTATTCAGGGGCTAAAATCGGCACACTGCGCGAGTCTGGTCGAATTAAACTTGATTTCTCCGGTGGATTTCGCATCGAGCAACTGCCCAAAACAGCCGATAACGTTGATATTCAGGCGGCTTATTCGTCGGTCGCTTTACCAATGGACCATGATAGCGACTGCGATTTCGACGTCACGGTCAGTTATGGCAATTTCAATTATGGGTCTGGCTCAACCATGCACTTCAAGAGCCAGCCGAGTGATAATAACAACCGTGGTGCCCGCCTAATCAAGCAGTACGTTGGCAAAGTTGGCAATGGCGCCGGCACCAAAGTACGGGTCGTATCGAAATTTGGCAATGTGAATTTTCAGTAACTATTAAAGGGTCAACACCTCAACCACCTCCCGGTGCTGCGGAAACTCTTCCAGTAGCATAGCCCGGTCGGCCATGTCGAAATCGGCGAAATCGAAACCCGGCGCAACGGTGCAGCCAACTAATGAGAAAGCAGTGCCAGTAACGGTCGAATCCACGACGGTCGAATCCACGACGGGCCTGGCGCCGAACCAGCACCCCGCCGGAACAACTGCCTGAAATACCTCGCCCCGGTCGAGATTAGTACCCAGCCGAATAACGGTTAATGTGCTGTCTGGCTTGATAACGAAAATCTCCAGAGGGCCACCGGCGTAGAAATGCCATATTTCGTCGGAGTGGATGCGGTGGAACGCCGAAACGTGATGCTTTTCCAGCAAAAAATAAATGGCCGTTCCGAACGGCCGCGAGCCACGAAACCGTTCAGGCAAAGCCAACTGCGGAATGACCTCGGCCGAGCGATAGGTTTCCGCAAAGTAGCCGCCCTCCGGGTGAGGCTGCATGTGGAGGGTTTGGACGTAATACGCTGCGGTCATGATTAATGTTGAATGAGTGAATGGTAGAATGAGTGAATAGATTTTACGCCAGCTATTCACTCATTCTACCATTCACTCATTAATTATTGTGCCGCTTTTACCACCGTTGTGAAATCGCGCGATTTGAGGGAGGCTCCGCCAATTAACCCGCCGTCGACGTCGGGTTGGGCAAAGAGTTCAGCAGCGTTTTGGGCATTGGCACTGCCGCCATACAGAATACGGGTAGCCTGGGCTACCTCATCGCCGTAATGACCGGCAATGTGCCGACGTAGTTCAAAGTGCATATCCTGGGCCTGTGCCGATGACGCCGTTAGGCCCGTGCCAATGGCCCAGATGGGTTCGTAGGCAATCACCACCTTGCCAAATGACTCGGCGGAAAGATGGAACAGGCTTTCGGTGAGCTGCTTTTTTACAAAGCCAATGAAATCACCGTTTTCGCGTAAGTCGCGCGATTCGCCACAGCAAAAAATGGGTACCAGGCCGCTTTCGAGCGCACTGTTTACTTTTTCGGCTAATTGCGCGTTGGTTTCTTCATAATATTGCCGCCGTTCGCTATGACCCAGAATAACATACTCAACCCCAATGGACTGTAGCATAGCCGCAGAAATTTCGCCGGTATAGGCACCCGATGCTTTCTCGTGGCAGTTCTGCGCTCCCAGGAAAATTCGGCCACCGGGCGTTACATACTGTCGCGCCGTTGTCAGATAAAGAGCCGGTGGGCAAAGAACCACTTCAACCTCACCGACAACCTCATCTTTAATCATATTCACTACCTCCGACAGTAGCGCTTTGGCTTCGTCGGCGGTCTTGTTCATTTTCCAATTACCGGCAACAATTTTCGTACGCATAATAAATTAGTAAGTAATGAGGTCAAAATCAATTGTCTGAATTAAATGAGCAGGCCACTTGTTCCCTAATTCCGGGCGAAATTAGAGCTTTTCAACCGAACGAGTTCGCTACAGTTGGTCTAAATTTTGTTGACTCAGCACTAAGTAGAAATAACTGTATGCCAAACCCATAAACTAACTACATTTTTTTTGTGTTATTCGGATAATAAATGCGTAAATTCAATGTCTGTAAAGACGTTTAGGTATGAAAACGCTGCTGTTGATAATCGGACTGGTCTGTGCGGGCATAGCTGCGCGGGGAGATGATAATCAGCGCATACCCGATAAAGACCGCTACGGTTTTTTTATTACGGGCAATCGTACCTGGACACGCATCCCGTTTCAGCTTCATTCCAATCTGATTATCGTTCCGGTTCAAATCAATGGGTCCGATACGCTGCATTTTATTTTAGATACCGGCGTCAGTAACACCATCATCACCGACCCGTCAGCCTTTAAAAAGAAACCTCTGACGCTCACCCGTAAAGTTAAACTGAGTGGCGCAGGTGAAGGCGGCAACTTAACGGCGTCCATTGCTATCGACAATAACCTGAACCTGGGTGGATTGCGGGCGTCTCACCATAATCTGGTTATCCTGGACGAAGACATTCTGAAACTCTCAGAGTATGTCGGAACACCCGTACATGGGATTTTTGGGTACGAAATCTTTGCCAACTTCGTCGTAAATGTTGATTTCCAACGGCATGAAATTACGATTACGCGGCCCGATAAATACAAATACCGCAAACGGAAGGGCGACCGGTATCCCATTACAATTCAGGATACGAAAGCCTATACCGATGCCATATCGGTGTTTGATGGCGAAAAGGTATTGCCTCTGCGGGTAGTTTTAGACACGGGAGCCGGGCACGCGCTGCTGCTTGACCGGTCGCGCAGTACGGTGGCGATGCCGATGCCCGAAAAAAGCATTCGGGCGCAGTTGGGCCGGGGCCTGAATGGCGTCATTAACGGTTGCTTAGGCCGGATTCAGAAAATTCGCTTTGGCCGCTACGAACTCGACAATATTCTGGCTTCCTTTCCCGACAGCATGGCGTTCGGCATGAAGCTGGTGAACATGCCCGAACGGCAGGGAAATGTGGGCTGCGAGTTACTGCGCCGATTTGATGTCACCTTTAACTACCCCGACCAATACATTGTCATGAAGCCCATTAAACGGCTCATGCGGGAGAGTTTTGAACACGACATGAGCGGGCTTGAACTTCGGGCAAGGGGCGAACAGTATCGCAATTATTATGTCGATAAAATAGTTGATGGGTCGCCAGCCGCTATTGCGGGCTTAGAAGAAGGCGACGAAGTGCTGTTCGTTAATAACAACTCGACCAAAGACCTCACCATCAGTGAGATCTACAAAATGCTTCAGCGGGGTGAGGGGAAAGAAGTCTCCGTATTGGCCCGCCGAAACGGACAGATTCTTATCGCGCATTTTGTATTGAAACGACTTATCTGAGGGCAAAATTTCAAGTTTAAGGTTCCATTAGGTACACCAACCTGGAACTTGAACCGTTGAACGGTTTACTCCATCCGTTCCAGTTTAAACCGGAACGTAGTTCCCTTTTCTACTTTACTCATTACCGAAATTTTGGCTTTGTGTGCGTTCAGAATGTGCTTCACAATAGCCAGCCCCAGGCCCGTGCCGCCCCGATCTTTAGAACGGCTTTTCTCGACGCGGTAGAATCGCTCAAAAATTCGGCTCAGATGCTCCGGCGGAATACCGGGGCCATTATCGCGAACGGAGATGAGTATATGTTTTTTATCCTCTTCCAAATTGACCTGAACCCGCCCGTTTTCGTTACCATATTTTACGGCGTTCTCAATTAAATTGGTCATTACCTGCATGATACGCTGCGCGTCGGCTTTTACCCAAACCGGGCCAGGCTGTGGCCTTCTTAGCTGAAGTACTATGTGTTTCGTGCGCGTAATGGTTTCTAACTGGTCGAAAACCTCCTGGGTAATATGGGCGATGTCTACCCGCTCAAAACTCATTCGCACTTCGCCGGTTTCCAACTGCGAAAGAGCGACCAAATCCTTCACTAAGGCGTCGAGTCCATCCAGACTTTTGGCTGCTTTGGCCAGAAACTTGTCGCGAACGCGCTCGTCGTCAACAGCACCGTCGATGAGGGTATGAATGAACCCCTGCGCTGCAAAAATGGGCGTTTTCAATTCGTGCGACACATCGGCCAGAAACTCGCGCCGAAACTGCTCTAAACGCTTCAGTTCGTCGATTTCTTTTTGTTTCCGGGCTACATAAACGAAAATTTCGTCGTTCAGCTTCTTGAACGGATTGGTGTTCTTGATGATGGATTTACGGGTAATGGTAAAGTCGCGAATCTTCAGTTTGTGAATGGTTTTATACATTTTATTCACCTCGCGAAACACCAGGAGTTCGATGGCATACAGCACCAGAAAAAACGAGATGACAAATGAAGAAGCCCCCGCCACAAATAAAATGCTGCTGGTTACGCCGTCCACAAATGACAAAAATGCCAGCGTGAGCGCCGAAATCAGGCAGGCCAGCAAAAGCGCAATAACGCGGGGACTGAGGGACATCAGGTCAATGAGTGAATGAGCGAATGAGTGAATGAGTGAATAGAACACTCAGGCGCACAACGTATCGTAAAATTAATTCGCTCATTCACTAATTCACTCATTCATTTTGGTCGGTAAACATATAGCCCACGCCTTTGAGGGTTCGGATGTGCGTGTCGCCTATTTTTTCGCGGAGTTTACGGATGTGAACGTCTACCGTTCGTTCGAGCACGTAGATGTCGGCCCCCCAAATTTTCTGAAGCAGTTCTTCGCGGCTGAACACTTTGTTGGGGTGCTGGGCAAGAAAAAACAGCAATTCAAATTCTTTTTTTGGCAAAATGACCGATTTGTCATTCTGACTCACCGAATAATTTTTTCGGTTGATTATCAGTTCACTAATATTAATCTGTTCGCCCGGATCGGCTTTCTGCGCTTCGCGCCGAAACAGGGCGTTGATACGGCTCATCAGGGCGCGGGGCTTAATCGGCTTCATGATGTAATCATCGGCTCCCACGTCGAAAGCGGCCACTTCAGAATATTCTTCCGAGCGGGCCGTCAGGTAGAGAATATAGGTCTGGCGCAGTTCAGGAATATCGCGCAGTTGCCGGCCAGCTTCAATGCCATCCAGATGGGGCATCATAATGTCGAGCAAAACTAATTCGGGCAAATAGGTTTTGGCAACTTCGAGTGCTTTTCGGCCGTCGGTGGCCGTTCGGACATCATACCCCTCTTTGGCGAGGTTGTATTCGAGCATTTCAACGATGTCGGCGTCGTCGTCGACGACTAAAATCCGGTGTAGAGATTGAGCAGCTTTGGCAGCACTCATACGAAGTAAAGTTGGTGAGAATGAACTACTTGTTAGTAGCTTGCCGGTGTATTGGCAGCCCGAAGTTACGTGGGTTATCCGCAACGTTACCAATGCAAACCGAATACTTAACAAAAACTTAACAGCCCGCTCAGTAACCGGCACAGGGATTTTATCGGAAGCCGAGATCACAAATTCGCAATTAAACCTCATATTGCCACTGAACAAAGCTGAAAAGCATTGCGCTGGCGACGCAGGTAATCCTACCAACGGCCAGCCGGGCAGACGCATCATCGGTTGTTATCGACCATTATGGATAATCGCACAACGGAAGTGCAGCTTCCTTCTTATGTTAAGTTAGCCTGCACACTAATTTCTCTGGTCATTATTGCCTACAGCCTGCACGCACTGGCCGGGCTGCTGATTCCATTAGTGTTTGCCATCTTATTTTCTGTGTTACTGTTTCCGTTAGTGCAGCGGCTCGAAAACTGGCGGGTGCCCAGAGTGCTGGCTATTATGCTCTGCTTATTGCTGGCCCTGGGTGTGCTGACCGTCTTATTCTGGGCGATTTCGGTGCAAATCAGCAGCTTTGCTGAGGTGTTTCCGCAATTTGCGAAACGGGCAAATGAGTACATTAACAGCATTCGGACATTTGCCGACGAACAACTGAATATTGACCGCAAACGCCAGGTCGACGAAATTCGCAAATACCTGAATCAGGCATTAACCGAGGGTGGCGCCATTCTGACAAGCACATTACTGGCCACCACCAGTCTGCTCTCCAACGCGTTTCTAATTCTACTATTTGGCTTTTTTTTCCTGCTCTACCGCGATTTTTTCCGGTCATTCTTCTACAAAGTATTTAGTAACACCCGTCGGTCGAAGGTCGATCGTGTACTTGCGGGCATTTATGACGTGGTGAAAGACTACCTGGCCGGGCTGGTGCTGGTCATTTTGATTATTGGTACGCTGATGACCATCGGCCTACTTATTCTGGGCGTCGATTATGCCGTGTTCTTTGGGTTTCTGGGGGCCTGCTTAGTGCTGATACCTTATTTTGGTATTTCGCTGGGGTCTCTGTTACCGGCAGCGTATACGCTCATTACGCAGGACAATCCGCTCAAGGCGCTGGGAGTCATTGGCGTTTTTCTGTTTGTTCAGGCCCTGGAGGGTAATTTTATCACGCCCTACATTGTCGGCTCGAAGGTCAGTATCAATCCGCTGGCGGCCATTATTGTGCTGATTCTGTGGGAAAACGTCTGGGGTTTACCCGGCCTCGTGCTGGCCCTGCCCATGACCGCTATTCTGAAGGTTATTTTCGATTCAGTTGGCCCACTCAAGCCGTATGGGTTTTTGATTGGTGAGGCCGAAAAACCACGACCGCCCATAAAAAACCTACAGGAGTTAGCCGACCAACTTCCCAAACGGGTGAAAAAAGTCGGGAAGATGGAGGAGAAAGGTACAAAGAGTGAAAGAGTGAAAGAGTGACTTCCGCGTCAGCTTTTCGCTCTTTAAAAATTGAGCGGGTCGAGGTTCTTGAAATGGCCGTTCATGCGGATACGCTGCTTGGTGCGCTCCATGTCCGACACCACGGGCAGGACATTGTTGAGGTGCTGGATCAAAAAAAGCTGGCGTTCGGCTTCACTGTCGAGTGTCAATAAATCATACTCCTGCTCGACCGACAAGCCAACTTTATGTGCTACCCGATACGAGAAATTTTCGGCCTGTGGGGTATAGTCCGTTTCGATTTGCAGGAGACTATAAAGTTTTTCGAGACGTTCCGTCAGGGCTGATGCATGCGCGCTGAAACCGTCGCCGGGTTCAACTAATTCTACCTGACCACCAGCATAGAGTTTTCCGGCTACAGGATTCTCAAAATTTACCAACCGAAACACGCCCAAGCCTTTCGATTTGATGTCCATCCGGCCATCGGGGTAACGCTTGTGCAGCGTTGTCACGTGCATCTCAGTACCGTAGCCGGGCAATTTATTATTGATGAAGGCGGGAATGCCAAAGGTCCGCTCTTCTTCGATGCATTCGTTGATAAGCTGGCGATAGCGCGGTTCAAAAATATGCAGATTCAAATCCTCGCCGGGATAAACAATCAGACTGAGGGGAAACAGGGCAAGCGTCTTTTCCATAACGCCCAAAAGGTACGGTTTTTAATCGAAAACTGCTTCCGACTCCCTAAAACGAACTTTCCTGGCGCGGGCTTCGGCATAAATCGGGTCGGCGAGGTGCCCCAGACCTGTCACATCCGACATACAATCAGTTACAACGGATAGTTTTGGAATCAGTTCCGGCGCAAAATCCAGCATCTGTTTAAGACTATTGGCCACGCAGTGCGATTTGGCTTCTCCCATCAGATAAACGGTATCGAATCGGTTCAAATCGGCGATCAACGTTGTGTTGAGCTGCGTTTCGGGTATGGCGGGGTCCGGAACCTGCGCCCGAAAAATGCCAAAGTGTTCCGATAAGGGATATAACCCTTTTTGTAGGGCGATATAATCCCGATTACGCTGGCGCGACCAGTCTTTCAGCGCATCGAGCAGGGTGTCGTGCAAAGCAGCCCCTCTGGAGCCTATCAGGCAGTGTTCGGGCCAGATAAGGTGCGCGAATTGACCATCAGCGTCAAGATCATGAAGGTACTGACGGGCCTTATCGGGCGAAAACCGGGGAATCCAGCGTTCAGCATCGACATCTTCGGTGGTGATGCGCGTGAACGGGTCAGGGTGATTACCACCTGCATCCTGCCAGAACAGCGGATGAGCAATATCGAGCATCTGATGCGTATCGAGTGTAACGACGATATGGTCAATCTGGTCGGTATGTTGTTGAATAAGCCTGGCGATGCGGGCAATGTCCTGCTCCGCTCCCGGCACGAACAGGGAGCCATCCCGTTGGCAGAAGTCAAACTGGGCGTCGATAATCAAAAAAGCGTTTGTCATGGGGCAAAGTGAGCCATTGATGCAGTTAATTCACGCCCCAAATGTAGTGAACTCCACGGCTGAAGCTAAGCCGTAGTTTTGGCTTGGCCTGGCGTAAACGAACACAAAAAAAATAGTTCTTACCCAGCCCATGAAAAAGCTACGTAAGAACCATTCGCCATTCGCAGCGATTAAGCCAGCGCATCCTCAACGGTTTCTTTAGCGTTTTGATAAACGCCTTTCACCGAATCGCCTACCGACGCCATTGCCTTTTTCGCCGATTTGCCCGCGTTGTAGGCCTTATAGCGATACCGGGCTTTGTCGTAGGTGCTGATGGGTATGACCGACGAACGATTACGGGCCAATAGCCAGATGCCCGTGAGCACCAATGCGCCCACCACAATGGCCATGGTGGCTTGTTTTTGCTGCTGATCGGCTTCTTCTTTAGGCATCATATCCCGCCGGGCGTTGGCTGCCACCAACGGGTCGGGCAGAATATGCGCCATCGCTACCCGTGCTTTGTTCATCCAACCCGCCACAACATGGTCATCGCCTGCCATCAGGGCGTCGTAGCCAACTTTTGCAACGTCGGCGGGGTTGGCCGTTTTATTTGGATCGGCTCCTTTAACATGAGCAGCTCCAGCCGTTTTAAAGAAGTTGGTGTTTGTTGCCCCCGGCATGAGTACCGTAATGGTGACGTTGGAACCGTTGCCTTTCAGTTCGCTGCGAATTGACTCCCCAAAGGACTTAATAAACGCTTTCGTTGCTCCATACACGGCCATCATCGGACTGGGCGCAACCGACACCTCCGACCCCAGCATCAGAATCTTGCCATCGTTGCGGGCGACCATGTCTTTCAGATATAGCTTGGTCAGATGCATCAGCGCCGTGGCGTTGGTCTGAACAATATCCAGCTCGCGTTGCAGGTCGGTTTCCGTGGCAAATTGGCCGTACTCACCGAAACCTGCATCATTAACTAAAACATCAATTTGCAACCCTTTTTCATTGGTCTCAGCATAGATTTCGTCGGGCGCTTTGGGGTCCGACAGGTCTTTACTTAGAATGGTTGTCTGGGTGCCGTACTGATTCTGAAAATTACCGGCTTGTTGCTCCAGGGTATCTTCATCGCGGCCAACGAGCACTAAATTATAGCCATCTTTGGCAAAGAGCCGGGTTAATTCACGACCAATGCCACTGGATGCGCCCGTGATAAGGGCTGTTTTAGCATTTTGTTGGGTTTCCATTTGTTCAGTGTATGACTAAAGTTTATGATTTAAAAGCTGTTTGGGTTAGCTGACGCTGGGTTGCCTTTGTGCCAGCTAAGTCTAAATTTTTTTAAGGTTTGAGAACTACTTTCGTGCAGTCGTCTTCTTTTTTCTTGAAGATGTCGTAGGCCCGCGAAATCTCGGTTAAGGGCAGCACATGCGAGACAATATCATCGAGCACCACTTTGCCCTGTACGACCAAATCCAGCAGGTGATCAATGTTCTTGTGAACAAACGACTGTCCCATTCGCATCGTTATGCCCTTGTCGAACATCCGGCCAATCGGGAAGTTGTCAAACGGAGTACCATAAACGCCAACTACCGACACAACACCGCCCCGACGCACCGCCCGAAAGCATGTTTCCAGAACGCTGATTGTGCCTTTTTCGAGATTGATGACGGCTTTAGCCCGGTCGAGCAGAGACCGGTCGGCCTCCATACCCACCGCATCTACGCAGAGGTCGGCCCCGCGCCCTTCAGTCATGCTGCGAATAGCCTCGACAATGTCGACGTCATTCGGGTTGAGCGTTTCCACGTTGTTTACCCGTTTGGCCCGTTCCAGCCGGTAGTTGACCGTATCGATGGCAATGACCCGACCAGCGCCCTGTATCCAGGCCGATTTCTGCGCCATAAGACCCACCGGGCCCGATCCGAAAATAGCGACCGTTTCGCCCCCTTTCAGTTCGCCCCATTCGATGGAACTCCAGCCGGTTGGGAAAATATCACTCAGAAACAGCACCTGCTCATCTTTGAGTTGTTCGGGTACGTGGCGCAGGCCATAGTCGGCATAGGGCACCCGCACCGCTTCGGCCTGCCCGCCATTGTAGCCGCCATACAGGTCGGAATACCCAAAGAGCGCCCCGCCTTTTTCGGATAGCAAACCACCGTCCGGCCCGTAGGCCTCATGATTGGAGTTTTCGCAGTGCATCTGGAGGTTATGCTCACAGAAGTAACACTTGCCACAGGAGATGGTAAAAGGCACCACCACGCGGTCGCCTTTCCTGAGATTCGTCACGCCTGAACCAACATCTTCCACGATGCCCATAAACTCGTGACCGAGCACTTCCGGGCGGAGTTGTGGCAAAAACCCGTTGTAAATGTGAAGGTCAGAGCCACAGATGGCGGTGGACGTAATGCGAATAATGGCGTCGCGGGAGTCTTCAATTTTGGGATCATCAACGTGTTCATAACGGATGTCGCCCACTTTGTGAAATACGGCTGCCTTCATGAGGAGAAAAGAAAATGAATGAATTGAGTAAATCAGGTAATGAACACTACCTCTAACGGCCAATGATTCGATTGGTTTACTAAACTAATTCAACGGATGGAGTTAGCCGACTGCTGCCTGGGCTTGCCAGCAGCCCAACGGCCCGCCCGTAGATATAGACAGGCCGTTGGGGAGAAGTTTATAACAAAGCGAGTGGTTATTTAAATGCCTGACGCAGTTGCGTAGCGGCCAGTTCCTGCGCCTGCTGCGCTTCCGGCAAAATGGCATACATACCAAAAAACTCATGCGTAACACCCGCGTAGAGCCGGTACGTAACGGGTACATTAAGCGCCTGCAACTTATCACGCAACTGCATCCCTTCGGTCTGTAACGGGTCAATTTCGGCAGCGATGATTGTTGTGGGGGCCAGCCCACTCAAATTAGCCGTGCTGGGCTTAAGTGGGTCGTCTACCAACGAAATCAGCGGACTGTCGCCATCGGCAGGTGTGTTAAAATAATTCGCCGTGAAATACTCCACCAATGGGCGATTGAGCGGTTTAGCATTCGCATACTTGTTATAAGAGTCTGTGAACAGGTAATTGTTGGCCACCGGGAATACCGACAGAATATGCACGGGTGGTATGCCCTGATCGCGAGCCATCATAGCAACTGTAATGGCCATATTGCCCCCGGCGCTTTCGCCGGCCACGGCTACTTTAGCGGGGTTGCCGTTGATGGTTGCCGCGTTGTTTTTCACCCACTGATAAGCCGCAAAAGCGTCATTATGCGCCGTCGGAAACTTGTTCTCGGGCGCGAGCCGGTAATCGACCGAAACGACGACAGCGTTGACTTCTTCGGCCAGGGCCAGCGTTGAGTATTCATACACCTCCGGGCTGCCAATAACCCAGCCCCCCCCATGGTAGTAAACGATAACCGGCAACGGACCCGCCGGTGCGTTGTTGGGCGTATAAACCACAATCCGAATGGGAACACCCCCAGCCCCTGGAATCATGCGCTGGCTCACCGTGACGTTGGCCGTTGGACGTGGAATTTTGTTCTTGTCGAGTAGCGAGTTGACCGCATCCTTAAACGAGGGCTGTTTCCGAGCCTCTGGCGGAGGCAGCAAATTGAGTGGGGTTGGGCTAAGTCGCCCCAGTTCCTCAATAACAGCCAGATTCTGCGGGGTGATGGTCGGCCCCCAATCGGGCTTTGGGCTGTTGGACTGGATCGACTGCCCCGGCAGCGGTGCGCGGTGGTCTTCGCAGGAGATGAGAGCTAAGGTGACGAAACATGCGGCCACCGGGCGGAGCCAGCGAAGGTTCCCTTTTTGTTTTACGTGGAGTTGACTCATATACGTGGAGTATTTTTTTGCACCCTAACTGAATGAGTGAGCCAGGGGTTTTCGTAAAATGAGGATACGGCGTTAGTTAACCGGGGCCGAAACAGAATCTAAAATGAACTTATCCCTTTTTTGTTACTTTGACCCATGAATTACATTGAACTCCAACTGAGCGTGTCGCCCGACTATACCGACATCCTCACCGCCGAACTGGCCGAGCTTGGCTTCGAGTCATTTGTTGATACCGACGAAGGCCTGAACGCCTACATCACCGAACCTGATTTCGATGAGAAAGCCATCCAGGAATTGATTACGAAATACGAACCGCAGACCGCAATAGCCTATCAAGTCAGTTCGTTAGAGAAACGAAACTGGAACGCCGAGTGGGAACGCGAATATGAGCCGATAGACGTGGCGGGTCAAGTCCGGGTCCGGGCATCCTTCCATCAGTCGGATGCCCGGTTTCGTTATGACATTATTGTCAACCCGAAAATGTCGTTCGGGACGGGGCATCACGAAACAACAGCCATGATGCTGGAACAGGAGCTTAGCCTCGATTTTTCCCGGAAAACAGTGCTCGATGTAGGCAGCGGTACGGGCATCCTGGCGATCCTGGCGGCCAAAATGGGGGCCACCGCCGTGCTGGCCTTCGACATTGAGGAATGGGCCGTTGAAAACGCCCGCGAAAACGCTGACGTAAATACCTGCCCACAGGTTACTGTGTTTCAGGGAACGATTAACGATGTTAACCCGGCTAATCAGTACGACATCGTGCTTGCTAACATCAACCGGAACGTGCTGCTGGCTGAAATTCCCACCTATGCGACGTTGTTGAGACAAAATGGGCATCTTGTCGTTAGTGGTTTTTATGAACACGATGCGCCCGACATCGAGCAAAAAGCAGTTGACGCCGGACTGGTCGTGACCAATCGGGCAACTATGAACCAATGGACTTCGTTGTCATTTTATAAACGTTGATGGAATAGTCAATCCGTGTTCCCATCAGCCATCGACTATGAATCGTATTTATTGTACTCTGATTCTTACACTTGTCCGGGGGTTGTGTCCTCACAGACCTCATTCGCGTCAGCAATCGTTTGCAAGGTCTGTGAGGACACAGACCTCGGTGGCACTGTTATTTTTTTTAACAGTATCGTCTACGTTCGGTCAGGCGGTTCGGCTTTCCGATAAGCCTGAGCAGTTTATGGACGAGCTACAAAAGCTGATGGCAACCGGCGGACCGGCGGGCGTTCGGGCGGGCACAAACCTGCAGTCGCTCTGGACTGAAAACCGCTTGTCGGCCCAACAGCAGGAGCGCGTGATGACCCTGAGTCGAAAAATGAACCAGAAACGACTTCAGGCAGCTACGTACTTTGTTCCCTTCTACGAATCCCTTTACCTCGCGGCCCAGCAACAACCCGCCACCAACATCGACGGCCTGCTTACCGTGGCCGAAAAACTGGTTGAGGCCAACGACCCCAAAACGCTTGCCCGCAGTTTGGAAACCACCCGGCGATTCCTGGAGCGGCATGAACTCTACGCCAGCACCTACAATAAACTCTACGCCCTGGGTGGCTCATTTGAGTTTCGCTTCGTCGAACGGATGCAGCCACTTCAACCGGGTGCAGTTCAAACCCCCGCCGACTCCATTGCCGCGGCTAAAGCGGCTGCCGAACGGTCTCGCTTCGATGGCTGGGATACGCCAGCCACCTCCGACTCTACGCAGCCGCGTTCGCTGGGTGTTCAATACATTCCACAGCGCCGTCCAATTCCGGCGGTTTCGGGGGCGGTTATCAGCCTGAAGGACGTAACGCTGGCCATGATTGCCAACGGTGATTCGGCAGTTTTAGCCAATACCAACGGCGATTTGATGCTTAAAGAAGGCGTTCTGGTTGGGCAGGGCGGCAAATTCACCTGGGCAACAGCCGGTCGGCCCGATATTTTTGTGACCCTGAGCGAGTATGCCTTCCCGATCATAAGCCCGCGTTTGCAGGCCGACGACGTGACGCTAACCTATGCGACGCAGGCGGGCGCATCGGCCAAACCCATCAAAGGCGTATTTGAATACGTTAGCAGGAAGAAAGGGGGGCCAGTTACCTACCCGCGCTTTATGTCGTGGCAAAATGACGTAAAACTGCCGGACTTAGGCCCAGATGTGGACTATCGGGGCGGTTTGGCCCTGTCGGGAACGCAGGTGGTTGGCGCATCGGCCAGCGGACAACCCGCGCAGATAACGGTGAAGTACAATGGCAAGCCTGCCTTTAAGGCCAGTAGCCGCCGGTTCGATTTCAGCGTGAGCGATTCAACCGGGTTTGGCGGCAAGCCGACAGATTCAACGCAGGTAGGCCCGGCTCAGGGTGGCTTCAACACGACAGAGCCAGTAAAGTCTGCAAAATCTGCCGGTTCCCGCCCGATGATTACGGCCAGTTCGGTCGCGTTCGTAGGCTATGTTGATACAGACTCCATTACACACCCGTCGGTGACGTTCCGCTACGACAAAAACCAGCGCATTGCCTGGCTCGACCGTCAGCAGCGCACCGAGTACGCCCGCGTTCCGTATGCCGACTCGTACCATAAATTCTACATTATGCCCGAAGTAGTGCGTTGGGATTTACCCCGCCGAAAAGTGGATTTTTATCAGGTTGGCGCCAAGCGGGAAGTGCCGGTGCGCTTCGAGTCGTTCGATTATTTCCAGCCGCAGCGTTATACCGACCTGACGGTCGACTATGGTTTTCACCCGCTGCAAATCGTCGCTAACTACATCTCGACCACAAAGCAGCAAACCTTTTATGACGACGATATTACGCAGTCGGCCAAAACGGTTAGTCCGGTGGCCCTGCGGGGTGCATTGGGCCGTATGGTGCTGGAAGGCTACCTCGACCGCGACCCGGTTACTGCTCAGATGCGCCTGAGCCGAAAAGGGTATCTGTATGTGTTGGCCTACACCCAGAAACGCGATTATGATAATTTCCAGGTTCAGTCGCTGTTTGCGTCGAATGACAGCATCAAAAATGCAAGCATTAACCTCGACGACAAAATTCTGACGATTCGGGGAGTAGACCGGTTTACCCTGTCCGACTCGCTGAAAATCGTTGGCTTCCCCTCCGACAAGATGCTTCGGGTGGGCAAGGGCCGGTCGTTTACGCTAAACGGTCAGCTTAAGGCGGGCAATCAGCGCTACGCGGGCCGCGACCTTAAATTCGACTACGATAAGTTCGGCATGAGCCTCAACAAGATTGATTCCATTACCTTCTCGTCGCAGAAACTGGCGGCTGAGGGCAAAGAGGGGGAGATTGGGGGCGACATAAAATACGAAAACTCAGGAACAGTTTATCTGGGCAGCGCCGATAATAAATCCGGGCGGATAGCGGGCAAAAAAACCACGCAGCGCCTGGTTATGCCCGAAGGCATGACCGTTTATTTCAATCAGCCCGTTCGCGGCAACCTTACCTACAATCAGAAAGTCTATTTCAAAATCCCGGCCATCGACAACGACAGCCTCGGCAAAGGCGACATCGCTTTTATCGGCACGTTTTACTCCGACGGTATTTTTCCGCCCTTCAAAGCCGAACTCAAAACCATGCCCGACAATACGCTCGGGTTTGTGCATAAGGCCCCCGCTACCGGCTACCCCGTGTACAGTGGCCGGAAAGGAGCCGCCCCGTCGAACGTGAAGTTTACCGGCGAACTGACGATGGACAAGAGTGGCCTGCACGCTGAGGGCGTTCTTAACCACCTGACAGCCAGCCTGAACACAACGGGCATGGTGTTCATGACCGATTCGCTGCTGGCCTCCGGCGACAAGGGCGAGATTAAAGAAGGCGCGCTGGGAAAAGTGGGGGCTTCGCAGGTCTATTTTCCGCAGGTGCAGTTGAACAATTTCAGCCTCAAATGGTGGCCCAAAGCCGACAGCATGGTCATTACGACTCAGAAAAATAAGTTCAACTTCTACAATGCCACCACCAACCTCGAAGGCGGGCTGGTGCTGCGCTCATTGGGGCTGTTTGGCAACGGCACCCTGCGCCGGAAAGATTCAGAAGCCATCTCCAGCAGCATCAAGTTTAACAAAGAGGGATTTATCGCCAGCAACGCTCAGTATAAAATCCTGGCAGACAAAGAAATTCCCGGCACACCCGTCGGTAAACCAATCCTGCTGGGAAATGGCATCGACGTAGATTTCAATCAGGTAAAAGGACTTGTGGGGTTGTCAATCAATAAAAAAGAAAGCCTCGGCGATACCGTGCAGGCAAGTATGGAATTCCCCTTTGCCGCCTACAAAACCAACATCAACCGGGCGCAGTGGAACATAAACGCCAAGACTATAGCCATGAAAGGGGACGTAAAAACCTCCACGTTCACGGCCATGGCAGAAGAGCAGGAGGGCATGACGTTCAACGCATCGGGGGCGATGTATGACACCGAAAAACGAACGCTGAATATTACCGGCGTACCGTATGTGATTTCGGCGGATGCCCGCATTTATCCCGATAAAGGTTTAGTGGCCATTCGCCGGAACGGAGAGATGATGCCCCTGAAAAATGCCCGGCTGGAGTTAGACACCATCAACCTGTTCCACCGGCTCAGGAACGGAAATATCCAGATTCTCTCCCGGACGCGCTTCGCCGGTGATGCGACCTATCAGTTCGCCACGGCCAAAGGCGACACGGCCAGTATTAAAATGGGCAGTTTCGAGTTGAAAGAAGCGCCAGCCGTAGCCGTGACGAAGCCTGAACCAACCTCACTGACGGCGGACACTAAGAAATCGGCCCGCAGCAAGCGGGCTGCTGCTCCGAAAGCAGCAAAAACCTATTTCACCATTGCCCGTGCCGAGGTTGACGAGACTGATAACCTGCAATTAGCCCCGAAAATGCTGTTTAAAGGGAACATATCCATGCAGGCTCCCTCGCCCGATTTAGCGATGGAAGGCTTTATCAAGCCCGCCCTGAAAAAACGCCGGGACCTCGTGGGCGGCTGGATTCCATTCAAAGAGAAAGTCGCCGAACGGCTTGAAATAAAGGTGGATAAAGCCCTCAAAAACGAAGGAGGGCGGCAGTTGGTCGCCGGTATTCATTTTCGGGTCGGCAACGCGGGCCTGTATCCAACATTCCTTTCGCCAAAAGAAGACTCACGGGATGATGACCTTTTTTCGGCAACGGGCATCATGCGCTACGACGAGAAAGACAAAGTATACCGGATTACCTCGAAAGCCAGTGACCTGCCCACCGAACCGACAGCCCTCGCAGCCGCTCCGGCACCAACAACCACCAATAGCGCGAAGACGGATAGCGCAAAGACCAGCATCGCTAAGACCGATAGTATGAAGGTCGACAGCACGGCGACCCTGGCCACAACCGAAAGTACCGACGAGGTAGAGAACGCCTTCATGTTCAACGATGCACGCGGACTGATGACGTTTAAGGGCAAAATAAACCTGATGAACACGGCCCCCAACGAATACCTGCTATCGGCGGGATCGGCGCGGATTAACATCGACAGCAGCCAGTATCGGTTCAACACACTGCTTGCGTTTGCGTTTCCGGTGCCGGACCCGATAAACGCGCTTATTTCCGATAAGCTGGTCAAAACGAACCTCGAGGAAAAGAATGACGAAGCCGCAGATGACGACCTGAACCGGCTTTCGGATAAATTGGTGCCGCTGATTGGCCAGCAGGCGGTGGATAGTTATCGGGTTAAGGCGCAGAATCAGCACGCTCCGTTAAGTCAGGCGTCGCCAAAGCTGAACGCCATGCTCGTGCTGGCGAATGCCAATCTCCGCTGGTCCGACAAGTTTAATTCGTTTTACAGCACCGGGCGGCTCGGCGTATCGAATATTATGGCAACCGACATTAACGCCCAACTGGACGGCTTTATCGAAATCAGGAAGACGGGCAATGGCGATGAAGCCAGCATTTACCTCGAATCGTCGCCCGATGTGTGGGTGTTCTACGATTACAGGCCGGGCAGCACGCCCACCTCGCGCGGCCAGTTGGCCATCGTGACCTCCGAACAGGATATCAACGACCGATTGCTGGCCAGCAGCAAAAACAGTGCAAAAACCGCACTCGACGTGGTGGCGGCTACGGCTGACGAGAAAACGATTTTTGTTGACCGCTATCTCGACCAGTACAAAACCAAAGCCAAACCCGCCCCAAAACCGAAAGTACTCCCAGGCGAATCCACGCGGGGCCAGAAGGTTGTGAAAGACGAGAAAAAGAAAGACGAGAAGAAAAAAGACAAGGAAGCCGAGAAAGAAGGGTTCTGATTTCTGTTTATTTGTCATAAATATTCGGTTTACTTTGTCTGTGCTGAATGCATTCCCTACCGGTAAGGTGTCTGTGAGGACACAGACACGGGGAGCAGTTAGCTCATACTACCGTGAAATCCCTCTGGCAAGACCTGCGCCTGCATCTCCGTACTGATTTCCGGCCCGACCTTTACGCGGCAACGGCACTCTGGGCCGCACTGCTGCTCACCGTAAATTTTTACGTCGACCTCGAAGACCGCTACATCGACTCGTTTCAGGGGAAACCCCTCTGGCCGGTGCTCTATTTCCTACTGTATGCTACAGCCTATTACGTCAGCGTTTGGCTCTGGACGCATTATCACCGACGGCCCGGCATCTGGCGAAACCGCGACTTCTGGCTCCGCTCCGGGGTTGCCTTACTGAGCTATTCCATCTATGCTGGCTTTTGGGGGCACAGCGAATGGAGTCGACAATTGTTTGACGGGCAGATTTACGTCTTTGCCTACTACTGCCTGCACAACCTGCAATCGGTGTTAACCATTGTGTTGCCGCTGTATCTGTTTTATAAACTGGCAGACCCGTATCCGAGTAATTTCTATGGCATTGCGCCCAAACGGAAAGGCTTAGTGCTCTATGCAATTCTGCTGGCCCTGATGATTCCGTTGATTACGCTGGCCTCCTTCCAGCCCGATTTTCTGCAATCCTACCCGACCTACCGCGACACTAACGCCAATGAATTCTTCGGTGTGCCAGAGTGGGTAACCGCCCTCGTTTATGAACTTTGCTACGGCTGGGACTTTGTACCTACCGAGTTGATGTTCCGGGGTTTTCTGGTGATTGGCATGAGCCGGGTCCTGGGGGGTGGAGCAGTACTGCCCATGGTGATTTGGTATTGCGCCATTCACTTTGGCCGACCCTTAGGCGAGGCCGTTTCGTCCTTATTCGGCGGGTATTTACTGGGAGTGCTGGCCCTCAGCACGCGCAGCATCTGGGGTGGCCTGCTCATTCACGTTGGCATTGCCTGGGGCATGGAAATGGCAGCTTTTTTGCAAAGCGGGGGGCGGTAGAGTAGGGTTCAGCAGTTAGGCGTGTCTTGTCCTTAGCAACTATGGCCTGACTGAGTGCTTCCTTGAAAGAGTACATAAACGCATCAATCAGGTAGTCATACAGGCTTAGTTTCCACGTTCGCCACGATTACAGGCAAGTCGCTTAAACTAACCGGCGACTCGTTGGTTAAATAGAAGTTCCATGGCCTGGCCCAGAACACCTCTCCCTCGCTTTCTGTAAGCGTGAATAGGTTCATTGTTGGTTAGATACGAACCAGCCCATTTATGCCTGATGAAGTTGGAGTGGTCGTCGCTAAGAATGTTGAAAACAAAAACTAAACCGTCGGGTGCCCGCTATCAGCCAACTTCTCGAACATCCATCGTTAATTGCTTACTTCGCCGGCGCGAATAATTATACGTGGCTTCGGTTCCGAAATGGCGAACGGCGACTGCTGTCTAAGCCGTTGACGTATTTTGAAGAACGCTTACCTGAATTTGTCAGGATTCATAAAACAGCGCTCATTAACCCGGCCTGTGTCGGCCGTCTACAGCATCCACCCCATCCTAAGATGCCCGGCACTGTAGAGATGCAGGACGGAACCGAGCTGCCGGTGAGCCGTCGGCGCTGGAACGATGTAAGCCGATTGCTGCAAAGTAATGTAGAGGAAGCCAGCCCAGACTTGGTTTCGCCCAACGAACTGACTGACGGTGAGCGGGATCTAAACATGGGCATTCCCTATACGACGCCCCCGCTGGCGGTGCTGGCAGTTATGGAGAGCAATAGCCTTCGGATAACCCGCCAATGCATCGAAGCCTTTGGTCTGCCCTTTCGGCTGCATCATCTCGAATGGGGCGTTGAACTGGCCAACGCCTTGCTGCTCAATCCGGCTCAGGATCGGCCCGCCCTGATTCTGCTGGATGCCCGAATGAACTGGCCAGATCGAATTCTGACGCTGCGGGCGCTCAAAAGCCACGCCAGATTGCGGGCCATTCCGGTAGTTTGGCTGACCTCTCCCGGCGACGATACGATGCAGGCTTATACGCTACAGGCTAACTCCGTGGTGGTGGTTCCCAATGAACCGGAATCATTCGTGCAGGCCATCGAACAACTCTGCCGCTACTGGCTTATGCTGGTTCAACTCCCACCGGAACGCAGCTAAGCAGGAAGTTAAAACAAGGAAACCCCGGCTTTGGGCAGCGTAACGGTTTCCCACCAGTAGCTGCGAAGTGTCCGAAAATACTCCAGCCAATTATCGAAATTACCCGGCTTGATTATGTACGACGAGCAGCCCCGTTCATACGCTTCGGCAATATCGGCGGGGCTGGTTGAATTGCTCAGCAACACCACCGGTATTTTCCCTAAAGCGGTCGGAATAGCCTTAATTTGCTCCAGCAATCGCCAGCCGGTCGTCCGGTCAGGTAAATACAGATCAAGCAGAATTAATTTGGGCACGTCCCACTCTTCCAGTCGGCATGTATCAAAATACGCAACGGCTTCTTCTTCGCTGGCAACTAATATAATCCTCACCTCGGGCAAACACTGCCGGGCGGCATTAGCAATAATAACCCTATGGTCAGAGCTATCGTCAATAATAAGTAATGTGGCATTTTTAAAATTTTCGCGGCTCGTTGCGATCATAAAAGTATCTGCAAAACATTCATCTGACGAAGCAGGTTATTATAACAAATGTACACGATAATTAGCATATAAAAATGATAGGGTAGTAACCGTTCCCTCACTTTTTATCGGAGGTCAATTACCTGATCCTGCCTCTGGTGTTTACTGAAAAAGAACGCTTCATCAACGGAGCCTGATGGTTTCTGCTTCGTTGGCCCTAAAGTAAGCAACACTCAACGACCCAAAACAATTATGGATGACTTAAACGAATTACTCGAATCCCCTTCATCAACAGCAACTCCACACATAAACTTAGGCAGCGGTTTATCCTCAACGGCAAGACCAACAGACCGGCTTATTAAGCCAGGTACCCTCAATGAACTCAATGATCTGGTTTGCTTCTCGCACCTGCGCTGGAACTTTGTTTACCAGAGGCCACAGCACCTGCTTAGCCGGGCCGCCCGGCGCTGGCGGGTGTGGTACATCGAGGAACCGGTCTGGAGCGATACCCCTGGCTTAGTGGTACGTCAGGTAAGCCACCAGCTTTCGGTGGTGGTTCCCCACCTGTCCCATGGCACCGGCCCGGATGAAGCCATTCGGCAACAACGGGCAATGGTCGACCAACTCCTCTCCGAACAACGCATTCATAACTACGCGTTGTGGTATTACACACCGATGGCCCTGTCCTTCAGCGACCACCTCCAGCCCCGGCTAACGGTATTTGACTGCATGGATGAACTGTCGGCTTTTCTGGGCGCGCCCCCATTGCTCATTGAGCAGGAACGTCGGTTGATAAATCGGGCTGATGTCATCTTCACGGGGGGCTACAGTCTCTACGAGGCAAAGCAAAAACGCCACCCGGAAGTCTATGCGTTTCCGAGCTGCATTGATTACGAGCATTTCGCTCAGGCCCGGTCAATCCAGAATAAGTCTGGCCTGGGTCCCTCAACAGACCAACAGCCTGGCCTGCCTAACCCAACAGACCAGCAAGCCATTCAGGGGCCACGAATTGGGTATAGTGGCGTTCTTGATGAGCGGCTGGACCTGACCCTCATTTCTGAATTAGCTCACCGTCGGCCCGACTGGCAGTTCGTTTTTCTGGGCCCAGTCGTCAAGATCAATCCAAATGACTTGCCGAAGGGACCGAACCTGCACTATCTGGGCATGAAAGCCTACAACGACCTCCCCGCTTATTTTAGCAACTGGCAGGCAGCCATGATGCCCTTTGCCATTAACGAGGCTACCCGGTACATCAGCCCCACCAAAACGCCAGAATATTTAGCGGCTGGCCTGCCGGTGGTATCAACGCCCATTCGCGACGTCCTGCGTACTTATGGCAGTTGGGACCGCGTTGTCATTGCCGATTCGGTTTCAGCGTTTGAAAATGGCCTATCGGTAGTACTGAATAACTCGGTGGGAGTCGACCACCCCGAACTGGACCGCTTCCTGCGCGAGCAATCCTGGAAAAATACCTGGGAGCACATGCAGCGCATTCTGAACGGGCACCTGCAAACTGTGTCCCGGGAACAGTAAAAAATAGGTAGTAGCTGGCAACCATACGAGACGCCCCGATACCCTTGCGATAAGGGCATCGGGGCGTTTGCCTAATTAATTTATTCTATTTGTTCGGTTCGGGCCTGTTCAGAATTTGTGGCTTTCGCTTAAGCAACTAAATCCAGTAGGTGAATCGAAAATTGGGCACCTATGGCGCGGCTGAAATGACATCTATTGCTTTATAAGCGTTCAATCCGTCGGGTCACGAATACGCGCCAATTCGTTGTCTATTCAGAGGAACGTACCAGTCGATCTGAGCGCCCGCATCGAAGTATCCCTGTACATTTTCCTCAGACTCCGAATCCGAGAGGATATTACCGTTACCAAAGATACCCATTTCTGGCACGGCCCCGACCAAATTTTTTCCTACTTTTACTTGTTATACAAGGATAGAAGCGACGTTAATGGTTGATTATATTTCTGGATTGAATGACCCCCAGCGGGAAGCCGTCATGCACGGCGACGGCCCGTTGATGATTATAGCCGGTGCCGGTTCGGGTAAAACCCGTGTATTGACCTACCGCATTGCTTACCTGATTGAAAATGGCATTGACCCGTTTCGGATTCTGTCGCTGACGTTTACCAACAAAGCCGCTGGCGAGATGCGGAGCCGCATCGAAAAGGTGGTTGGCCTGGAGGCCCGCAACATCTGGATGGGCACCTTTCACTCGGTGTTTGCCAAGATTCTACGCATCGAAGCCAAAGCCATTGGCTACACCAGCAACTTCTCCATCTACGATACCGACGATTCGAAGTCATTGCTGCGGAGCATCATCAAAGAAATGGGGCTGGACGATAAAGTTTATCGGGTCAATAGTGTTTTTGGGCGAATTTCGGGCGCCAAAAACCGGCTCATTGGCCCGGATGATTATCTCAATAACGCCGTTATTCTGGCCGATGACGAATCGGCCCGGATGCCGCACATTGGCCGAATTTACAAGCAGTATAGTCTGCGGTGCTTTGCGGCCAATGCGATGGACTTCGACGACCTGCTCTTCAACACAAACGTTCTCTTCCGCGACCATTTAGACATTCTGAATAAGTACCAGCACAAGTTTCAGCACGTCATGGTCGATGAGTTTCAGGATACCAACGTCTCGCAGTACCTCATCACACGCAAACTGGCGGCTGTTCACCAGAACATCTGCATCGTGGGCGACGATGCTCAGAGTATTTACGCGTTCCGGGGCGCCAACATCGAAAATATTCTGAATTTTCAGCGTGATTACGGTAAGGAAAACGTCAAAATCGTGAAGCTGGAGCAGAATTACCGCTCCACCAAAACCATTGTTGAGGCTGCCAATTCGGTTATTGCCCGCAACAAAAATCAGTTGGAGAAGCACGTCTTCACCGATAACGAAGCGGGTCCGCTAATTGACGTAATCAAAGCGTCGTCGGATAACGAAGAAGGACGCCTGGTGGCTTCGGCTATTTTTGAGACCAAGATGAACGAGTCGCTGGTTAATAACGACTTCGCCATTTTGTACCGCACCAACGCCCAGTCGCGGGCGTTTGAAGAAGCCCTGCGGAGGGTGAGCATCAAGTACCGGATTATTGGTGGCCTCTCGTTTTATCAGCGGAAGGAAATCAAGGACCTCATTGCGTATCTGCGCTTCACGGTTAACCAGCAGGACGAAGAAGCCTTCAAGCGCATTATCAACCTGCCCAAACGCGGTATTGGCGACACAACCGTTGCCAAAATCAGCGTGATTGCGGCTGAAAAAGAAGACTCGGTTTGGGAAATTGTGGCCGAAATCAGCAAACACGTAGCTGGGCGTGCGGCCATCGCCATCGAAGGATTTGCCGATTTAATTAAGAGCTTTAAACTCCTGCTGGACCAGAAAGATGCCTTTGAAGTAGCTTCCCATATTGCCAAAGCGTCGGGTTTGCTGAAGGAGTTGTATGACGACAAGACCGTTGAAGGGCTGGCCCGCTACGAAAACGTGCAGGAATTGCTGAACGCCATCAAGGAGTTTGTCGATAACCCCGATAACGAAGAAAAAAGTCTTGGGGCGTTCCTGCAATCGGTTTCGCTGCTGACCACCGCCGACGAAAAAGAGGACGATGGCGATAATGACAAAGTAACACTGATGACCATCCATGCCGCCAAAGGGCTGGAATTCAAGAATGTGCATATCGTTGGGCTGGAGGAAGACCTGTTTCCCAGCCAGATGATGCTCGAAAGCCGCAACGACCTGGAAGAAGAACGTCGGCTGTTCTACGTGGCCATCACCCGCGCCGAAAAACGCCTGACCATGTCATATGCCGAGACGCGCTATCACTATGGTCGGCTGAAGATGTGCGAACCAAGCCGGTTTCTGCTGGAAATCGACCAGCGGTTTCTGAAGATATCAACGTTGCGTTCGGCACCCAGCCGGATGGACTTCGACCGACCCGAACGCGACAAAAGTGAAACGACTTCGACCGGTTCGATGGCGTTTGTTCGGTCGCTGGCGCAGAAAACGGCACAGCGGCAGGCTCCCCAACCTACCGTCTCACACACACCCTCGCCCGACTTTGCGCCAACCAGCACGGCAGAACTTGCCGTCGGGCAGCGCGTCGAACACGCAAAATTTGGTTTTGGCACGGTTAAAGTGGTCGATATTAACGGCACTGACCGTAAGGCTACGATTCAGTTTGAAGCAACGGGCGTGGGCGAGAAAACGCTGCTGCTGAGTTTCGCGAAATTGCGGGTGGTCGTGTGAAGTGCAAACTCTCCATAAGTATATTAAAAAATTAAAAATAATTATTAAAGAGAGTGAATTACTGTTTCTTTACTGAACAAAATTAGAGACAGTAATCACCGTGAATACGCAACGCTTAAATCAATATTCGTTAAAAAGCCATTCACAGGTTATCGCAATAGTGTGTTTTCTGGCTCCTGCCGTGTGGATAAATCTTTGGCTGGCTTGTATGGTATCTGTGTATCGACTAATTGAGTTTACACCAGCTAAAATTACGTACTGGACGCTTTTTGGTTGTTTGCCCCAAACCTGGATGCAACCCGTAACGTTCTTTGCCAATCAGTTCATAACGGCACTGTTTGCCGGGTGTGGTTATTGGCTGCTCAATGGGAAAGAACAACCAAAGTATTCTTTTGCCAAATTGACAGCCAGTGCTGCGTTGCTATATCCAATTGCTGATCGATGTATTCTGATTGTTTTGCATCTAATCAATCAGTGGAATCCGCTTTGGTTCATAAATCGCAAAGCTTATGCTGAGCAAAGAGCCGTACCAGTTTTCGGTAATTTGTATGTATTTCAATGGTTCTCTTTCTGTATTGACTGGATTAGTCTCTTGTTGTTATGCGCTTTGGCTTACCGAGTCGTTTTTTACTACTGGCCTCCTGCATTCCGCAAGCATATATTTACAGCGGGTGCAATGGCGGGTAGCCTGGGCTGGCTATTTTGGTATCTTTGGCTCGGGCCAATTTTATATTAAGTGCATCAATAAACTGGTTTAATAATCTTAACGTATGAAAACGTTACAATACCGTTTAATTTTAACACCCGAACCCCAAGGAGGTTACACTGTGAACGTACCGGCCATTCGTGGGTGTATTACGTATGGCGAAACGATTGAAGAAGCAAATGCTATGGCGAGGGATGCTATTGAAGGTTGTCTGGAAGTGTTAAAGGAGTAAGGACAACCAATCCCGCCCGATGACAGCCAAACGCTTGACTATTCACTTAGTATGACCACCGAATTGGCATGAATTTATCGCTAAAGCGGTTGATTAAAACCCTGGAAGCGAACGGGTTCTATCTAAAGCGGATGGGTAACGGGAGCCATCAAATCTATTACAATCCTGATTTGAAAATCTACAGTTCCGGTGCCTCTTCACGCTAAGGACATGAAAAAAGGCACGTTTATGGGGGTTTTCAAAGACGCTGGCATCGACACATCGAATCTGGATTGATAATTGATTAAGATAAAAGGGTACCAGATTTAAAATACAAAACTGCTCCTTCCCGTCGTTTTCTATATACAGTATCCCACTATCCGTTACCTTGTTTTATGAATGCTATTGGGGCCATTGCCGCCAGCCTGATTTTTCTTTTACTTCCTATTGCTACCCAGGGACAGCCTAAGCCTGACTCTGCCGGAACAGCAAATCCGCGAGTCGAAAATCTTGGTATTCAGGTCAATTCGGAATATAATGAGATTAATCCGATGATTTCGCCCGATGGCAGGATGCTCTATTTTGCCCGAATCAGCCATCCCAACAATACCCACGGTGTTAAAGGCAGTCAGGATATCTGGTACTCCGAACTCGATGGCAGCAAATGGGGGCCCGCCCGACGCATGGGCTTTCCGCTTAACAAAGACGAATACAACTGTGCCTACAGCATTACGCCCGATGGGAATACAATGCTGATTAAAGGTCAGTACGCGAATGGCAATTATGAGACGCGCGGGTTTTCATTGAGTAAGAAAACCGCCACCGGCTGGTCGCCACCGCAGAAAATGGACATTCCTAACTACGTCAGCATGAGCAAGGGGCAGTTCGACTGTGGGTTTATGTCGGCCGACGGGAAAGTGTTACTGATGGCGTTCAGTGAAAAGAAAAACAGCAAAGAAGATGACATCTACGTCAGCTTCCGGCAGAAAGACGGCTCGTGGACAAAGCCAATGGACCTCGGCCCGGAAGTAAACACCAAATTTACGGAAACAACGCCCTTTCTGGCCCCCGATGGCGCTACGCTGTATTTTTCGAGTAATCGTGAAGGAGGCTTAGGCAATAACGATATCTACGTCTGTAAGCGGGTCGATAAAACCTGGAAGCATTGGTCGAAGCCGGTCAATCTTGGTCCGAACGTCAATACGGATGGCTACGATGCCTACTACACCCTGTCGGCTTCGGGCGATTATGCGTACCTGACTACCTTCAAAAATACCTTCGGCAAAGGCGACATCGTGCGGGTTAAACTTACGGATGACCGCCCGGCCAACGAACCGGGTAAAGTGGGTGGTGGCGATGATGTAGCAGCTAAACCCGCTATAACCCGCCCCGATCCGGTTGCGCTCATCAGCGGAAAAGTGATTGACCAGACTACCGGAAAACCGATTGAAGCCCGCATCATTTATCAAACTCTGCCCGATGGGGCCGAAGCCGGTGAGGCCAATTCCGATCCCATCACGGGCGAATACAAAATTGTGCTTCCGTATGGCCAGAAATACACCATGCGGGCCATTGCTAAAGATTTCATCGCGGAAGGTGGCAATGTGGATCTGACTCAACCCAAAGGTTTTCAGGAAATCAAAGGCAATGACCTCAAATTAGTGCCCATTGAAGTAGGCCGGTCGGTTCGGTTGAACAACATCTTTTTCGATACCGGCAAATCTGAGCTCAGGCCCGAATCTGGTCCCGAACTGGATCGACTGGTTACCACCCTGAACGAAGCCCCGAAAATAGTTATCGAAGTGCGTGGGCATACCGACAATACGGGTTCCAGCGAAATCAACACCAAACTCTCGCAGGATCGCGCCGATGCCGTTCGCGAATATTTTGTCAGCAAAGGTATTGAACCCGACCGCGTTGCCAGCAAAGGCTTTGCCTCAACAAAACCCGTTGCCACCAATGATACCGATGAAGGACGGCAACAAAACCGGCGGGTAGAGTTCGTTATCGTGAAGAAATAACTGGCCCGTCAACGATTTATTTGTGAATCTGTCAACCATACGAAGCCGTTTGAGTTAACCTTTTACCTTAATCAACCACTCTCTCACCTACCTTATGCAACTCGATGCTGGCTGCGAACTCTCTTTTGAGGCAGAAACACCGACTCCATTAATACTCATGCTTCGCCCACGTTCAGGGGCCGGTCAGTGGATTATCCGGGAAGAATACCAGATTTTACCAGCAGTTAATGTAACTGAATTTACCGACATGTATGGTAACCTTTGCCAGCGTGTTGTAGCGCCCGAAGGTCTGTTTTCGATTCATTTTTCGGCTACCGTTCAAACGGCCGATCTGATCGATGTTTCCCCCGGTGCGCCTTATACGCCCGTTGAAGACCTGCCCGACGACGTCTTGCACTACACATTGCCAAGCCGATACTGCCAGTCTGATCAGTTAGGTAATTTAGCCGCTGAAATTACTAAAACCGCCGAACCCGGCTACGACCAGGCCGAGGCCATCCGGAAGTGGATTCACGAGAACGTCAAGTACCAGTATGGCACCAGCGATGCCAGCACTTCGGCAGTTGATACGGCTGACAAACGAGTCGGTGTGTGCCGCGATTTTACGCATTTGGGCATTTCTCTTTGCCGGGCGTTAAATATTCCGGCCCGAATGGTTGTTGGGTATTTACACCAGCTCGACCCGATGGATTTACACGCCTGGTTTGAAGCCTACGTAGACGGCCGCTGGTTTACGTTCGATGCCACCCAGGAGAAGCCGCGTGGAAATCGAATCACGGTGGCTTATGGGCGGGATGCCGCCGACGTAGCGTTCACAACGCAATTTGGACCTATGCAACTTAACGAAATGAAGGTGTGGGTCGAAATGGCGCAGACCGATGCGAACGAAAGCGAAAAAAAAGCGGATGACGCTCCAACCCTTTCAGCTTCGGTAGGGTCTTCTGACCAACAAATAGATAAGGCACCATGAAGAAACGACTGCTTTTCTGCTCGTTGATAAGCGCACTAACAGCCTGTCAGCACGAGGGTGACGTACAACCCAATTCGGCCACGCTGGCAGCGGAGGTCGTTGGCACCTATCGCACGAATTTCTATCTCGACCCTTCCTGCGTGGCCATCCCCGCCGACCAGATGCCCTTTGCCGAACTGCAGGCCGAGTCTGACAGCACGGTAAGCTTCATTTACACCCGGCTTTATCCAACCAAAACGCAGCGTACCATACAGCATGTACACGTAAGCCGACAGACCGACGGGGTTCGGCTACGCCTGGCCGATTCGAGCATCGGCATGCTCCAGACCGATCGTATTTTCACGAACAACGGCATGGAAAAAGAAGGGAAGCTACTCCGGGTAAATCTCCAGAATGATTCGAAAAACCCGCTTTATTTCGCTGGTTTCAGGTAGAAATAGACATCCATAAAAAAAGCGCAATGCCGTTGGGCATTGCGCTTTTTTTATGGATAGCGTATTTTTGTCAGTGCTTACCGAACGGCAAACTCACCCGAACCGATGCGGAAGCCTTCCGAATAGAGTTCAATGGTATATTTCCCTGGTTTGTAAGGAATACCCCGTGTATAGAGCAGTTCTACATTTTGCCCGTTGCTGGTGTAGTTGACAGTTTGCTTTGTTGTGTAGATGGTTTCGTTGCCATCCACGGTAAAGGTACCCGAGCCATTGGCCATATCGGATACAACAGCGCCAGTGGGGTCAAGTACCCGCACAAACACATCTTTAGGCTCTTCTTTCGTCAGCGGATTGTCCAGGAGGGTATAAACCAGTTTAATTTTGTCTAAACGCTTGGCTTTATACGCGTCATCTTCTTTAACTTTCCCTTTCGCATTAACCGCAAAAACTTTCACGTTCTGCGCTTTCAGAGCAGCAGCGCGGGTAACTTTCGTTGACAGTTCCTGATTCTGGCTAACCACAGTGGTGACAGAATCCGTTAACTTTTGTTTCTCGGTTTTTAAGCCGGTGTTCTCTTCGTCAAGCACCTTAACATTAGTAGCCAGTGTTACGTTTTCGCGCTGTAGGTTGGAAATGAGCGTGTCTTTTTCAATTAAGAACGCTTCATATTGCTTGATTTTAGCATCGTACTTGGCAATTGATATACGATTTCCTTTTTTGAGCGATGCTTTGTCCAGTTCTAACTGCGCTTTCACTTTCTCCAGTTCAGAAACGTCGCCACCCAGTTTTTGTACTTCAGCGATTTTGGCATCCAGGGCCGTCGATATCGAATCCAGTTTAACACGGGTGGTCGACAGTTCTTCAACCCGTTCAGAAATGGTCACTTCCTGATTTTCAGACACTTTCTTCTGATCGAAATACAGATAACTCGAAACCCCTGCCAGGCCGGTCATAATAATCAGGCCAGCCAGTAGAGCGCCGTTTGTTCTGGATTTTTGCGGAGTATTTTCCATAAAAAATTTCAGTTTAAGAATTAAACATGCACAAATTTTAAAAAAGCCGCTAGTGCGGTTGTGTAGAGGTTACTCCATTGGCTACTTATTATTAGATAAACGGGTACGACATTCCCAGACAAATTTCCCCGCCCAATAGTATCGGAACGACTATTTCCATCAACCTATTGTAACGCACAACTGATTGCCGGTAAAAAAGGTTTTTTATTTACCCAGTAAAAGCGGCAACAAAGCTTGCTGATTATCAACCTTCTATACCGCAAAATAAATATATTGTTTTGACATAAGCAAACTATAGGCTTAGTAGTAGAAACAGCTACGTATATAACAACCAAATACCACGGCTGGTTATGGTGCAAATAAGCAGCCCCCATGCCCGAACTTCCTGAAGTTGAAATAAGACGGCAGTACCTCGAAACCTCCTCGCTCTTCCAGCCTATCCATCACATTGAGGTTGAAGATAGGAAATTGCTCACAACGGATTATACCACCCTGCTGAACACCCTGACCGGACGGCAATTTACCGGAACACGCCGGATTGGAAAAAATCTGTTTGTCCTGACCGACTCGCCCGGAGTGATTGTTCATATGCACTTCGGCATGACGGGCGACCTTGACTATTATCACTCGTCGCTCGACCGCCCGCGCTTTGCCCGAATTGTGTTTGAGTTTACGAACGGCTTTAATCTGGGTTTTCTGTGTCCGCGTAAGTTTGAGCGTGTCGGTCTGGTAGAGGATATCAATGCGTTTCTACAACGAAAGAAAATTGGCCCCGATGGCCTGGCAATTTCACTGGCTGAACTATGTGAACGAGTTCAGCGCAAAAAAGCATTTATAAAACCCGTTTTACTGGACCAGAATATTGTCGCTGGCTTAGGCAACTGGATTGTCGATGAGGTGCTGTTTCAGGCCCATATTCACCCCAAACAGCGGGCTGATTCACTTACTGATTGGCAGATGCGTGAACTCCACCAGGCAATTCAGCTCGTTCTTGAAACGGCTATCCGCTACGAAGCCACCTACCGGGATTTTCCGAACAGTTTTCTGATTCACGTTCGGGAATGGGACGATTCGCCGTATGATGATGTTGAAGCCCACAAATTCTGCCCCCGTTGCCGTACCCGCATCGAACGCTCTATAGTTGGTGGCCGCACCACCTTCTTCTGTCCAAAAGAACAGGAACTTCGCTGATAACATAAGTCCAAAACGTCGGCCTGATTAGTCATGAACTTATCAATAATTCAGTTGGTTTTGAAATTACATGTAGATACATGAATTATGGTAACACAACGCACTATTTCCGATATACGGACCGCTACCCCGAACAATGTGGGCGACGGGTTCGTTGGGTTGAATGCCTTTCATCCGCAGGGATCAAGGCCCTTCAATCCGTTTTTGCTCCTGGACCATCATGGCCCCATGAAGGTGCCGCCCTCCACGAAGCCAAAAGGTGTTGACCAGCACCCCCACCGGGGCTTCGAGACGGTAACAATTGTTTATGAAGGCGCTCTGGAACACCGCGATTCGGCAGGAAACTACGGTAAACTTTTTGCGGGGGATGTGCAATGGATGACAGCCGCGTCGGGCATCATCCACGAAGAAAAACACGAGCGGGAGTTTTCGCGTCGGGGTGGCGATCTGGATTTTGTGCAGTTGTGGGTTAACCTACCCGCTAAAGACAAAATGAATCCACCCCGCTACCAGGACATTTCCTCGTCGCGGATTCCGGCAACTGTTTTGCCTGGTGGTGGACATCTACGCGTGATAGCGGGTGAACTGGCAGGCGTTCGCGGTCCGGCGAACACGTTTAGCCCCGTTGTCGTAGCCGACCTGACGCTCACAAGTGGCCAGATAGAAACGCTTGCCATGCCAGCCAGCTATACCGCAATGGCTTATGTGCTAAGTGGTTCTGTAACGCTTTCTGGTGATGAGTTAGTCCGTGGGCAAATTGCGCTCATGGCTAACGATGGCGATGCGCTAACCTTTTCAGCCAGTGTCAATGCCAAATTGCTGATTCTGGCTGGTGAACCCATTCGGGAGCCGCTGGCCGTTTATGGCCCATTTGTGATGAACACCCGCGAAGAACTCATTGAAGCCTTCAGTGATTTTGAGGCCGGGCGAATGGGTGTATTAACTTAAATCGGATTGTCTCAGCTAACCTGCTGGTCCACCAGGTTAGCTGAGACACTTCACAAATCCTTAATGTTCCCAAACCCAATCACATCTTTGTAAACCGGGTTATCGTGCAGTTCGGTTGCCCGGATAAGTTTATCAGCGCCAAATTTTGTTTTCAGGTCATATAAGGTCTGTCGGAGTTTGCTTTTGCGGGTGTCCCGGCTAAACAGGCTTAGCGGCACTACCTCGGCGGGGATGAACCGAAAAACCGCCACGCACATGCTCCGCAGGTGTTCATTCAGTACGGGTTCGCAGCCATGCGCTCGCTGAAACTTTTCTAATCGCTCCTTAATAATCTGGTATAGTTCGGGGCCATCCTGCTTAGGTTCTGAGAAATGCGCTTCGTAGTTATAGATCTTGCCAGTATGATAGCGGCAGGAAAATGACATATCCTGACAGAACAGCCCCTTTTGAACCATCCGGCGTTCGAGAGTCAGGCAAAGCGATTGCAACAGTTCATCCAGGCGGTCGGGGGTGTGCCTCTGCTCGGCCGAGATTGTCCGCATGGCTGACATACTCTTGTTGTCTTCGTTGGCGTCCAGATCGACTTCGCCACCAAAATTGAGCCGTAGATGCCAGTGCCAGCCCACAATGCTTTTGCACACGGCCCGCAAATGAGTTGGCGACGCATAACGCAGATCGAGGGGCGTATGCACCCCACCTGCCTGCAAACGACTGGCCATTCGATAGCCAATACCGGGCAGGTCGGTAAGGGTCAGCGTTTTCAGCACATCGTCAATCGTCTCGGGCGTAATAACCGTCAGGCCATCGGGTTTCTGAATATCCGACGCTAATTTGGCCAGGAACACATTAGGTGCAATGCCAATGGAACAGCATAGCCAGTCGCCAACCTTGTGCCTGATGGCTTGTTTAATAGCCCGGGCCGTTTGCTGCATGTCTTTATAAGCCAACTGATAGTTCGTCAAATCCACAACGGCTTCGTCGATACTTTTGGGCAGCACATCATCCGAAAAAGTACGGAGTACGTTAATGATTTTGACATGGTATTCCCGATAGCGACCCGGATGCGTTTCTACAGGTACCAGGTCGGGGCACAGGACGATAGCTTCATCTAATCGCATCCCTGTTTTCACCCCCCGCAACTTGGCTTCTACGGAGGGCGCTATCACACAACCATGCCGGCCTGTATAGACGCACACGCCCACCGGCCTGCCACGCAGCCAATAATTATCCTGCTGTTCGCAGGAGGCAAAGAAACTGTTCATGTCAACAAACAGCACAGTAGGAAGGATATGCGTCGTGAGTCGGTTCCGGTTCATCAATTTTCAGATAATAAAGTGGCCTTTGGTGAAGGTATTCGTCTGTATTTGTAGTATATTTGCTATAATACAAGTGCAATATATTTTACTTATATTATATCTGCTACTAATCTATCCCCCAATGGCAGAAAATTGTTCAAAAAAAATTGATAATGCTGTGACTATCCAGGACCGACTCAAGCATATTTTCGACGCTTTAGGCATAACTATCTATCAGATTGCCAAAGAGTTAGGCGAAAATCCATCGAAGTTTTACAACATTTTGAACGGTCGGGCCAAACCATCGTATGACACAATCATGAGTTTGCTGGCCTGCTATCCTCAAATCAGTGCCGACTACCTGATTCGGGGCATCACACCTGTGCTGAACACGACCGAAACAAACGTTCGGTTGATGATATCGGATGACGATACGGTTGAAGTTCCTTTCGTGCCGGTTAAATTCTACGCCAGTTTTGTCGAGAGTTATGCAGAAGGGAGCAGCACAACGGATGGCGAATTGTTTCGCGTCCGCAAACCCGTTACAAAAGGGCATAAGAATGCGGTTGTGCTGGAAATTTCAGGAAACAGCATGAGTCCGCAACTGGCGCACGGGGCCAAAGTGCTGGCGGTGCCGGTTAACGAAAGTAACTGGGAATACCAGTCAGGTGGTGTGTATGCCGTTATGTACCGGGATTATTTCGTCGTTAAGCGCATTCGCGATAATGAACTCATTACCCGCAAATACCTCACGCTTCACTCTGACAATCCTAATGGCGGCAACGTGACGGTGCCATTGCAGGATATTCGGGGCATCTGGAAAATTGTGACGATTGTGGAAGCACCGGTTGAGTGAAATGTAAGCGTAAGATAGAACGCGGATTTTTATGATTAATATGATTCATGCTGATTAAAATCATTTAACATCATATCAATCATAAGAATCTGCGTTCTATTTCTTTACCCATTTACATCGTCACAACGTCTTCGCTTTCTTCCGTTACCTATTTCTTTTGCAGCCACATTTCCCCAAAATAACGCTGCGCTGACAATCTTACTATTTTACCTGATATTACTATAGTTGGACAAGGGTATATACGCCCGGATAAACAGAAAATCGACCAACACATACTGCCGTTTTTCATGCCGGACATAAGTCCAGGCCATACGCAGTAAGGCTGTGTATGGATTTTGTAAGATTCTAAGTTACGGCCTCATTTCCAGAACGAATTCCGGGCGCAAAGTTGACAAAAAAGGTGAAGGCTTTTCCCTACATTCTTTGCCCATAGGTTGGTTTTGTGATTGACTTTCAGTAATTTTGCGACCTGATTTGCAGAGAGGCCGTCTACTAACTGTAGCAGCCCCTTCCTTCGATTTTAGAATAATATAACTTTCAGTATAACAAGCTAATGGCTCGCGATTTAAATTTCACGAGAAACATCGGTATCGCTGCCCACATTGATGCGGGTAAGACGACCACAACCGAACGCATTCTCTATTACGCCGGCGTAAGTCACAAGATTGGTGAGGTACACGACGGTGCCGCTACCATGGACTGGATGGAGCAAGAGCAGGAACGGGGTATTACCATCACCTCGGCCGCTACGACTGTTGACTGGACCTACCGGGATCAAAAATACCACATCAACATCATCGACACGCCTGGCCACGTTGACTTCACAGTTGAAGTAAACCGCTCCCTGCGTGTACTCGATGGGCTGGTGTTTTTGTTCAGTGCCGTCGATGGTGTTGAGCCGCAGTCGGAAACCAACTGGCGTCTGGCCAACAACTACAACGTAGCCCGTTTGGGCTTCGTGAACAAGATGGACCGCTCCGGTGCCGATTTCCTCAACGTGTGCAAGCAGGTGAAGGAAATGCTGGGTAGCTATGCCGTTCCGCTTCAGTTGCCCATTGGCGAAGAAGATAACTTCAAAGGTGTCGTTGACCTCGTTAACTTCCGGGGCATCGAGTGGAATGAAGACGACAAAGGTATGACCTTTCGGGAAGTGCCGATTCCAGCCGATATGGTGGAAGAAGCGACCGAATGGCGCGAGAAACTCCTTGAAGCGGTTGCCGAATTCGACGACCATCTGATGGAGAAGTATTTCGACGACCCAACCTCTATTTCGGAAGCCGAAATTATAGCCGCCTTGCGTAAAGCAACCGTTGCCATGAAAATCGTGCCGATGCTGTGCGGTTCATCGTTCAAAAATAAGGGTGTGCAAACCATGCTCGACTACGTGATGGCCCTGTTGCCATCGCCAATGGACAAAGAGAGCATCAAAGGAACCAACCCAAATACGGGCGAAGAGATTTCGCGAAAGCCCTCATCGCTGGAACCGTTCTCGGCGCTGGCATTCAAAATTGCAACCGACCCTTACGTTGGTCGCCTGTGTTTTGTGCGCTCCTACTCGGGTGTGCTTGAGTCAGGTTCCTATGTCCTTAACAACCGTTCGGGCAACAAGGAGCGAATTTCGCGGATTTTCCAGATGCACGCCAACAAGCAGAACCAGATTGATCGGCTGGAAGCAGGCGACATTGGTGCTGTCGTTGGTTTCAAAGACATCAAAACCGGTGATACACTGTCGGATGAAAAGCACCCAATTGTGCTGGAGTCGATGGTATTCCCGGAACCGGTTATTGGGTATGCCATTGAGCCGAAGAAATCTGCTGACCAGGATAACTTCTCAAAGGCGATTGGCAAACTGATTGAAGAAGACCCAACCCTCAAAGTTGAGTCGAACGAAGAAACCGGCCAAACCATCATTCGGGGTATGGGCGAACTTCACCTCGAAATCATCATCGACCGGATGCGTCGGGAGTTCAAGGTAGAAGTGAACCAGGGTGCGCCACAGGTGGCTTACAAAGAAAAACTGACCAAAAACGTCGAACACCGCGAGGTTTACAAAAAACAAACGGGTGGTCGTGGTAAGTTTGCCGACATCGTATTTGAACTCGGACCACGTGGCGAAGACGAAACCGGCGTTATACAGCCAGGTTTGGAATTCGTAAATGGTATTGTAGGTGGGGTAATTCCCCGGGAATTTATCCCCGCCGTACAGAAAGGCTTTGATGAATCGTTGAAGAACGGTCCATTGGCTGGCTTTCCGCTCCAAAGTATGAAAGTCCGGTTGTTTCACGGTTCGTACCACGACGTTGACTCCGATTCGCTGTCGTTCGAAATGGCGGCCCGTCTGGGCTTCCGCGAAGCAGCTCGTCAGGCCGGGCCAAAACTGCTCGAACCCATCATGGCCGTTGAAGTGCTGACACCGGAAGAATATACCGGCCCCATAACTGGTGATTTGAACCGTCGCCGGGGTGTCATGAAAGGCATGGATACGAAAGCGGGGTCGCAGGTAATTCGGGCCGACGTTCCCCTATCGGAACTGTTCGGGTATGTAACCGACCTGCGGACGATGTCGTCGGGTCGTGCTACGGCTAACCTGACGTTTGCTCACTACGAAGTTGTTCCGCAGAACCTTGCGGATACGGTTGTAGCCAAAGAAAAAGGTACCGTGAAGGCGTAAGAGCCGGATAGAAATAGAGTACAACAAAAGGACATTCGGCTAACCGGGTGTCCTTTTGTTGTTTAGGAGTGCTTGAACTTTCGAGATAGTTTTCATAGTTTAGTAGCATACATAAAGTAAGGCGAACATGAACGTGCAATATATTTCTAACCGAAAAGGAAAACGCACTGCCGTTGTGCTTCCCATTAAAGAGTGGAATAAAATAAAGGCACAACTTGACCTGCCCGACGACCGAGAGGAAAGGGACGAGGATGGGCTGCCGCTGACCAAAGCCGCCTTGCTGGCCGATGTAAAGGAAGCGTTGGAGGAAGTTAAATTGTATAAGCAGGGGAAAATTAAATTAGAATCGGCGAGAGAACTTCTTGATGAACTATAAAGTGGAAGCCTCTGGCCGATTTGACCGGGACATCAAAAAGTTGGCAAAGAAATATAAGTCGTTAAAGAATGAGTTAGCGGAATTGATTAACTCGCTTGAAGAAAATCCCACGCAAGGTACTTCACTCGGCCAAAATTGCTATAAAATCCGGCTTGCCATTCGAAGTAAAGGAACCGGCAAACGGGGTGGCTCACGAGTCGTCACCTATGTTGTTAAAGACGATGAATAAGTTATTTTGCTGACTATCTACAACAAGAAAGACAAAGCCGACCTGGAACCGGGTGAATTGGATAACTTATTAAATGACCTATAAAGTAATTTCCACAAAATCACAGTTATAGCTTTTCTACCTACACAATTCTCCGTACCTTTGCACCCGCATTTGCCCACCCGACCGGAGTAAATGGTTCTTTCGGCGGGTGTTAACAGATAACGAACCACAACACAATGAGCCAAAAAATTCGGATTAAACTGAAGTCCTTCGACCACATGCTGGTTGACAAGTCGGCGGAGAAAATCGTGAAAGCGGTTAAGTCGACGGGTGCCATCGTAAGCGGCCCCATCCCACTGCCAACCAACAAAGAAATCTACACGGTGTTGCGGTCGCCCCACGTCAATAAGAAGGCACGGGAACAATTCCAGCTTTGCACCTATAAGCGGTTAGTGGACATCTATAGCAGCAGCGCTAAAACGGTCGATGCGCTAATGAAACTCGAACTGCCCAGTGGTGTCGACGTAGAAATTAAAGTCTAACGACAATTATTCTAAGGCAGTAAAAGCCGCAAGCCCGAAACCTAAGTGGTTCGGACTTGCGGCTTTTTTATTGTTCTCTGTTCCTGGGTTCACGTTTCAGATTCGATAACGTTGACCCTGAAACGTGAACCCAGGAACAGGGAACTCTTCTCTATTTTATCTGAATTATAAGACGCGCCTGCCTGTTATTTTTGTATCTTGTACGTCACAGTAAACAGCCGTGCCGGGAGATTTTCTTCACTATGTTAAATGTTATTCAGCTACTGCCCGACTCAATAGCGAACCAGATTGCAGCCGGGGAGGTGGTGCAGCGGCCTGCGTCGGTGGTGAAAGAGTTACTCGAAAACTCAGTCGATGCCAAAGCGAAATCCGTACAGGTCATCATCCGGGAAGCGGGTCGTAACCTGATTCAGATTGTGGATGATGGCGTTGGCATGACCGAGACCGACGCCCGCATGAGTTTTGAACGCCACGCTACCTCTAAAATCCGTTCGTCCGACGATTTATTTCGTATCCGCACGATGGGCTTCCGGGGCGAGGCATTAGCCTCTATTGCGGCTGTGGCTCAAATCGAAATGCGGACCCGCCGGGCCGAAGAAGAGTTAGGTACACTGATTCGAATTGAAGGGTCCGACATCAAGGCGCAGGAGTCCATTTCGTGTCTGCCGGGAACAAACCTGCTCATTAAAAATCTCTTCTTCAATGTGCCCGCCCGGCGCAACTTCCTCAAATCCAATTCGGTGGAGATGCGCCATATCCTTGACGAATTTCAGCGGGTGTCACTGGCCAATCCCGAAGTAGCGTTTTCATTGTTTCATAACGACCAGGAGATCTATAACCTGCCTGCCGGAAAACTCAGCCGCCGAATTGTCGACATGTTTGGCAAGAGTTATCGCGAACAGTTGAATTTCTGCGACGAGCAAACGCCTTACGTGACCGTGCATGGGTACATCGGCAAGCCAGAGTCGGCGAAAAAGGCCCGAAATGAACAGTTTTTCTTTGTCAATAACCGATACATCAAACATAACTACCTGCATCATGCCGTAGTGGGCGCTTACGAAGGCACCCTGCCCGAGGGCAGCCACCCATTTTATGTGCTGTTTATCGACATTGACCCGTCGCATATCGACATTAATATTCACCCTACTAAAACCGAGATAAAATTTGACGATGAACGCTCCGTTTATGCTATTATGATGGCGGCTGTGCGGAAAGCCGTTGGCCTTTATAACCTTTCCCCGTCGCTTGATTTTGAATCGGATGTTAATTTTCTTTCCGGCACTCGGCGGCCCGTAGCCTCAAAACCGGCAACCGAACCAAATCCAGTGGCTCGGCCCGTTACGCCCTCATGGGCATGGGGTGGCGCAACACCGGTCAATGAACGAGGTGCGGTGCGAAACAATGCGTTAGACAATGCTGCCGGAAGCAGTTTTACCAGTTTGCCAAAGCCATCAGTAAACAACTGGCAAACCCTGCAGGAGGGCGCTGCCGGGGCGGATAACCTCTCCAGACAAAAGGGTAACACCGATGAAGAAAACGATTGGTTAGGGCCGACAAAGCAAGAGCCGGTACCTGCCGGTGAGCCTTTCGGCGATAATAAACCAATCACGCTGGGAAGTCGGGCCAATCAGTTGCAGGTACCTGCGGACTCCGAGGAACAGAATGAGCCTGTACTGGTTGATGATGACACTATCCTGCAAGTGCAGAATCGTTACCTTTTGGCGCCTATTAAGTCAGGAATGATACTGATTGACCAGCGTCGGGCGTATGAGCGAATTCTGTATGACCAGTTCCACACCGCACTTACGACCAAGAATGGTGCCTCGCAGCAGTTGTTGTTTCCTAAAACAATTACGCTGATGCCCATTGATTTTCAACTGGCGCTCGACCTACGCAGCGACCTGATTAATCTGGGGTTTGAATTCGATGAATTGGGCGCGAATACCTTTGTTATACGCGGCATCCCCACCTTAACGATGGGCGAAAATGAAGAAGAATTATTTGCAAACTTGCTGGCGCAATTGAGGGCCGATACGGGACGGTTAAAATTAGATAAGATTGAGTCGATGGCGAGGTCGCTGGCCCGGCGGGCGGCAATGCGGCATGCGACGCGTTTAGGCCTGCCAGAACGCAGGGCACTGGTAAATCAACTATTTGCCTCAAGCAATCCCAGTTATACGCCTGCTGGTGAACCAGTAACGGTTGTTCTGACGTTGGATAAAATTACAGGACTTTTTCGCTGATAATTGCGTTTATTAGCATAAATTGTACATCAGGATGTTTAATCTTTCGCCGGTAGTTCGCGTTCTGTTAGTAATCAATGTATTAGTATTTTTGGTAACGAATGAAGCTGTTATTGAGCGGTTTGGGCTGCACTCATTTTTATCGGATGCGTTTAACCCAATTCAGCTACTTACGCACATGTTTCTGCATGGTGGATTCAACCACCTGTTCAGCAACATGATCGGCTTAGTCGTTTTTGGACCGATGCTGGAACGATTCTGGGGCCCTCGCCGATTTACGTTCTTTTACTTTTTCACCGGCTTAGGAGCTGCGTTATTATTCTCAGGCATAAACTATTTTGAAATGCGAGACGTATATCAGGCAGTTCAGACGTATAAGACTGATCCCGGCTACGAAACGTTTTCGGTCTTTATCGATCAACATGCGGGTTCTTATTATGATCAATTAGTGCCATTTATCGACAAGTTTAAAAGCTATCCAGACGATAGCAAAAACATCCAGGATAGCCTGGCTATTGTCAATAAGATTGGGGTGAATCAGGTCGATCAACCCATGGTAGGTGCTTCTGGTGCGATTTTTGGGGTGATAATGGGGTTCGGGCTATTATTTCCGAACACTCAACTGTTTTTATTGTTCCCACCTATACCGATTAAAGCAAAATACCTCGTTATCTTCTACGGAGCCTTTGAGCTTTACTCGGGTGTTTATCAAGCGCAGGCCGACAACGTTGCTCATTTCGCCCATATAGGCGGCATGTTGTTTGCATACATACTGGTGAAATACTGGGGTTCCCAACGAAAAACGTTTTATTAGTGATGAGCGGGTTGTTCGAGGATTTTCGAAGCGAATTCAATAAGCCCAACAACACGTTGGTGCAGTTAATTCTTATTAATACAGTCGTCTTTCTGGTGCTGTTGCTGGCTAAAGTAAGCCTGACAATGGCCGAGGAAACAGGCATTTATCATTTCATGCGGGAGCAGCTCATGCTGCCCGGTGGTATTAACGCCTTTTTACGTAAACCCTGGACACTGCTCACGTATTTCTTCGCGCATGATGAGATTTTTCACATTCTCTACAACATGCTGTTTTTGTACTGGTTTGGCCGGTTAATTGATGAGTATCTGGGCAACCGCCGATTAATTGGTCTCTATATTATGGGCGGCCTGGCAGGAGGCCTGCTTTATTTAATCGTTTATAATCTGGTTCCGTACTTTCATAATCAGGTCGAAACGGCCCGGTTGCTGGGGGCATCGGCAGCCGCCTTTTCTGTAGCCGTTGGTGCAGCTACTTTATTGCCAAACTACACGTTTCATCTCTTGTTTTTTGGCCCGGTACGCATCAAATACATTGTCTTCTTCTTTATCATTTTGTCGATAGCTCAGACGGCTGGCACAAATGCAGGCGGTAATCTGGCCCACATCGGCGGTGCAGTCATGGGATTTTTCTATGTCAAGTTATTGCAGAACGGTACGGATTTAGGGCGGCCCATCTACTGGATAGCCGATGGCTGGAGCAATTTACTGAAGCCTAAACCCGCCGTTAAAGTCTCGTACCGGCAGCGGAGCAGTGCCAATACACAAGCCAGTTCATATGCATCCACAACGGGTTCCTCGTCGTCCATATCTACGCCCGATCAGGACGAAGTAGATATGATTCTGGATAAAATCTCGCGATCAGGCTACGAGAGTCTGACCCGCGAAGAAAAACAAAAACTTTTCCGGGCCAGTCAGCGGAACTGATAAACTCCTGGATGGTCATGCAGCGACCCATTCATGTGTTAAAAACCACGTTTAAGGCGTTGGTGGGCCACCTTATCAGCAACGCGAATTCCCTGTAAAATCTAAGTCTCTGGTGCCCACGTATATATACGGACGCCCAGAGACTTAGATTTTTTATAATTAGTAAAAAATATAGTAGCTTCGTTGCTTTATTGAACAGGCATTACACCTATAGAACATTGTAGTCTATACGTATGTTGTAAGACATACGTTTATCTGCTACCACCATGCTGATTACCCCTGGCAGTCTACTGGCCACCATCAATACCCCCGACGATCTTCGTAAACTCGATAAATCTTTCCTGCCTCAGGTTGCCGACGAATTACGTCAGTTTATTATTGACGATGTTTCCGTGTATGGGGGTCACTTCGGTGCCAGCCTCGGCGTTGTTGAATTGACCGTTGCCCTGCATTACGTTTTCAATACGCCCGATGATCAATTAGTTTGGGACGTGGGTCATCAGGCTTACGGTCACAAAATTCTGACCGGTCGGCGGGAGCAGTTTCATACCAATCGTTTCTACAAAGGCCTGTCGGGGTTTCCGAAACGAAAAGAAAGTACTTACGATGCTTTTGGCGTTGGGCATTCATCCACGTCAATCTCGGCGGCTTTAGGTATGGCTGTAGCCTCACAATTACAGGGTAATACACGGCGCAATCACATTGCGGTTATCGGCGATGGAGCCATGACTGCCGGCGAAGCCTTTGAAGGCATGAATCATGCCGGTGCAACGGACAGCAACCTGCTCATTGTGCTGAACGACAACTGCATGAGCATCGACCCCAACGTGGGTGCTCTGCGCGAATACCTGACCGATATTACTACCTCGCAAACGTATAATAAAGTTAAAGACGAAGTCTGGAATTTGCTCGGTAAGATGGATAAACTGGGCAAGACCGCCCAGGACCTGGTATCACAGGTGCAGTCGGGCATTAAAAGTTCATTGCTGGAGCAGAGCAACTTATTTGAATCGTTGCATCTGCGCTACTTTGGCCCCATCGATGGGCATGACATCGACCATTTAGTTAGTGTTTTAGACGACCTTAAACACATTCCGGGTCCCAAGTTGCTGCATATTCTAACCGTAAAAGGAAAAGGATATGCTCCCGCAGAAAAAGACCAGACCAAATGGCATGCGCCTGGTTTGTTCGATAAAGTGACGGGAGTCATTCAGAAAAAGATTTATGATACACCTCAGCCACCAAAGTATCAGGATGTATTTGGCAATACGTTGGTTGAGCTGGCCAGGCAAAATGCCCGCATCGTGGGCGTTACCCCCGCCATGCCCTCTGGCTCGTCAATGAATATCATGATGAAGGCAATGCCAAAACGGGCCTTCGATGTGGGTATTGCTGAGCAACATGCGGTAACGTTCTCTGCCGGGATGGCCACGCAGGGCGAAGTTGTTTTCTGTAACATTTATTCAACGTTCATGCAGCGGGCCTATGATCAGGTCATTCATGACGTTTGTATTCAGGAACTTCCCGTTATTTTTTGCCTCGACCGGGCGGGCTTTGCCGGCGCCGATGGACCTACCCATCATGGCGCTTACGATTTGGCCTACATGCGCTGCATTCCAAACATGATTGTGGCCGCGCCCATGAATGAGCAGGAACTGCGAAACATGATGTTCACCGCTCAGTCAGATGAGGTACAGCATGGCAAACAGGCATTCACGATTCGCTACCCACGCGGTGAGGGTGTAATGCCCAACTGGCAAACGCCATTTGAAAAGCAGGAGATTGGCAAAGGCCGCATGATTGCTGATGGGCAGGAAGTAGCCATTCTAACCATTGGTCATATTGGTAATTATGCTGTTCAGGCTACAGCGCTATTGACAAAAGAAGGCATCCGGCCTGCTCATTTTGATATGCGCTATGTGAAGCCCCTCGATGAGGTATTACTTCACCAGATTTTCAGCCGGTTTGACCGCATTCTGACCGTTGAGGACGGCTGTGTGATGGGTGGGTTTGGCAGTGCCGTGCTGGAATTTATGGCTAATCATGGCTATTTGGCTCGTGTCAAACGACTCGGCATCCCCGATGCGGTAATTGAACACGGCGAACAAATCGAACTTCACCGCGAATGTGGATTTGATCCGGCGGGCATTGCTGATGCTGTTCGTGAATTGCTATTTACAGGACGGGCCATCCCTGTTTAATTTTCTGTTTCTGACAGGATTATAGAATTGCAGGATTATCATCCGGATAAACCCTGTTAATCCTGTAATCCTGTCTATTTTTTAGTGATTATGCACGTTTTCAAGTTTGGGGGTGCCTCGGTTAGAGATGCGGCTGGTGTTCGGAATATGGCCCAAATTGTTCAGGTTCAGGGCCAGAATGCCGTGGTTGTTGTGTCGGCCATGGGGAAAACGACGAATGCGCTGGAGACGCTTGTCCGGGCTTATGTAAACCAGCAAGTCAATGCCGTTCAGGAAACACTGGCAACCATAACAGCCTACCATGCGGGTATCATGGCTGACTTAACCGGCAACTTCGACCAGGTACAGCGGACGATTGCCTATCTTGAAAGCTATCTGGAGCAACCGCCAACGGGCTCTTACGATGAAATTTATGACCAAGTCGTTTCGCTGGGGGAGATCTTGTCGACGCAAATTATTGCGGCCTATTTACAGCAAACCGGCTTACCCGTTCACTGGCTCGATGCCCGCGAGTTGATCTGCACCGACGCCACATTTCGCGAAGGCCGGGTTGACTGGGACGAAACGAACCGACGGATCAGCCTTGCCGTGACGGAAACAGGGGTAAAAATAACGCAGGGGTTTATTGGTCAGGCCGTTACGACAGATCGCCCGGATCAGCGCACAACAACGCTTGGGCGCGAAGGCTCCGATTATACAGCCGCTATTTTTGCCTATTGTCTCAATGCCGAAGGCGTTACCATCTGGAAAGACGTACCGGGCGTACTGAATGCCGACCCAAAATGGTTTGATGACACTGTGCTCTTAAAGAAAATAACGTATCAGGATGCCATTGAACTGGCTTATTACGGGGCGACGGTAATTCACCCAAAAACGATCAAGCCCCTCCAAAACAAAGGCATACCGCTGTATGTTCGATCGTTTTTGCAACCTGATGCGCCCGGAACGGCCATTGGCAATTATGAACAATCCCTCCTGATACCGTCGTTTATCTTCAAGATAAATCAGGTACTGATTTCGCTTCGCCCTAACGATTTTTCGTTTATTGCGGAGGATAACCTAAGCCGGATTTTCGGCCGTTTTTCGCAGGCGGGGGTAAAAATCAACCTGATGCAAAATACCGCCATCAGTTTTTCGGTAGTGGTCGACAATAATCCCGACCGTGTACCTGCTTTGCTGGTTCAGTTAAAACAGGATTTTCGGGTTAGTTACAACGATGGGCTGGAACTTATCACGATTCGCTATTACGACCAGAGCACAATTGACCGCGTTCTGGTAAACAAGCGGTTATTGCTGGAGCAGAAAAGTCGCAACACGGTGCAATTGGTCGTTAAAGATTTGGGGTAAGCGTTTGCTCCGTATCGGGCATCGAGTCTCTTTTCTGTATCTTTGAGTCAGGCAAAATCATTTTTTTCATGTACTACGGCTATTTCAACGGCACCAGTGCCCCCGTCGACCAGCTTGCCGTCGGCGTCATGGACCTCGGCCTGTTGCGGGGTTACGGCCTTTTCGATTATTTCCTGACCTATAACGGCAAACCGTTTCAGTGGGACTGGTATTGGGAACGTTTTCAGAACTCGGCCTCGCGCATGCACCTGTCACTACCACTTGGTAAAGACGAAGTCCATGCGATTGTGATGGCGTTGGTGGAGCGGCACGCCGAGTCGGGGGGGCTGGGTGACGTAGGTTTCCGGTTTGTCTTAACAGGTGGCTACTCGGCCGATAGCATCAGCATCGAAAAACCGAACCTGCTCATTTTAACCGAACCCATTCACCCTGTGCCGCCAATTCAGTATGAACAGGGTATAAAGGTCATTCTGGATGAATATGTCCGGGAAATGGCCGAAGTAAAGAGCACGGATTACAAGCGCGTTATTTTAATGGCCCAGGCCATTCGGTCCGCCAGAGCATCAGATTTGCTGTACCAGAAAGGTGGGGAAATCAGTGAACTGAGCCGAAGCAATTTCTTTATTGTGAAGAGCGCGCGCTTAATCACCCCAGACCGGCATATTTTGCACGGTATTACCCGCAGAACCATACTGCAGTTAGCCCAAAGCGATTTTCAGGTGGAAGAACGGCCCGTTTTGCTTTCTGAACTCTACGATGCCGACGAAGCTTTTACTACCAGCTCGACCAAAAAAGTGCTGCCCATTACCCAAATTGGCGACCTCACCATTGGCGACGGGCATGTTGGCCCTACATCGAAATTTCTCTTAGAGCGATTTGATGATTTAGTTGAGGCCTGGTAGATGACAAGACCTAAAAGCCGGGCCGCCGGAGCGGTTTCAGAAACTTTTTAGGTCTATAAGTTGCGTGTATTTTCGAATCACTTCCTTTGTGATACTCTCCTCCTGCCCTATTCGGCCAAGGCAGGGCAGACCCGTATAGTTTAAGATTAACGTCTCTGTTGCTGGAACGGTCGGCCCGTTAAACAACAGACCCGCAAGTTGAATATTCCGGCTGCGGCATGCTTCGACGGACAACAACGTGTGGTTAATACTGCCTAAGTAATTGCGTGATACCAGCACGACCGGCAGCTTCAGTTGCTGCACCAGGTCGATGTTCAGGTCATTCTGATTCAGCGGCACCATAAGCCCGCCAGCCAGTTCAACGACTAATGAATTGGCTGTTTGTGGCAACGTCAGTTTTTCCAGTTCAATCACAACCCCTTCCAATTCAGCCGCTGCGTGGGGCGAAAGCGGCTGTTTCAGTCGGTAAGCTTCCGGGTGGAAAACCGACGTTCGATTGCTCACAAGTTGGCGTACTGTATTTGTATCGGAGTCCTCCAATGCACCCGACTGCACGGGCTTCCAGTAGTCAGCCTGCAACGCTTCGACCAACACCGCCGATGCAATGGTTTTACCCACTTCGGTACCGATTCCGGCCACAATTAGTTGGATGGGCAGTCGATGCTGATTCATACGCTGAGTCGGCTGGCTAAAGCAATCTGCAAAATGCTGACCAACTGGTCTATTTCGTCGGTTGTGTTAAACGCATGAATACACAGCCGTAGACGCTCCTGCCCCGCCGGAACCGTTGGACTAAGGATGGCCCGTACATCCAGGCCTGTTCGCTGCGCTTGAGCAGCCACATAACGCGCCTGTTCGTTGCCCGCTATAATCAGGCATTGAATGGGCGACTCGCTATCGGTCCAGTGGGTATTGGGCAAACGTTCCTCGCGCTGTAGACGAAAGTAGGCAAGCTGTTCATAAAGCCGTCGCCGGGCCTCGGGCTGTGCCTGCATATGTTCGTGGGCGCAGCGAATGGCCAGCAGGATATGGGGTGGCAGGGCAGTCGTATAAATGAACGGACGGGCAAAATTGATGAGGTATTGACGCAGTATGGCCGGGCCAGCAACAGCCGCGCCATGAACGCCCAACCCTTTGCCAAAGGTATGCACGCGGGCCAGTACCCGATCCTGCAAATTCAGAGCCACCACTAAGCCTTCCCCCTTCGGGCCATACAACCCCGTTGCATGCGCTTCATCGACCAGCAGAGCCGCGCCGAAGCGTTCGCAGAGGTCGGCCAGTTCGGCTAAGGGCGCAACATCGCCATCCATTGAATAAACCGACTCGACACCCACAAAAATTTGCCCGCTGTTTCTGTTGGCTGCTTCCTGTAATTTGGTTTCTAAATCGCTCAGATCATTGTGCTGAAACCGATACCGACTGGCGTAACTCAACCGGGCGCCGTCAATCATGCTGGCATGAACCAGCTCATCCGTGAGGAGGGTGTCACCCGCTTTCGGCAAACAGGCCAGAAGACCAAGATTGGCATCGTACCCTGAGTTGAAGATCAAAGCCGACTCTGTTTTATAAAACAGAGACAGTTCCTGTTCCACAGCATCGGCAAGTTGTGTCTGACCAGCCAGAAGCCGGGAACCAGTTGCGCCGGTGCGTAGGGTGATCCTGTCACTATCGGCCCGTTGAATGCTCGCTTTGAGTGCAGCCGAACGGGCAAACCCCAGATAGTCGTTCGAGCAGAAATCAACCAACTCATCTGCTGTATTGAGTTGGCGCAACAGACCGTTTTGCCGATAAGCGGTTAATCGCTTTGCCAAGGTGTCTGTTACCTGCTGTGTTGCTGTAGGCATAGTAACAAAGGTAGCAGGGTCAACTGAAATGAGTCACACGCTGATACCATCAAACGAGAAAATGTGCGTAAGTACCTACTTATCCACAAACCGATTGTGGATAACTTTAAGGTAAGCAACTAATTATCCTAAAATTAACTGGATAAATGAAAAAATTACAACTATAGACATAGTTTTAGGCAATCTTAAGTATAATCTTACCAAACTGCTTGCCAGCGTCCATTCGTTGCATAGCCTGCTCGATGCTGGTCAATGGTAAAATTTCGTCTATAACAGGTACAAGCTGGTTATCGGCAACGAAGGTCATCAGGCTGGCAAATTCTTTTTCGGTACCCATCGTCGAGCCGAAAATGGAAAGTTGTTTGAAAAATACTTTCGGCGGGCTGATGTCGGTGATCGTACCCGTCGTACCGCCAAAGAAGGCAATACGGCCACCGGGTGCGGCCAGATCAATCAGCCTGGCAAAGCCTGGTCCGCCTGCACTGTCGATAATCACATCGAAATAGCCAGGTCGTCCGGCCCCGGTCCGGGCCATCAGTGTTTTATGCCAGTCAGGCTCCCGGTAGTTAACACCACCCGTCGCGCCTAATTCCATTGCCTTTGCTACTTTATCATCCGAACCCGACGTTACCCATACCTCAGAACCGGCGGCAACAGCAATTTGCAAAGCCACTAAAGCAGCCCCTCCGCCAATGCCCGTAATCAATACTTTTTCGGGTGTGCCACCTGTGTGTAAACCCGCGCGTGTTACGAGTGCCCGCCAGACCGTCAGCCCAACCAACGGCAGGGCAGCCGCCTGCTCAAACGATAGGTGAGCGGGTTTGTGGTAGATATTTGTCGCATCAATGGCTATATACTCGGCAAACGTGCCGTTGTCAGGCATGCCCAGAATTCGGAAGTCGGAACCGTAAAACTTCGGATTATTTCCCCAATGCAAGGCAGGATTGATAACAACAGCCTGACCTCGCCATACAGGGTCAACACCTTCGCCAACATCAGCCACAACGCCGGCTCCATCAGAACCTAAAATAGCAGGCAATTTAATGCCTGGATATAAGCCCTGCTGAATAAATATATCGCGGTGATTCAGGGCAGCAGCTTCCACTTTTAGTAGCACCTGACCCGGTCCGGCAACAGGCATGGGCGCGTCGATAAGTTGAACAGGTTTATGGGTTTCGGCAAGCAGGGCGGCTTTCATCGTGTATATTTGTCCGTAAAAACGAGTAGATGATTCGGTTTTTCAACGAAGACGTACCCTACAAACTTCCGCAAAAGCAAGCTCTTCGCCAGTGGCTTAAACAGCAGGCCGCGCAGGAAGGTTACGCCGTGGGTGAGTTAAATTATATTTTCTGCTCCGACGAATACGTGCTGGAAGTCAATCGGGATTACCTTCAGCACGACTATTATACCGACATTATCACATTCGACCAGAGCGAAACGGAGGGAAAAATCGAGGGGGATATTTTCGTCAGCGTTGAGCGCGTAGCCGACAATGCAATCCAGGTAAACATATCGGCAGAACAGGAAATGCGTCGGGTACTGGCGCACGGACTGCTCCACCTCTGCGGTTATGGCGACAAAACGGATGAACAGGCCGCGCACATGCGGGCAAAAGAAGAAGAATGGCTAACTAATTATAGTTCTTAACCAACACTACGGATGATGCGCCTGGTCGTTTTCCTGTCTCTGCTACTGACGACCGCGCTCGCTCAGAAAAAAATAGCCATTACCATCGACGACTTGCCAACGTCGTCGCGCTATTACGCTACAGCCGCCGGTCGTTTACACATCACGCAACAACTCCTTTCGCACTGCAAAGCCTATCAGGTTCCGGCTATTGGGTTCGTTATCGGCAATTTATTACAAACAAATGGCCAACCCGATTCGGCTCAGTTCGCCTTGTTAACCAAGTGGTTAAACGCCGGTCTGGAACTGGGTAACCACACATCTGCCCACAAAGATTACAGTGTTGTCTCCTTCGGGGAGTTGAAAGCGGATGTGCTGGCGGGCGAACTTGCCGTGAAAAACTTTGTGCAGCAACGGGGCAACCTTTTCCGCTATTTCAGGCATCCGTACCTCCATAAAGGCAATACGCAGGCCAAAAAAGATTCGCTGGAAGCCTTTCTACAGCAGCAGGGCTATCAGGAAGCTCCCGTTACGGTCGACAATTCGGATTGGGTGTTTTCGCGGGCTTATGACAACGCTCTTTTATTGGGCGACACGGCCCTTTCAGCCAGCGTGGGCGACCGTTATGTAAGCTACATGAACGATTGCATTGTGTATTACGAAGCTCAAAGCGATTCACTTTTCGGGCGGCCGATTTCGCACACGCTACTCATACATGCCAACGCCATCAACGCGGATTTTCTTCATAAACTCCTGGCAAGGCTAAAGCAACGCGGGTATGCCTTTGTTTCCTTAAAGGAAGCCCTGACCGATAACGCCTATCGTTCCAAAGACCAATACGTTGGTAAAGGAGGCATATCGTGGCTGCACCGCTGGGCGTTGACGCAAGGAAAAAAAGGTGCGTTTTTTAGGGGCGAACCCGAAGTTCCGGCCCCGATAGAGGAACTGGCCAACCGAAAATTATAGGCTCACCCTGCTGTCATTCCGCCATCCATCTGAAGCGCCTGACCCGTACAGAAGCTGTTTTCGTCAGAACAGAGCCACAGAATTGCCTGAGCAATTTCTTCGGGCTGGCCAAATCTGCCCATCGGAATCAACCGGCGCATCCGCTCCTCCATAGCAGGAGCCGTATTGATTAACTCATCGACCATTGTCGAATGCGTATAGACCGGACAAATGGCGTTGATGCGAATGTTCTGGCGAACATACTCTAAGGCGGCTGTTTTTGTCAGGCCAATTACGGCATGTTTTGATGCGCTGTATGGGGCGCCCATCGGCATACCCCGAACACCGGCAATACTCGATACGTTTACGATTTTGCCTCCCGCCGGATTTTGCATCAGCATCTGCCGGATCTGGGCTTGCATTCCATAAAATACGCTGCCAACGTTGACAGCCATCATCTGGTCAAAATCCGCCGGTGTTTGGTCGAGCAGCCGCCCATATTTACCCCCGATACCGGCATTGTTGATGCCAATATCTAATCGACCATAGATGGCAACCGTTTGCCGAACGGCGGCTTCAATGTGCTCTTGGTCGGCAACATTGCAGGCAATAAATAACGCTTCGCCACCCTTCTGCCTGATTTGCTCAACCGTTTCTCGACCGGATGCTTCGTTAATTTCAGCCACAATAATGCGCGCCTTATGTTTGGCAAAGGCCATCGCTGTTGCCCGGCCAATGCCTGACCCGGCGCCCGTGATGAAGGCAATCTGATTACTAAAATCTGGCATAATTTACTGTCGTATAGGGTTCAGATATGTAGACTAAAAATAAGCGATTAAGTAGCGAAAAACCTTATGAACGTAAAATTCGCGCCGACAACTAAGCGTGCACAAAAAAAAGGTACCAGATAAGGCGATGTTCACTAATGTATTAGTCAGTGTGTTAGCATAGAGATTAATTATGTTTTTTCAACATTTTTTTAATTAAAAAATAGCTTATAACGCTATCTATCAGGCGATTCAGTGCAGAACGATTTGCATTTACACTTTTTTTAGTAAACAGTAAAATCTATTTCTCCGTTAGACAGCGTATGTACGTTACCTCAGCCGCCAAATAGCTGACATTAAATTAAATAACTTAACTATTTCACTCAATGAAAAACGTTACGAATCGACCCGAAACGACGTCGGAAGCGGCAGCCAGCCGCCGGTCGTTTCTGCGAGTAGCGGGGGCAGCAGCCGTAACCGGTGGTCTGTTAACAGCCTGCTCCAACGCGGACGAAACTTCTGTTATGCCTACTGGTAGCGCCCGTGCTGCTGGCGACGTCGTCAAACTACCAACCGGTGATACCGGTATATTGGCTTACGCCTATGTGCTGGAACAACTTGAAGCCGCTTTCTATGAGCTGGTGGTGGCCAAACCTTTCATGGGTATGACTGCGGGACAAAAACAAATTTTTACAGATATTGGCGGTCATGAAATTATTCACCGCGAATTTTTCAGATCAGTTGTTGGGGGCCAGGTACCTAACCTGACATTTAACTTCGCAGGTATTGATTTTAATGACAAGGGATCAGTGATGCAGGCAGCGGCTGACTTCGAACTAACAGGTGTTGGCGCTTATAACGGCGCCGGTAAGTACTTCAAGGATGGTGGTCTTTTGACGGTGGCTGGCAAAATTGTATCGGTTGAAGCTCGTCACCACTCCATTATCCGTGAATTGCAATATCCACGTTCGGATGCGTTTGCGGGTCCAACTATCGTCACCAGCGATACAGGGTTGCATAAAGCTTACGAACCAACGTTCGTGTTGCCTATCGTACAGAAATTTATTTTAGAAACAATTGATGCCAGCGCATTAGTAGCCAGCCTAAAGGCAGCATAAACCACTTAACTCCAATGAACTTACAGAACTTATTCAGCGAAATTGAGAAAGTGGATGGCGAAATTTTTGATCGTCTGGCCCACGTCTCCCGTCGGGGCTTATTTAGCTCGCTGACCAAGAAAACGATAGCTGTTGCAGCACCAGCCATTATGGCATCTGCTTTTACTAAAGCATATGGCCAGGCCTTGCCACAGAATGTGATTGATGTACTGAATTTTGCCCTTACGCTGGAACATTTGGAGTATCGCTTTTACGATAATGCCAACAACCTGACTATGATTCCGGCTCAGTACAAAGAGGCATTCGAGGTGATCCGTCGGCACGAACAGGTACACGTTCGGTTGTTAAAAGGGGTAATTGGTCCACAGGCCGTTCCCGAACCGAAGTTCGATTTCTCAGCGAAAGGACTCTTTAACGATACGTTCAGCAATTTCCAAACGTTTTTGGCTGTTTCACAAACGTTTGAAGACACCGGTGTTCGGGCTTATAAAGGCCAGGCAGCAAATCTGATGAATGCACCAGCTATTCTGGAGGTTGCATTACAGATCCATGCCACTGAAGCAGCCCACGCGGCTAATGTACGCTACCTGCGTGGTCAGAAGGGCTGGATTACGGGCGGTACCGCAATGATGTCAGGCGTTCCTGCCGCTGTGAATGCCAATTATGCCGGAGAAGAGAACACCAACAATTTGGGTGGACTGGTTGGGAATTCGTTTAAAATTCCTATAACCATGGATATGATTACCGAATCCTTCGACGAACCGCTAACCAAACAACAGGTGTTGGATGCTGTGGCACCCTTCTTTGCCTAACGATTACGCGTAAATTTGTCAACAAACAAACAAGCCGTTGGTCATGACCAACGGCTTGTTGCATAAATAGCTGCTGTATTTTTTAGACTAACCCAAACGCCGACAGCGTCACGAACTCGCCCACCCGCGCCTTGATTTCCTCCTGCGTTAGGTTCATGATTCGCTCGGCCCCAAACTTTTCGACGCAGAATGAGGCCATCGCCGAGCCGTAAATAATGGCACGCTTCATATTGTCGAACGAACTATCGCCGGTTTTGGCTAAGTAGCCGATAAAGCCCCCTGCGAAGGTATCACCCGCGCCGGTTGGGTCAAATACTTCTTCGAGCGGCAGAGCGGGCGCAAAGAAGATTTGATCCTCACTAAACAGAAGTGCTCCATGCTCTCCTTTCTTAATAATAACCGTCTTGGGCCCCATCGTTCGGATTTTGGCAGCCGCTCTCACTATCGAATACTCGTGGGTCAATTGGCGAGCCTCCTCGTCGTTCACCACCAACACATCAACCAGTTTGAGCAGGTTCATCAGATCAGGATTGGCAATTTCAATCCATAGATTCATTGTGTCGAGCACAATCAGTTTGGGTCGCTGGTGCAACCGCTCAACAACCATTTGCTGAAGGGCAGGGGCGCAATTGCCCAGCATTAAGTACTGGCAATCCTGATACGAATCAGGAATGACCGGGTCAAAATCTTCCATCACGTTCAACTGCACCTCCACCGTGTCGCGGGTGTTCATGTCGTTATGGTACTTACCCGACCAGAAGAAGGTCTTCTCACCCACCCGAACCTGCAGCCCTTCGGTATTGACCCCGTGCTGATTGAGGTCGTCGATCATAGTTTGTGGGAAATCATCCCCCACCACGGCCACCAGGTTATTCTCTTTAGTAAAGTAGGATGCCGAAAGCGTGATGTAGGTAGCAGCACCACCGATAATCTTGTCGGTCTTGCCGAACGGGGTTTCCAGCGCGTCGAACGCTACGGAACCGATTGTAAGTAAGCTCATTAGTTTATTTCAGGTTTCAAGTTTCAGGTTCCATGTTCAAGTGCCGGTTGAAACGTGGAACTTGAAACATGAAACAATTTTTACTTCTTCCGTCCAATGACCGGGCAGCGTTTAAAGGGTTTGGTCTGGTCAAATAAGTACCGGTACGTACTATGCGTTTTGACGATGCGCGACCCTAACTGACTCACAAACCGCACCATAATTGGGTTAAAATCACCAACCCAGTTCATTTCCAGTTCGGTGTATTGAAAGTTGGGGTTGTGGTCTGCTTCGTGTGGCATTCGGAGGGCAATGGCCGCTTCAACGCCTTTTCCCTGATGTTCGGGTGCTACGCCAAACACGACGCCAAAGGCTTTGTGGTTGGTTTTCAGCAGCATGTGCCACAAAAATTTCAGCTTGCCAATCAAATCAAGTTTGCCGTTTACGTGCTTGAAAACCTGGTTCAGTTCGGGCAGGCAGACAAAAAAAGCAACTGGCTCATCGAGGTAATAAGCGAAGTAGATAATTTTTTCGTCAATGACCGGCTTCAACTTCTGCATGAGCAGTTGTGCCTGCCCCGTCGACATCTCTTTTACGCCACTATGTCCGGCCCAGGCCGCGTTATAAATATGCCGAAACTGCTCGGCGGCTGCAGGTAGATGTTTCTTATCAATCGTCCGAAAACTATAATCCGGGTTCTGAAAAATACGCTGGGCGCGGTCTTTCACCGCCTGCGACATATCGGTCAGTTTAGCCCAGGTTGTTGGAATGCCAAACGTAAACTGTTTAAAATAATTCTGAAAGCCGTACTGCTCAAAAAAAGAAATGTAGTAGGACTTGGTATAGGGCATACAATAATTAGGCTCGCGGTCGAACCCATCGACCAGCAAACCCCACCAGCGGTCGCGGTCACCGAAGTTAATAGGGCCGTCCATGGCTTCCATACCCCGTTGCTGAAGCCACGCTTTGCCCGCGTCAAAAAGCAGGAAAGCGGCTGACTGCTCGTTAATGCACTCGAAAAACCCGATTCCACCCGTTGGCTGGTCGTTGTCGAGATTGGCGATTTCGTGGTCGATAAAGGCCGCCATTCGTCCAATGGTTTCGCTTTTATCAGTCAACAGCAAAAACCGAACGCATTCGCCATGCTCAAACCGTTTGTTGCGGGCTGGGTCGAAAACCTCCTCCACATCGGCATCCAACGGGCGAATCCAGCACGGGTCATGTTTATAGAGCCGCACGGGAAACTGGATAAATTCTTTTTGGTATCGGGCGTTTTCGCCTACGTCAACTACCTGCATTACGGAACCGAAGCGGGTCAAATCTGAAAACAAAATGCGAATATAGACAAAAGTGACGGAGCCGCTTTGCCGACCTACCGTTTTACGCTGAACAATCCGTAACTTCGCTCTCACAAACAGGACCCTATTGTCATGCTGATGAAGGAAATTTACGGTCTACGAGCACCCTGTTGTCGCTGACCGATTAACCTTACCCTACCGATGCCACCTGGCAGTCCGCTTCCTTTATCAGTGTCCAGAATTAGTTAATCAACCGATGCAACCGCTTCATTTATACAATACGCTTTCCCGCAAAAAAGAACTGTTTGAACCCATCAACCCGCCTTACGTAGGCATGTATGTGTGTGGTCCAACGGTTTACAACTACGTCCACCTCGGCAACGTCCGCACGTTTCTGACTTTCGACACCCTCTACCGCTACCTAACGTTTATCGGTTATAAAGTGCGCTATGTTCGTAATCTGACTGATGTTGGCCACTTGGTTGGCGATGGCGATGAGGGCGAGGACAAAATTGGCCGGATGGCCAAGCTGGAGAAGGTGGAGCCCATGGAAATTGTGCAGCGGTTCACCAACGATTTCCATACGGTAATGACGCAGTTCAACGCCATTCCGCCCAGTATTGAGCCAACGGCAACGGGCCACATGGTTGAGCAAATCGAAGCAGTGCAGGCATTGCTGGCAAAAGATCTGGCCTACGAATCGAACGGCTCGGTATATTTCGACATTGAGACGTATAATAAACGGGGCGGAAATTACGGCAAATTATCGGGCCGGATTCTGGACGACCTGCTGAATGAAACCCGCGAATTAGACGGGCAATCCGAAAAACGAAACCCGCTCGATTTCGCCATCTGGAAGCGGGCCTCTCCCGACCATCTGATGCGCTGGAACTCCCCCTGGGGCGAAGGCTTTCCGGGCTGGCATTTAGAGTGCAGTTGCATGAGTACCAAATACTTAGGCAAACAATTCGATATTCATGGGGGGGGTATGGATTTGAAATTCCCGCACCACGAATGCGAAATCGCCCAGGGCGACGGATTGACTGGCCACGACCCCGTGCGCTACTGGATGCACTCGAATATGCTGACCGTTAATGGACAGAAAATGTCGAAGTCGCTGGGTAATTCTTTCCTGCCCGTCGAACTGTTTGCGGGTAGCCACCAACTGCTCGAACAACCGTATAGCCCCATGACGGTCCGATTTTTCATGCTTCAGTCGCATTATCGGAGCACCCTCGACTTCTCGAACGATGCCCTTAAAGCGGCCCAGAAAGGCTATCGGCGATTAGCCAATGGATTGCGTATTGTGAAACTACTGACTTACCAGGCGGACGAAAGTGCAACTGTCAGTGAAGACAGGCAACAGGACATCCGGCTGGCTGTGCAGCAGTTTTACGAAGCGATGAACGACGATCTGAATACGGCCGTTGGAATTGCTCAATTGTTCACCCTGCTCAAATACATAAACATGATTTACCTGAACCAGCTTCAGGCGTCGGTACTGGGCGAAGAGGTCTTCAAGTTGCTGAAAGAATCATTCGTGACCTTTCTGCAGGATGTGCTTGGCCTGCACGAAGAAGGAACTGACAACCAACCCGTTCTGGAAGGGCTGCTCACGCTCTACCGCGAGTATAAAGAACAGCGTCAATACGACAAAGTGGACCAAATTCGTTCGTATTTCAAAGCGCAGGGTTTGGCCATCAAAGACATGAAACACCAGATTGACTGGGCTTATGAAGAGTAACGTACAGCTATGAGCAAATCCACCTTATTTCTTCTCGCCCTTACGCTAAGCCTGTTTTCCTGCAAAGAGAAGCCTAAACAAGGTGAAGCTACCCAAACCGCTAAACAGCCAGCTACAGTCTCGGCTCCAGCATTCAATGCTGACTCTGCCTACGATTACATTGACCGGCAGGTGAAGTTTGGCCCACGAGTCCCTAATACCCCCGCCCATGTGCAGACCGGCAACTATCTGGCCGCTAAGTTAAAGCAATTTGGCTGTGAGGTTACGGAGCAATCGTTTGTGGGAAACACCTGGGATGGCAAGAAATTAAATGCCCGTAATATCATTGGCAGCATTAATCCACAGGCAACCAAACGAGTTTTGCTGGCGGCCCACTGGGATTCGCGCCCGTATGCCGACAATGACCCGGATAAAGCCGACCAAAAGAAGGCCGTTACGGCAGCCAACGATGGAGCCAGTGGCGTTGGCGTTTTGCTGGAACTGGCCCGCACGATTCAACAGAGTCAGCAAAAACCAACCATTGGTGTCGACATTATTTTCTTCGATGCTGAAGACTGGGGTAATGGCGAAAAAGCGTCCGGTGACTTTGAGCAGGCTACTGGTAATCAGTATGATTATATTGGGTTCTGTTTAGGTTCGCGCTACTGGGCTAAACACCTTCATAAGCCCGGCTATTCGGCCTATTACGGTATTTTATTAGACATGGTCGGTGCTAAAGGGGCTACATTTACGAGAGAAGGGCTTTCGATGCAGTTTGCCCCTACAGTTGTCAATACGGTCTGGCAAACGGCCAGCCGGAGTGGCTATAGCCAGTATTTTGTCGATACGCCCGGTAACCAAATCACCGACGACCATGTTGCGCCAAATACCATTGCCAAAATTCCAATGATTGATATAATTCATACCAACATTGGCACGGGTGGTTTCTTTCCGGCCTGGCACACGGCTGAGGACGATATGAGTAACATTGACCGGGGAACCCTCAAAGCCGTAGGACAAACGCTGTTGCAGGTGCTTTATAATGAGTGAAAAAGTGAGAGAGCGAACGAGTGAACGAGCGAAGAAAGGCCGAACCGAATGGAGTTCTCGAATACTCTTTTTCAGTAGTGTTTTATGCATCTTGTTAGCTGGCTGTAGCCCGGCACCTGACCAGTTCGGCCAGCTTGACCTGAAAAAATGGCGAAGCGACCGGGGCGGCTGTAATGGCATTCGGGCTACGCTGGTACCCGGTTTTAGGGCCGAAATTCAGAACCTTAAAGGCAAAACAGCCAATACCATCGGTGAGTTGCTCGGCCGGCCCGATGTGAATCAAATTGCCGACCGAAACCAGAAATTCTATATTTATTTTTTAGAAAAAGGGGCTCAGTGTAATCAATCGGGCATTAAGTCGCAGAGCCGGTCGGTGGCGATTCGGATGAGCGCGATTGGTTTGGCAACAGAGATTACGTTTCAGAATGGCATTCCGTGAATAATCGTAGCCTGAACGGCCACGTCCGGATATGAAGTGGTAAACTATTACTCATCCGGACGTGACCGTCCAGGCTACACTCATATGTAAAACTTCTTCCGTTCAATCATTTCCTCTACAACCTCCGGCACCATATAACGGATGGAGCGGTTGGCCCGAATACTATCCCGAATAAATGTCGCCGAAATATCTAACAACGGCGCTTCAACCAGGCGAACACTGGGGTGCGTTCTGAACGAACTTTCGGCCGAGCGCGGACGCGGATACACATACAAGCCATAATACTCCAGAATTTTATCGTGGTTTTTCCAGTTGGCAAACTGCTCCAGATTGTCCTCGCCCATAATAAGGTTGAAGGTGTGCTGCGGAAACTTCTCGCTCAGGCGTGTCAGCGTATCAATTGTGTAGCTGGGTTTCGGCATCGAGAACTCAATATTCGTAGCTTTCAGATGACTATTGTCGGCAATAGCCCGTTCTACCATGTCGAGCCGGTCGAACTCATGCAGTAAGCTTTTGGTCTTCTTGAACGGATTCTGGGGTGACACCACAAACCACACCTGTTCGAGGTCGGTCGTAGTGGCTATTATATTAGCAACGATCAGATGCCCGACGTGAATAGGATTGAAGGAACCGAAGAATAAGCCGATTTTCATGATTAGTCATTAGTGGTCAGTTGTTAGTGGTACCGTTCTTAGCTGCCCACTAACGACTGACCACTCATACTACCGTTGCCTTTGCTGGTACGTTGTTGCCCAGCACAAAATCATCCACTAATTTCTGCGCTTTCTGAAGCGACGTTTCCAAATCATCGTTCACTAAAACTACATCAAAGCGATTTTGAAAACTCATTTCAAAGTGAACTTTAAAGAGTCGTTTCGACAGGCTTTCCTCCGTTTCAGAACCACGTCCAATCAAGCGTTGGCGGAGTGTTTCTTCATCCGGCACCTTCACAAAAACGGCTAACGCTTTGTCGCCATAGAATTCTTTCAATTTCAGACCACCCTGCACATCTACGTCGAACAGCACATGTTGCCCATTGTCCCAAAGCCGCTGAATTTCCGATTTTAACGTGCCGTAGAAGGCACCGGTATATACCTCTTCCCATTCGACAAATTCGTCGTTGTCAATTTTCTGCTTGAATTCTTCGGGAGTCAGAAAGTAGTAGTCTTTGCCGTTTTGTTCGGTTCGGCCCCGGCGGTCGCGGGTGCAGGCGGAAATAGAAAAGCCGAGATTGGTATTCTCGGCCAGCAGATGCCTGACAATGGTGGTCTTGCCTGAACCAGAGGGGGCCGAAAAAATGATGAGTTTGCCGTCCAAAAGAATTTGTGGTTTTTGGTTTACAGTTTTTGCCGGGCCGCCGGAGCGGTTTATGGTTAGCTGACGTATTAAGACCGCTCGCGTCAGTTAACCATAAACTATAAACCACTTAAACTGAATTGGGGTAACTAAGGTAGGCCGTTGCCTCGTCCTCAGTTACCCCAATCGTAGAATTTTATGCTTAACTAAATGTCAAAATCTTAGCTTTGATCGTTGCGACTAACTGGTCGGGACAGCAACGCTTTTCCATACGCTTCGTCAATAGTTCCTTAACTTCCTTTTCAAGGTGATACATCTCGATACAGGGTTGACAGGATTCAAGATTGACTTTCAATTTGGCGAGTTGCTGGTCGGTAGCTTCTCCATCCAGAATTAACTGAATCATCTTCAGGCAGTCGGCCCGGTGACTGCAATGCTCTTTCATCTCAGGCTTAGCGCTGGATGAAGATGATGGTAACGAGGTCTGCATTGGAAAAATTGTATTTATTCCAAGAATAATAATAACATTAAGTTATCAGGAGAACCAATATACAGATAGAAAAAGTTCGGCTTTAGTCATCATTTTCATCATTATATCCCATCGAAGAAGCATAATCACGCAATTTTTCTTTCAACAGGTTACGGGCGCGATGCAAGCGGGACCGAACAGTACCAATTGGAATATCCAGAATCTTCGCCATTTCCTCATACGTGAATCCTTCGATGTCGCAGAGAATAATAACGGTTCGAAAATCAACGGGCAGCGAATTCAGAGCATTCGCTACTTCATCGCCAATTAAATCAGAAACAGATTCGGCCCGGAGGTCGACTGTATGTTCAGATTCGGCATCTTCAGAATTATACGTCGTCTCAACGTCCTGATAATCTACTTTTGCCGGTTCTTTACTTTTTTTCCGATAATCATTAATGAAGCTGTTCTTCAGGATCCGAAACAGCCAGGCTTTGGCGTTAGTTCCTTGCTCAAATGACGAAATAAACCGGAATGCCTTTAAATAGGTATCCTGCACGAGGTCGTTGGCATCGTCCTCGTCCATGGTTAGCCGAAAGGCAAAGTTGTACATGGAGTCGATGTGAGGCATAAACTCCTTATTAAATACCTGATACTTCTGCTCTTCCGTATATCGGCGGGCAGGTGTGTCTTCCGAGGGCTGTTCAATAGCCTCGCCTTCGGGTAATAATTGGTCCGGTCCGGCCGGTCCGCCGGGGCGGTCCCGGTCATCGCGAGTTGGCGTATCTGACATAACTTGGTGTATAGTCGCCATAAAAGTAAGCGTTTATTGCCGTTTACCGTTGGCAATACCCAACGAATTCGATAAGATAGCCGACCAAATCGCTGAGTTGTATTCTACTTCACTGCAAAAATTAATCCTTTGTTCAAAAAGAAGGTTTAAAATCAGTCGAATATGACTATTTGGCAGTGAACGTTTCCCCACCTGACAACGTTAAAAGCCGACTGATTTACTACTCATGAGTAGTAAATCAGTCGGCTTTTAACGTTACAATGCGTGTTTAAACCGTTATAGATTTAAAATAGCGCTTCAACCACGAATCGGCGGCCCGGATATGCCAATGTGCCAGAAACTCCGATTTAGTTTTCACTAAAGTATTCAGGACAGTTGTGTCGGGGGTTATAACTCCCTCAGTTACGGCGGCTTTAATTGCTGGCAAAGCAAACGTCTGCACAGACCCATCGACTAGCTGAATAGCTGCCGAGCGGTCGAAAAAATCAATAGTTGCCTGATTGCCAATCTCTCGTATCGTCCGCACCGAGGCATCAATTGAGCAGCCGCTGGGTAAGTTATATCCTTCGTCGACACCAACGACCACAAATCGATTGTCAATTACCTGCGCCGATGCCAGCAATGGTTGCCCATGGGCAACCCATTGGCTCAGAGCCGGTTGCAGAGACTTCTCAATCGTTTTTACTTCACTTTCAGTGAGTGAGCGGTTCGCCTGATACACCCACACGCGGGCGTTATCAGGCAGTTTATCGAAGTCAACGTACATAAGATTAATGTAAAATGTACAATGAATACTGTAGAATGATAAAATCGGGCAGGTTCACCTACTGTTCATTAGACAGTATTCATTAACATCACAACCCCTGCCTCTGTGCGATGAGTTCCGAAATGTCGTAGACCCGGACGGAATCTTCACGGTTTTTGTTTTTCACTCCGTCAGACATCATGGTCATGCAAAAGGGGCAGGCCACGGCAATGGTATCTGCGCCTGTACTAAGGGCTTCTTCGACCCGCTCAACGTTCACATCTTTTTTGCCCGGCTCTGGTTCTTTAAAATATTGCCCGCCACCGGCTCCGCAACAGAGGCCATTCGCCCGAACACGCTTCATTTCGACCAAATCAGCATCCAGTGCGGCCAGCACTTCGCGAGGAGCTTCATAAATTTTGTTCGCACGGCCCAGATAGCACGAATCATGGAAGGTTATTCGTCGCCCTTTAAACGACTGTCCGTCTTTAACCCGAACGCGCCCCTCGTTGATAAGGCCCTGCAAAAACTGCGAATGGTGAATAACTTCGTAAGTACCTCCTAATTCAGGATATTCGTTCTTGAGCGTGTTGAAACAGTGTGGGCAGGCTGTCACGATTTTCTTTATGTTATAACCGTTCAGCACCTGAATGTTTGCCATTGCCTGCATCTGAAACAAAAACTCGTTGCCAGCCCGACGCGCCGGGTCGCCTGTACAGGCTTCTTCGGGTCCCAACACGGCGAACTTGATGCCAACATGGTTTAGGATACGCACGAAGGCAATCGTCACGCGTTTGTACCGATCATCGAATGAGCCAGCGCAACCGACCCAAAACAAAATCTCCGGTTCTTCGCCCGATGCGGCCATATCGGCCATTATCGGTACGGTGTATGCTTTAGTAGTTGACATATTTATCTGTTTCAGGCTTCAGGTTCAACGTTCGATATTGCTGAATGAAACGTTGAACCTGAACCAATTATTCATTTACCTGTTCGGCCCAGTTGAAGCGGTCGCTGGGTGAGAACTTCCAGGGAGCCATATTATTCTCGATATTGCTGAACATGGCATTCCAGGAGGCCGGTGCCTGCGACTCTTCCATGACCCGATACCGGCGCAGTTGCAGAATAATATCCAGCGGATTGATGTTGATTGGGCAGGCATTTATGCACGCCTGACAAGTTGTACAGGCGTTTAACTCCTCGGCGGTAATGTAATCGCCTAATAGGGATTTATCGTCCTGATAGTCGTTGCCATTGGCTTTCCAACCCTGCTGAATTTCTTCGAGCCGGTCGCGGGTATCCATCATGATTTTACGGGGCGACAGTTTTTTGCCCGTAATGTTGGCCGGGCAAGCCGCCGTGCAACGCCCACATTCGGTACAACTATAGGCATTCATGAGGTTAATCCAGGTCAAATCCTGGACATCTTTCGCCCCAAACCGGCCAACTTCAGGGGGTTGCCCACCATTGTCATTCGTTTGAGAGTCGTCAGGTTCCGTTGTTACGGGTAAGCCAAGGGCGAGTTGCACCTCTTTCGTGATTTCGGGCATGTTCTGCATTTCACCCTTTGGCTGGAGGTCGGAAAAATAGACGTTTGGAAAGCCGAGGGCAATATGCAGGTGTTTAGAGTAAGTTACATAGACCGCAAACGCCAGAATACCCAGAATGTGCAGCCACCAGGCTGTTCGCTCATACGCAACTAAGGTTGTATCGCTGAAATTGATGAAGAGCGGTTTCAGAAACTGGCTGATGAGGAAATCAGGCACAACGCCCTGCAAGTCGCCATAATGCCCAACGCCCCGGTCGCGCAGAACGCTGTCAGACGCATTCCAGGTCAGGAAGGCAATCATCAACAGAATCTCGGCGGTCAGAATAATTGTAGCATCAGAAACTGGCCAGCCCCGTAATTCACGGTGATGTTCGGCTTGCAGACGACTCACGCGGGCAACAAACCGGCGGCATAAAAACACTACGCAGACGGTTAGAACACCGAACGCCAGCAGTTCAAAAATAGTAATCAGAATTGGGTAGACGGGCGTAATATAGGGCGCAAACAAACGGTGCGTCCCTAAAATGCCATCCAGAATAATTTCGAGAATTTCGATATTGATAATTAGGAAACCCGCGTAGATAACAAAGTGAAGTATGCCAACGAACGGATTGGTAAACATTTTTTTCTGGCCGAACGCAACCAACAACATTGTTTTCAATCGCTCGCCGGCATGGTCCGAGCGGTTCTCATGTCGGCCCAGATTGATAGCGCGGGCAATGAGTTTAACGCGTTTCGTGATGTACCAGGCTGTTAGAGCAAGGGCTGTAACGAACAAAATTTGCTGGAAAATCTCCATAAAGTACTGGGCTTTTTGAGTCTGACTATCAACTAAATGGGAGCAAAGACCATAGCTGATTTGAAAATATTCCGGTCGATATGTTGTAAAAAGCTAATCAATGGCGTAGTTTTGCACCCACGTTTCGGTGATGTAGCTCAGTTGGTAGAGCAAAGGACTGAAAATCCTTGTGTCGGCGGTTCGATTCCGTCCATCACCACCACCTTAACGTAAGCCTTCCCAATTGGGAGGGCTTTTTTTATTGTTTCCTGAGTCAAAACCCGATTCCTCTATTTATCAAGCTGCATTAACAGTATGCAAGCATACTATTTTTATATCAGCAAATATACTGCTTTCAGTATATCTAACAAGTGGTGACAGCGCCTGGTTGGGATTATTTTCGGCCTTCGTGATGTAACTTGTTTTGACTCAATGAGTCAAAGAACGCATGGGTTTAAAACTCCTCGTTTTGTTGCATTTCCTGAATGGCGATGTTTTGGCAGATTCGTTACCAATTTGCCGGGATAGCATCTCATCTCAAAAGCCTGTTCGACAAAAAGGTCGGATACGGACCGTTGGGGCTACCTCCCTGCTTACGCTTGGCTCTACGTATGTATACCTTGACCGAACCTGGTGGCACGGAAAAGGGGTTCCGTTTCATTTTGATGCAGGCCGGGATTTGACCTACGCCGGTGGTTTAGACAAAGTGGCGCACCTGGCGGGCGGAGTTTTTGTATCGGAAACTTACGACAAGGCCTTTCGGTGGGCGGGCGTTTCGGAGCGGAAGGCAGAATGGCTGGCGCTTGGTTCAGCGGCTTTTGTTGAAATAGGGATTGAGTTGAAAGACGCCTATTCCCCAACATATGGCTTTAGCTGGCGCGATGTTGCCGCCGGAACGCTGGGGGGTTTCTGGCCAATGGCACAACATCGGTCGGGTTTTCTGCGCGATGCCCAATGGAAAGTAAGTTATTGGCAACAGACGCCTAAATACTTTACGGAACGGGGAATTCCAGCACAACGATTTTCCATTGACGATTACATTAATCAAACGTACTGGTTTTCGTTTTCGCCGGAACGATTGGGTGGCCAACGCTGGCAGCGTACCTGTCCCGACTGGCTGCAACTGTCGGTGGGTGTGGGACTCGAAGCGGAAACCTGGAGCCAGCATCACGACGGCCTGGGCGGTCGGCACGAGTGGTATATTTCGCCAGACATCAATTTAATTAAACTGTTGAAACCACGAAGTTCGGTGGCAAAGGCAATTTTGTGCGCGTTGAAGTACATCAAAATTCCAGCCCCGACTTTACAGATTGGCCCGAAACTGCGCTGGCACTGGTTTTATTTCTGAACTGCGTCCATCTCAATACCAATTGCCTGCATGAGTTGGCTGGCGTTGAAACTCTCGCAAATACCATCCCGGAGCCTGTAATCAAATACCAACTCACCGTTTTGCAGGTCAGATTGAAAATGGAAGTTTCGCACAAACCCATCGGCGTCGGTGAGTTGGCCTAATTCGAGGTCGTGGGTCGAAACAAAGCCTGAAGCTGTGGTCTGGTGTAGTTGCCGAATCAGGGCTTCGGCTCCCCGGTGGCGGTCAGCCGAGTTTGTACCTTTCAGAATTTCATCCAGAAAATATAAGACTGGCAGGCGACCCTGCGGCAGGCGTTCCTGCGGAACGGCAGTTGGTTGTTTTGTCAGGCCAATAAGCGTTTGAAGCCGCTTTAGTTCGGCGTAGAATGAGGAGGTGCTCTCTTCGAGCGAGTCCTGCGTTCGCATACTGGTGAATACCCGCACGGGTGAGCACGAGAATCGTTCAGCACTCACAACGGCTCCCGCCAGCGCCAGCACCACATTAGCACCTACTGTCCGCAGAAATGTGCTTTTCCCCGACATGTTGGACCCCGTAATCAAAACTGTTTGACCTGTGCCGGTTAGCGTGAGGGAGTTGCTAACAGACCGGGCGGCTGGCAATAAAGGGTGCGCTGCCGATTGGATGTCGATCAGCAGTTGGTCATCAACAATATCGGGCGTTGCGTAGGTTGGGTGGGCATAGGCAAATCCGGCCAGGCTATTGAGCGCTTCCAGTTCGCCCAATGCGTCAAACCACTGGTTAAGGTCAGGTCCGTGCTGTTTTCGCCAGCGTTCGAGCCGGAACAGGTAGTGAACATCCCAGAGCGTCGCGATGCCGAATAACAGGTAGAAATATGGATTACGCCGGTAATTTAATCCCTCAGTCAACTGACTAAGCTGGCTAATGGCCTCCGATGCCAACCGGTCGTGCGACGTTAATGCCTGCTGAATAGCCCGTAGGCGAACGGTCTCACCTTTCACTGTTTCGGCCTGCTGAAACAAGGCCTGAAACGCCCGTAGTGCTGCCGAAATCTCGAACGTTTGTTCACTCACGTCTTTAGCCCGTACTGATGTTTGGCTGAGGACTAACCCATGAACAGCCAGCCCTAACAGAACAGAACCACCTGGTAAATAGCCCAGCAGCCAGGCAATAAACAAACTTAACGTAATAGCCGGAAACAAAAATCGAACAACAGGTAAATAGCCCGGCAAGGGTGAAACACTGGCAGTGGCCCAGTTGACTAATGCATCGGGTGAGCAACCAACGGTTTCTTCCAGATACGCCAATGCTTCAACCTGTTGCCGCCACTCAGTTTGCGGGTTCAGTTCGGCAATGGCCTGCTGACGGAGTCGGATGGCATCGGGGTTTGACGGCACCTTGAGCCAGGTAGCCAGCCGGTTCTGACCTTTGTAAGAATGTGTCCGATTAAGCAGCCGAAAGAGAGAATGTTTACCAAAAACGTCTAAATCGCCGGAATAATAATGGGTTGGGCTGGCAAATTCTTCGCCTGTTTCGGGACGCAGGTACTGCCGTTTAAGCCGGGCGGCTTCATCCTGATTAATAAAGACCAACTGGTGATTCAAATCGCGCTCACGCCGGACACTCTGGTGCTTTTTCAGCAGTATTAAAAAAACTGCTACACCGATTATCAGGACAATTATAGCATAGAGCTGCTCATTAAGCCGGATACATACCCAAACGGTGGTTACACTGGCTATAAACAAGACAAGCCGCCAGAAAGCCAGTTGGTTGTACCGACGCTGGGCAGCTTGTTCGGCCTGACTAAATTTTTGTTGACGTTCGTGGAAAAGAGTTTCGGGGGGCATACGGTAACGCGGGTGAAACCCCGCGATTTTAAACATAGTAGTGGGGTTCCACCGCATGGGCGGCCCCGCGCAACGGCGGTGGTGCGGCATCCCGACCGCCCGCGTTACTTATTGCAATCCTGGCAAACGCCCTGAATCAGCAGATTCATTTCTTTGCGATTGTACCCTTCAGGCAGCGCAATGGCAGGGATGTTAACGTTATCTAAGCAGGTCGTCTGGCCGCAGGTTTCGCATTTAAAATGGACGTGGTCGTGGTGATGGTGGCCATCGGTGCAGGTTTCTCGGCACAGGGCGTATTTTGTCCCACCCTCATCGTCAAGTACTTTGTGAAGCAGTCCCTTGTCCAGAAACGTCCGAAGTGTTCGATAAATCGTTACGCGGTCGTGGTCGGGTCCAAGGCCGTTTTCCACATCGTGGTGCGCCAGGGCATGACCAGCGTTTAGAAACAAATCCAGGACTTCCTCGCGGCCATTCGTGTGCCGGAGGCTGAACTCTTTCAGGGTTTTAGAAGCGGGAGTCATGGTTTTTAGTCAATAGTCACGGTCCGCCGTGGCGGTCAGTCGATTGCCTGCTACTTACTAAAATCTATCGACTGATAACTAACGACGCTTTTTATTCTATCGTTTCAAACTGCAATTTAACCAGATTCGCGTAGATGCCGTCTTCCTGCATAGCCAGTTCATCGTGGGTGCCCGACTCGGCAATCTGACCTTCGCGCATGACGTAAATCATGTCGACTTTGCGAATGGTTGCCAGCCGGTGGGCAATAATAATCGTGGTGCGGTTTTGCATCAGTTCATCCAGGGCTTCCTGCACTAACCTCTCCGACTCGGCATCGAGCGAACTCGTGGCTTCGTCCAGAATCAGGATAGCCGGGTCTTTTAGGATGGCGCGGGCAATGGCAATCCGCTGCCGCTGTCCACCCGATAATTTAACGCCCCGCTCGCCCACAATGGTTTGCAACCCTTCGGGAAAGGAATCGATAAATTGCAGAGCATTGGCTTTTCGGGCCGCTTCGCGAACGTCAGTTTCCGTAGCACCAGGCTTGCCGTATTGGATATTCTCCAGAATCGTACCGCCAAACAGCATCACTTCCTGCGGCACAACGGCAATATTTTTGCGTAGTTCGGTAACGTTAAAACCGGCCAAATCGCGGCCATCGATGGTTATCTGGCCACCGCCGAGGGGATAATAGCGCATGAGCAATTGCACGATGGTCGATTTGCCAGCCCCACTCTGGCCAACCAGCGCAATTTTGCGTCCGGCAGCTACATCAAACGAAATGCCTTTTAACACCTGGATATCAGGACGCGACGGATAGGCGAAGCGGATAGTATCAAATTTAACGTTGCCCTGCACCGGTACAAACAGCGGCAACTCTTCGGTGGCATTTACTTCCGATGGCTCCTCCAGAATTTCCAGAATACGCTCCGACGAGCCGATTGTTTTCTGCAATTGAGCATACAAATCGCCCATACCGGCCACTGAGCCGCCAATAAAGGTGGTGTAAACAATGAATGTCAGCAAGTCAGCAAAAGGCATTTCGTTGGCCATCACCAAGGAACCGCCATACCAAACCACGCCAATAATGCCGCCGAAAAGCGTGAAGATGATGAAGGAGACGAATATACCCCGATACTTAACTGCGTACAGAGCGGTCTCAACCACCCGCTGTAAGGCCGTTCCATACCGATTAATTTCTAATTTCTCGTTGGTAAACGCCTTCACCACATTTATAGACTGTAAGGTTTCCTCAACAATGACATTTGCCTGCGCCAACAAGTCCTGCGCCTTCTTCGACAGTCGTCGGATGAACCGACCGAAGAACATAGCCGCCACAATCATAACCGGGAAGGTCGCCAGCATGAACAAGGTCAGCTTCCAGGATACATAAAAAATAATAGCCGTGCCGATAGTGAGCGTGCCTATTTGCCGGAATAACTCCGCTACAGTAAGCGTCAGAACATCCTGTAATTGAGAGATATCGGACGAGATGCGACTGGTTAATTCGCCCACGCGCCGTTGCTCAAAAAACGGAATCGGCAGGGTAATGATTTTGCTGTAGGTTGCCCGGCGAACATCAGCCATCGCCCGCTCACTTACCTGCGAGAAAAAGTAAATGCGGCAGAAGGAGAAAATGGCCTGTGCGATTAACACGCCCACAAAAAACAGCGTCACCTGGTTGAGCGTAAACGCCGACTTGCCCTGAATAACGCTCGTGATTTGCCCAATCAGCAACCCGAAGCTCATTGTCGTTCCCGTCGATAAAATCAGAAACACAAACCCAATTGTGTACTGAACCCGGTAAGGCCTGATAAACCGGAATATGCTCAGGGCTTTTTTTAAGCCCTCGCTGCTCAGCTTCTTTTTATCCTCTTCTTTGGCTTCTTCGCCAAAACTTCGTCCCCGTTTTGCCATTTTTTAGTGGTGTCGGGTTCTCAAACCCGACATTAGTAGCGCGTCGGGTTTGAGAACCCGACACCACACGTCTTATTCTTTTTGTCCTTTATACCCCGACTGCTCAAAAATCTGCCGGGCATCCGAATTACGCATCAGGTCGGCCAGGCTAACGCTGCTATGTTCATCGTGATACATGCCAACCATTCGCCAGCCTAACCAGCGTCCAATGGCGCCGGGGCAAGCCTGCCCAATTTCAGCCGTAAAGGGCCGTTCGTTCAAATATCGCTGTTTTACGGCCGGATTCGTTTGATACAGCAACTGATTATCAATAAAATGCGCCCAGACAATATCCTGTGCGTTAAACGTTTGAGTCAGTTGCTTGTCTGAATAGCCGATGACTAAGCTATCCGCTACCGGTTCGCCACCCATGTCGGGTAGCATCGTTTTAGTAAAGATGTATCCTTTGCCATAATAGATCATATCGGCCAGCATCGTTTGGTCCTGGTGGTTCGTGGCATTGTATTTGTCAGAGATGGCAAAGACGATAGCCGGAACAATGTATTCTTTTGCATACCGCCGAAGGATGTATTCCGGAAACTCTTGTCTTGGTGGGCGGTATTTGGCTTTCGGACCGGCAAAATAGTCGAGACCGATAATGATGAGACTATCCGTAACGACCAAATCCGGCCCGAGGAAGCCCGTCACAATGGTAGCAACTTTAGGCGAATGAAAGTCTGGAAAATCTTTTTTAATATTCGTGAACGCGTCGGCCAATTGCTTTTTCAGGTCGGCCATATCGCTAAACTCGGCCTGAATCTGCGTGTTGAGTTGGTTGAGGGCTGGATTGTTTACCCGGTTAGTCAATTCCCGAACGAGGGCTGTATCATTTACGGCTCCATTCGCGTTAAAGTACAATTGAGACACAGCCGAATTTCGGTTCAGAAAAGCCTGGATTTTATCAGGCGATTTGCCGGAAAAAAGTTGCTGGTCTAATCGGAGAAGCGTAATATCTTCGTTCTTCTTGCACGAAGTCAATAAATACAAACAAAATAGCCCCAGGAAGGCCCAGTGTAGTCGCATGAAAATCACAGGTTTTCGATATAGAAAACGTGCAAAATTATGAAAAAAGTTGCAGGGTTGGGTTTGATTTTGGTCATGCTGACCATGAGCATCAGTTGGGCGCAGTCTAAAACACCCGCGCTCTACCAGATGCGAACCAAAGAGTCGAGCGTGACGGAGAAGCGATTCCGCAAAATTCTGGGCGAAAACTACGATGGGCAGGACCAGAACCGCCGGGATTATGACGATGACCGCAAACGTCGCCGGAAGAAGCAACAACAGACTACGAATGAATCCACTGAAAACAATGGATACGGGTCTGGCCCGGATTATGCTTCGCCAAGTCGTCTCATCGAAATGAGCATCCGGTTCGCGCCTTCGCTCGACCTCAACACGGCTGAAGGCGTTGGTACTTACGCGGGCTTCCGTAACAACGGGGCGGGTGTTCGGATGAGCGTTGGGCCGTCGCTGGATTATTTTTTCTTTAAAGACCGTTATGCGCTGAGTACGGGGCTTTGGTACACCATCAAGCGGTCGGGTTTTCAGATGCCTGGTTCGTTCGGCGTAACGCGCTGGAATCCGGGTTCGCCCGAAAAAGAATCGCTCTATAATTTACAGTATTTACAAGTTCCGGTGACGGTGAAACTGCTTGCCAACAACATCGCCCCCAACATCCGGCTGTATTTGCAGACGGGCGGATTGTTAAGTCTGAAGTTGGCCGAAAAAGCCCTGGATCAGGCACGCAATGGCCTGTACACGGCTGAAGGCGCGGGCGACCGGCGGCAATATGGTTTTGGCGATATTGAGTTACTTCTTGGAACGGGAGTTCAGTATAAAATCAATCAGACTAACGCCTTCAATATTGGTCTGAGCTATCAGCGCGGCTTAATCAACGTTGTGCGAGCCAATAACCTGACGTCTAAAAATCGGGTCGTCTCCCTGGAATTAGGATTTAAGTTTTGAGTATCGCGGACGTGGCCGTCTATACCACAAGCTAAATCCGCATTTCAATTCCCCTTTCCCGCAGATAACTCTTCAAAGCGGGAATCTCAATTTTCTTGAAGTGAAAAATACTGGCGGCCAGCCCAGCGTCGGCTTTACCTGTGGTGAATACGTCCACGAAATGCGCCATCGAACCCGCCCCGCCCGATGCAATGACGGGAATAGTAGCCATGCCCGAAATTTGGGCAGTTAACTCAATTGCAAAGCCCGCTTTGGTGCCGTCGGTGTCCATTGAGGTCAGCAAAATCTCGCCTGCGCCCCGGTCTTCCACTTCTTTCGCCCAGGTACTGGTACGTAACGCCGTAGGCTTGCGCCCGCCGTGCGTATGGACAATGTGAGCATAGGGCCCCGAGCGCGGAATACGGGCCAAAGCCGGAGGCTCTCCCTGCCCCGCGCACCAGGCACCTTGCTCCGTGCTAATCCAGCGCGTATCAATCGCCACCACTACGCATTGACTCCCAAACTCTAAAGCCAGCTCGTTAACTAAATCGGGGTTGCGAACGGCGGAGGAATTAATCGAAATTTTATCGGCACCCGCATTCAGCAATACCGAAACGTCCGCTACCGACGAAATGCCACCCCCAACCGTAAATGGAATGTTGATGGTTTGAGCCACGTTTCGGACGAGGTCAATCAGGGTTTTTCGCTTATCGACTGTGGCCGTGATGTCCAGAAAAACGAGTTCGTCGGCTCCCTGCTCTGCATATATGGCAGCAAGAGCAACCGGGTCGCCCGCGTCGCGCAGGTTGACGAAGTTGGTTCCTTTCACGGTGCGACCGTCCTTAATGTCAAGGCAGGGTATAATGCGTTTTGTAAGCATTAGTAGGCGGTAAAAGCTTTAATGGACATCGTATTTTCGGGGGTTTCAATGGGTTTAAAACCAAATTGGGCATATAAGCCATGAGCATCCTGCGTAACGAGCATGATTCGGCGTAAACCCTGCAACGGCGGATAACTCATAATGAAGGCCATAAGTTGTTTCGACAACCCCTGACCCCGGTGTTCTGGCAGAATAAATACATCGGCCAGATACCCGAATGTGGCATAATCAGTTATGACTCGGGCAAAACCAATCTGATCTTCAGCCTGATAAACACCAAAGCAAACCGAGTTCTCTATGGCACGCTGGACAATATCAACCGGAATATTTCGGCTCCAATACGATTCCTGGCTCAGAAATTGCTGAATAACCGCAAGATTGAGTTTGGTTTTATCTGTACTGATGATGTAGCCATTATTCATTTTACTTTATCCATTTACGAGTTGTAATTCCTTCAATGTCACCCGTCCCTCGTAAATCGCCTTGCCAACGATTACGCCGAAAAGGTCCATGTCGGCCAGCATCTCAATATCAGACATGCTGCTGACCCCCCCACTGGCAATAATGTTCAGTTTTGGGAAACGATCCTGTAAATTTCTGTATAAGTCGAATGATGGACCTTGCAACAGGCCGTCCTTCGCGACGTCGGTGCTGATAACGTGACGAATACCTTTTTCAGCCCATTTCTCCACGAAATCATAAATCCAGACATCGGTGCCTTCTTCCCAGCCGCTAACGGCAATTTTCTCGTTTTTGGCATCAGCTCCCAAAATAATCTTTTCCGAACCGTGTCGAGAGAGCCACCGTTCCAGCACATCGGGTTGCTTCACGGCAATGCTTCCGCCCGTAACCTGTTTGGCACCGCACTCGAACACCATCCGCAAATCCTCGTCGGACTGAACGCCCCCGCCAAAGTCAACGTGCAGGGTGGTTTTGGACGCAATTAGTTCAAGTACCTTCCAGTTGATAACGCGCTTCTCTTTCGCCCCGTCGAGGTCAACAAGATGCAGGCGTGTCATACCCGCCCCTTCAAATAGCTGGGCTACTTCGAGCGGTCGGGCATTGTATTCTTTCTTTTGCCGATAGTCGCCCTGCGTTAGTCGGACGGCTTTGCCTTCGATGATGTCGATTGCGGGGATGATATGCATGTTTTAAAGACAGAGTAAACGGAGGTTTCACGGAGAACATCGAGAACTCGGTGTTCTCCGTGAAACCTCCGGGTTTAACCTACAATTTCAGAAAATTCTCCAGAATTCGCTGCCCGGCATTCCCGCTGATTTCAGCGTGAAACTGAGCCGCATAGAAGTTATCGCGGTGCAACATGGCACTGAAGGGCCTGACGTAATCACAAATGGCGGTTGTTTCGGAGCAAACATCGGCGGCATAACTATGAACGAAATAGACGTAAGCATTTTCGGGCAAGCCTTCTGTCAGCGGACCACGTAACGTATGGATATTGTTCCAGCCCGTGTGCGGCACTTTAAAACCAGGTTGAGATGGAAAACGCCGAACGTCAATATCGAAAATGCCCATGCAGGTCGTGTTATTTTCTTCTGAATAGCGGCACATGAGTTGCATGCCCACGCAGGTCCCCAGCACGGGCTGTTTTAGGGACGGAATCAGCTTATCCAGGCCACGCTCCCGCAGATAAGCCATTGTCGTACTGGCCTCACCTACACCCGGAAAAATGACTTTATCTGCCGAGCGGATTTCAGTTTCGTCGTCCGTGAGCAGGTAATTGGCTCCTATGCGTTCCAGTGCGTACATAACCGACTGAACATTGCCCGCGTTGTATTTGATAATGACGGTTTTCATGATAGAATGGATAATGTAGAATGGATAATGAATAGTGCAGCAGGCGACACTCTACAGTATCCATTATTCAGTAAAAAAGCCCGGCTCCTTCGCAGAACCGGGCTTTTTTTATTGTGGACATCAGGATTATCTCTCCGAACTCACAACCAAGCGCATCTCGTTCTGCTGCGTTACCGCTCAGAAGGGTGATGCCGATGGTTGGATGTAATTAAAATCATATAGCAAAGGTATAGGCTTACGGCTGCAAATCAAAACAAACTCCCCTGCACCACTTTAGGCTGTAGTACTGGTTCGCGTAAATTCAGGCCACAATGCTTGTTCAGTTCCCGAACCCAGTACAGAATCAGTTCAGGGGCCGTATCGTTGTCGCCCCCGCCGTGAATGAATAGATACGCCGTTTGCAGGCCTTTCTCAAACCACGTTTTTAGCCGCTGCACCCAGGCATCAGTGCGGCTGTAATCAGTTGGGTGACCTTCGTTGGCAATAAAGCGGAGTGTCAGCACGGGGCTGCTCAGGCCCATATGCAGCACATCGCGTCGGCCTGCAACGTCGGTGATGACGACATGCCGACGAAGTAAGTACAATCGTTCGAGGGTTTGCTGCCATATAATGGCTTTACTGAACCAGTCGGGATGGCGAAATTCTACGGCTACATCAAGTTCGTCGGGAAGACTTTTAAGGTAAGTTTCCAGAACAGGCCACTTATTAGGGCCAAAGGTTGGGGGCAGTTGCAGGAAGGTCATGCCCAGAAACTCTTCCAAACTCAACACCGCATTGACAAATTCCTCAGTTAATCCTTCCGAAGCGACTAATTGCCGTTCATGGCTGATAATCTGGGGAAACTTAGGGCAGTAGGTAAAACCCGTTGACGCTTCAGCTTTCCATTTGGCAATCATGCCCGACGTCGGAATCTGGTAGTGGGTCAGATTTAATTCAATCGTGTTGAATTGCCGGGTATAGTAATGCAGAAAATCACGTTCCTTCGCCGTGGACGGATAGACTTTGCCGACGTAATCTTTATTGGCCCATATTGGCCCACCAATGAACACGGTCGATCTATGGGCCGGTTCAACAGCCGCCCAGATGCGGGCGTTGAACGCCGAACCGGGTGGCAGGTTGAAATTTACGGCATCAGGGTTCTGTAGTTTTCCAAATTCCATAGCTGAGTTGAGTCGGACGGCACGGGCCGCCCCGAAGCGGAAGTATAGCCGTAAAACGGGCAAAGACCTGCTTTCGTTTTTTCGCCCTATCCAATTTAGCTAATTTTGCTTTTTATCCGTAATTCCCCAGCCGATTTTTGCCATGTAGCATTCGCTGCTGTAAGCAACAAGACGTAGGGTTTCCATAGATTATGATTTCAAAAACATACGCCCCCCAGGAAATTGAAGCGAAATGGTATCAATACTGGCTTGATAACCAATTTTTTACCTCTATTCCCGACAACCGCGAACCGTACACGGTCGTTATTCCACCCCCAAACGTAACGGGGGTGCTGCACATGGGCCACATGCTCAACAATACCATCCAGGACGTGCTGGTCCGCAAGGCCCGCATGGAAGGCAAAAACGCCTGCTGGGTACCGGGTACCGACCATGCCAGCATTGCTACCGAAGCCAAAGTAGTAGCCATGCTGAAAGAAAAGGGCATCAGTAAGAAAGACTTAACCCGCGAAGAATTTATAGAATATGCCTGGGAGTGGACCCATAAATACGGTGGTATTATTCTCCAGCAACTCCGTAAACTCGGCGCGTCCTGCGATTGGAACCGTACCCGCTTTACGATGGAACCGGCGCTGCACGACTCCGTTATCGACGTCTTTGTCGATCTCTACAACAAAGGCCAGATTTATCGGGGTGTTCGCATGGTCAACTGGGACCCGCAGGGCCAAACGGCCGTGTCTGACGAGGAAGTTATCACGAAAGAAATTCAGCAAAAGCTGGTTTATATTCGGTATGAGATTGCCGGGAGCACGGAGCACGGAGCAGGGAATGAGCAAGCGCCCAGCCCCGTGCCCTCCGCTCCAAGCTATATTACTATCGCTACCGTTCGGCCAGAGACGATTATGGCCGATGCAGCGATCGCGGTTAATCCGAATGACGAGCGCTACAAACATCTGCACGGCAAAAAAGCGCTGATTCCGCTCATCAACCGCCAAATTCCCATTATCACGGACGAATATGTGACCATGGATTTTGGAACAGGTGGGCTGAAGGTTACGCCCGCTCACGACCCGAACGATTACGCGCTGGGCATTAAGCACAACTTACCGGTGATTGATACGCTGAATGACGATGGTACACTAAACGAGAAAGCGCAGATTCTGGTCGGCATGGACCGATTTGCGGCCCGGAAGGCGATTATCAAACTGCTGGAAGAGTCGGGAAATCTGGTAAAAACGGAAGATTATAAATCGAACGTTGGTACTTCGGAGCGGACGGGGGCTGTTATTGAGCCGAAACTTTCTCTGCAATGGTTCCTGAAAATGGAGGAACTGTCGAAGCCCGCGCTTAAGAACGTCATGGACGATACCATCCAGCTTCTTCCACCCAAGTTCAAAAACATGTACCGGGTCTGGATGGAGAACGTGCATGATTGGTGCATCAGCCGTCAATTGTGGTGGGGCCAGCGAATTCCGGCGTTTTACATGCAGGATGGAACCATCATCGTGGCCAAAAACAAGCACGAGGCATTGGAAAAAGTGCAGCACGAAAGGCTGCTCTTTGCCATGACTGAGGCCGATTTGACGCAGGATGAAGACGTGCTGGACACGTGGTTCTCGTCGTGGCTTTGGCCTATGTCGGTGTTCGATGGGTTGAAAGACCCGAATAATAAAGACATTTCTTATTACTATCCAACAAACGACCTCGTTACAGCCCCTGAAATCCTGTTTTTCTGGGTTGCCCGAATGATTATTGCCGGCTACGAATACCGGGGCGAAGCACCCTTCAAAAACGTGTACCTGACGGGTATCGTCCGCGACAAATTGGGTCGTAAGATGTCGAAATCGCTGGGTAACTCGCCCGACCCGCTTGACCTCATCGAGCAATACGGAGCCGATGGCGTGCGAACAGGGATGCTGTTCAGTTCGGCGGCTGGCAACGACCTGATGTTCGACGAAAAATTGGTGGAACAGGGGCGTAATTTCAGCAACAAAATCTGGAATGCGTTTCGATTGGTGAAGGGGTGGACGGTTAGCGATGCGGCTATTGCTGATCGGGTTTATAAAAAATTGACGGGGAATGACAGTAATTCATTAGCTATCCAATGGTTTGAATCGAAACTGAATGCTACTCTGATTCAGATTGACGATGATTTTAGTAAGTTTCGCATTTCAGATGCACTGCAGGCAGTTTATAAACTCATTTGGGATGATTTCTGCTCGCAGTATCTGGAGTTAATCAAGCCTGCGTTTGACGCAGCGACAGGCACTTCACAGCCTATTGATCAAAGGACTTACGAATCAACGATTAATTTTTTCGACCGGCTTATGTGCTTAGCGCATCCGTTCATGCCGTTCATTACCGAAGAAATCTGGCAGGATATTCGCGAACGGCAACCGGGCGACAGCATTTGTATTGCCCCCTTCCCAGAAGCTGGTGCCGTTGACGACCAGAGGCTAACTGATTTTGAGCTATTGTTTGAGGTAATTTCCAACGTTCGCAACATTCGTAACTCTAAACAGATTTCACCGAAGATTGCCTTACCACTGGCTATCAAAACCCAATCAGCGGAACGCTTTGAGAAGCTTGCATGGCTACTGAAGAAAATGGCCAATGTGTCCGCCATCAGTTATGTTCAGGAAAAAGCCGATGGGCTTTCTTTCCTGATTAAGAGCAATGAATTTTTCGTCGACATAGCGGGAGAGGTTGATATAGACCAGGAAATTACCAATACCCAAAAGGAACTCGATTATTACATCGGCTTCCGCGACTCCATCCTGAAAAAATTAGCGAATGAGAAGTTCGTTGCTAATGCTAAACCCGAAATTATTGACCGTGAACGCCAGAAACTCGCTGATGCTGAGGCTAAAATTCAGGCTCTGGAACAGCGACTACAGGACTTAAGTGCGTAGCCACCTATCCGTTTTCATCATGTTTATTGCCTGATTATGAACGTTATGCCAGCTATCTGTAAAAATTAACGCTGTTTTCTAAAGCAATAATACAATTATTTGGTCAAATAATTGTATTATTGCTTTCTATACCATTCATCCTCGTCAATGAACAAGTGCATTTTTCTGGACCGCGACGGTGTTTTGAACGAAGACCGAACTGACTACGTCTATCGCGTTGAAGATTTTATCATTCCCGATGGCGTGCCCGAAGCATTGCGCTTATTGAAAGATGCGGGCTATCTGCTTATCGTTATTACGAACCAGGCGGGTATTGCTAAGGGACTCTATACCCGCAACGATGTGATGATCTGTTATAATTATTTGCAGGAGCAGTGCGGCCAGCTCATCGATGACATCTACTATTCTCCTCATCACCCCAAATACACGACAGAATCGCTTACCCGCAAGCCTGGTTCGTTGCTGCTCGAAAAGGCAATGGCTAAGTATAACATTAAACCCGACGGATCCTGGATGATTGGCGATGCACTGCGTGATATGCAGGCGGGTAAGCGCGTTGGCGTTCGAACGGTCCGTATTGCACCGCAAGCCCAACTTTCGGCGGAGTGTGATGGCTACGCGCCAAACCTGCTGGAAGCGTCGCGGTTGGTGCTAACCTACGCGTGAAACACAAAATGTCTCCAGATTTTAAAAATTTCGGAGACATTTCATCAAATAACTTCTTTTCCCTACGCCCGTACCTGCGCTGATGCGGGCTTCTGCACGCTGCCATAGGCCGGACAATTCGCTTTGCGTGCACAGGAACTAAGCGAAAGTGTTGCCAGCACAGCCCCAAAAATCAGTAGTTTTTTCATGAAGATCTCGTCGTTTATTTTGTTAACGCGTCAGATTGTTAAACGAAAATAATACCAAAAACTGTACAGTTATTAATTTCTTTGTCAGGCTGGACCAACACCAGCCTGACAAAGAAATTAATTTTCTTCCTTCACCAGCTCCGCTTCCTCTTCGCGTTCTTCGGCGGCTTCGGTTGCTTCGAGTTCTGTCATGCCGGGTTCGGCACCGCCATAACCCAGAATTTTGAGCATTACTTCGCTGTTTTGTTCGGGGGCAAATAGCCGGGTTCGCAGATTGCCTTCTGCGTCTTTGTCCACAATAACGTGTTGCGGGGCCGGAATCAGGCAATGCTGAATGCCCCCATAACCGCCCAGTGATTCCTGATACGCACCAGTATGAAACAGGCCGATGTACTGGTCTTCGGCCTCCTGATCAAAAATTGGCAGGTATAAATCGGCACTGTGGGCCTCGGTATTATAGAAATCGTGCGAGTCGCAGGTTAGCCCGCCGAGGTTTACTTTTTGGTAGGGGTTATCCCAGTTATTGACCGACAGCATAATGTATTTCTGACCCAAACCCCACGAATCGGGCAGTTGCGTAATAAACGAGCCATCAATCATATACCATAACTCCTTGTCGTTCTGCAACTTCTGGTCAATCACCTTGTAAATCACTGCGCCACTTTCGCCAACTGTGTACGAACCAAATTCGGTGAAGATATGCGGCACCGGCACATTACTCTTATTACAAATCCACTGAATACTCTCCACAATCTGGTCAATCATGGCCTGGTAGTCATACGTGAACTGAAACGATGTTTGGATTGGCATACCGCCCCCAATATCAATCGAATCGAGGTCGGGGCACATTTTCCGCAGCTCACAGTACTTATACATAAAGCGGCTGAGTTCGCTCCAGTAATAGGCACTGTCTTTAATACCTGTGTTGATGAAGAAGTGAAGCATTTTCAGCTTAAACTTCTCATTCGGCTGAATTTTGCTTCGGTACAGTTCATTCACATCGCTGTAGCGAATCCCCAGACGTGAGGTATAGAACGCAAAATTAGGTTCCTCGTCCGTCGCGATTCGGAGACCGAAGTTGACCGTATCGGCGGTTATAGAGTTTTCGTAAGCCTCAATTTCCTTCAGGTTGTCGAGTACGGGAATACAGTTCGTGAACCCTTCATTGATGAGCTCGCTAATGTATTGGGTGTACAGGGGCCGTTTATAACCGTTGCAGATAATGTACGTACTCTTATTTATCTTATTGGCCTTATACAACTCCCGCAAAATGGGCATGTCGTAGGCCGATGAGGTTTCGAGGTGAACGTTATTTTTAAGCACCTCATCGAGCACAAACCGAAAGTGGGATGACTTTGTGCAATAGCAGTAGGTATAATTTCCTTTGTAATTATACCGCTTCAGGGCGTTCCTAAACAACAGTTTAGCATGCTCTATATGCTCCGTAATTTTCGGTAAGTACGTTAGTTTCAGCGGTGTACCGTACTCATTGACAATATCCATCAACGGGACATTGTTGAACATCAGTTCGTTGTTCTCCACGTTGAATTCCCGTGTAGGAAACTCAAACGTTTGGTCAATCAGGTCATAGTATGTCTTCATCCCTACATTCGGCCATAAAAAAGGTGGTCCGGCACTCCGGTGGCCCGCTGCTGCGGTTGTTATTCCAAAAACAGGCGCGAATTTGGCCCCGAAAGTCGGGGTTTGCAAGTGAAGAGTATTCGCAAGGTAGTTAACGAAAAAGTGGAGGGTTTGATTCGGGAATTGCAGAAATTTAATAGTAGAAAAACATGCCGGGTCAGCCATTGACTTAAGGTAGTCCATCAAACCGAAAAGAAGCTGTACTTTTGTGTCCCGACATTGATGATTTATAGAATGCCTCAATCCATCCATTTCATTTCTATTGGCGGCAGTGCCATGCACAATCTTGCGCTGGCGCTTCAGCAACAGGGTCATATCGTTACTGGCTCCGACGAAACGATTTACGAGCCTTCGCGGACGCGTCTGCAACAACAAAATTTGCTCCCTACCGAAACGGGTTGGTTTCCCGATAAAATTAATTTAAAGAATGGTCAGTCGGGTTTAGATGCTGTTATCGTTGGTATGCACGCGGGTAAAGACAACCCCGAGCTGGTTAAGGCACTGGAACTGGGATTGCCTGTTTATTCCTATCCTGAATTTATCTATCAGCAAAGTCAGCAGAAACAGCGCGTGGTGATAGCCGGTAGTCATGGTAAAACAACCATTACAGCTATAATTTTGCATGTATTGACGCACCATAACAGAACATTCGATTATTGGATTGGGGACCCCATTGACGGCTTCGATACAACGGTTCGATTATCCTCAACGGCCCCCCTTATCATTATCGAAGGGGATGAATATGCATCGTCACCTATCGACTCCCGCCCGAAATTTCTGCACTATCAGCCTCATATTGCGCTTATTAGTGGCATTGCCTGGGACCATATAAATCTTTACCCAACCTGGGATGAATATGTCGACCAATTCGAGTCACTCGCCGAAGCTATGCCTAAAGCGGGTATCCTGATTTTTGATGAATCGGACGATATGCTTGACGTAATCGGCCAGAAGGAACGCACCGATATTACGAAGATTCCTTATTTTCCGCATCCAAGTGAGGTTGTCGACGGCCATACGTATCTGATAACCAAGCTTAATAAACGCATACCGATTAACTTATTCGGTCAGCATAATCTAAAAAATATCGCCGGAGCCATAACTGTCTGCGACCGTATTGGCATTACTGAGGACCAGTTTTATGAAGCTATTCCGAGCTTTAAGGGTGTAAGCGAACGATTAGAGAAAGTTGCAGAAAATAATGGGCGAATTCTCTTTCGCGATTTCGCCCATTCGCCTGCTAAAGTCGAAGCAACAACCGAAGCTGTGAAGCAACAATATTCCGACAAGAAACTCCTTGCTGCTGTTGAACTCCACACTGTTAGCAGCCTGAACAAAGCCTTTCTGGAGCAGTATAAAGATACAATGGATGCCGCTGATAAAGCCATAGTCTTTGCTGAAGTTCAACCGTTAACAGAAAATCACCAGATCTCAATCACGCCAAACGATATTATGGCAGCTTTCGATAGGCCAGATTTGCGCGTTTTCACTGACGTTATTGCCTTACAGGATTACCTATTAGAACAACGCAATGCAGCCCAGGTATTTTTGCTGATGAGTTCCGGAACCTTCGGGGGATTGGATCTGAAAGCAATAACCAAACTATTAATTCCTTAGAGACTGTCTGAGAATAATTTTTCAGACAGTTTTTTATAAATAAGCGACGAGTTTCAAGCCCACATTATCTATGCAAAGTATTGTTGTTTACTGTGCGTCAAGCCTCGGCACAAATCCAGTTTATAATGAAGTCGCTGTTGAGCTTGGTGAGAAAATGGCGGCCCGTAATATTCGTCTTATTTATGGCGGTGGCGGTTTTGGGTTGATGGGCAATGTAGCTAATGCTGTTTTGCAAAATGGGGGCGAAGTAACTGGGGTGATTCCAAATTTTTTAGCTGACCTTGAAGTAGCTCACCGCACCTTAACGGAATTACATTTTGTAGAAACTATGCACGAACGAAAGTTTAAAATGGTGCAATTGGCAAAAGGTGTAATTGCCTTACCTGGCGGTTATGGAACGATGGACGAATTATTTGAAATTTTGGCGTGGCGACAACTTAAACTTTACGAAGGGCCCATTGCCATCGTGAATACAAACGGTTATTACGACCTTATGCTCAAACAACTTGACCGTATGGTAGATGACGGGTTTCTGAAAGCTGAAAACCGCATTCTTTTGCTGGTGGCAAATTCAGTGGATGAGGTTTTGCGGATGATAAGCGAGTTTTGGGAATCTATATAACTCTATTCAACAGAGTATCTACCCGTTTAGACGCACAGAAGCCGTTCCTCTCTCGAAGAACGGCTCACGGCCAGCTTCCGCTGCAATATCACTCAGGTGGCACCTGCCTACTCTCCCGCTTGTGACAGCAGTACCATCGGCAGTACGGGGCTTAACGGCTCTGTTCGAAATGGAAGAGAGGTGCACACCCGCCTTGACGGCACCAACCTGACTGAAGCTCAACGACAACCCCGCGCAACCGCAGGGCCATCAAGACCTGTTCCTGCTTTGAACCCCACAGAGAGAGACTTCCTTTACCCAGACCCAGCCCGCTAACCCCAGCGGCTAAACCAACCAGCCCCGCTCAACGACGGACCTATAAGCCCCAGCACACGCTCCCGGGGTCATTAGTACGGCTCAGCTCTACGCA